>CAXQZM010000070.1:0-76422 GCA_964228455.1 Alphaproteobacteria bacterium | reverse complement strand
TCTCTAATCCTAGCAAGCTTGTAAAGGTCATCTTGTTCTGGTCTTGGCTGGTGGGTTTTCCAGTTTTCTCTTCGTCTCCAATTACGTCGAGCACATCATCCCAGATTTGAAATGCTAAACCTAGCCGCTTTCCATATACCGTCAGAGAGACTTTGTGCGCCTCAAGTCCAGATTGATAAACTCCTGCACAGGCTGCGAATATTATAAGTTCCCCGGTTTTTCCAAGATGAAGTTGTTCAAGAGAAGCTTTAGATGGTATGATTTCTCCGACTTCTGCAAGCATATCATGCATTTGCCCCCCAACCATTCCAAAGCGACCCACTGCTGAGGCAAATGCTTTAATGCCATCTGCACTTAAATTAGCGTCTGCGGCTAGCTCGAAGGCAAGTGCTTGAAGGCCGTCACCGGCCAAGATCGCAGTCGCTTCACCAAAAGCCCGATGAACAGAGGGTTGTCCGCGGCGAGTGGCGCTGTTGTCCATGGCGGGAAGGTCGTCATGAACTAATGAGTAAGCATGCATGCACTCAATTGCAGCCGCGAGCGCGATCGATTTTTCGCGGTTTACACCACAGAAATCTCCACTGAGAACTGTTAGAGTTCCTCGTAATCGCTTTCCACCTCCAAGGGTTGCGTATCGCATAGCATCCAATACTTTGGCCTGCGGTAACGAAGGGTCAAAATACAATTCCTGCGCCAGCTTATGCTCAATTTCAGCAACAATGGTCTTATGATTTTCTGAAAGCTTCATAAAATAATTTTGAGTATTGCAGCACAAAAATTGATCAAGTGGTTGGCACTGAGTGCCATTCTAAAGCGCCTATCAGTTTAGATTTCAAAAGGTTCAGTACCATTTGGAGTGCCGTCAGGTCCAAATGTCAGTTGTTCGATTTTTGCTTTAGCCTCAGCTAGCTTGTTCTGACAGTGCTGTCGCAGCGCGGAACCTGTTGCATATGCCTGTATTGCGTCATCTAGTTTAGCGTCCCCTCTCTCGACGGAGCTGACCAGCGCTCGCAGCTCATCAAGCGCTTCTTCAAAGCTGAGCTTGGCGATTTCTTCGGGTATTTTAATTGGAGACTCGGTCATGATTTGAGTACTAGAGTTAAGGCACTGTGGTCTGCAAGTGATTCTACACGTACCCAACTATGGCCACTGATACGACAGAAGTCTTTAAAGTCTTCTGGTGCGCTGGGGTCTGTAAGAAGAATAGTGACGACAGCGCCAGGCGCCATAGATTTTATAGCTTTTCGGGCTTTAAGAACCGGTAACGGGCATCTAAGGCCACGAAAATCTAGTATAGGGTCCATACTCATCTAAGTGGTTTAGAGGTTAACTTTCGACAAGATGCTGCAGTTGAAATTCGAATGAAAACATACTTTAATTACTTGCCTGGCGGAGTTGATGTGAAAAAGGATCATGGCGTCTGATAGTTTGATGGTGGGGAAAAACTACTCAAACGTGTCCTAAGTGCAAGGCAACCCTTATTTCAGTAATAAAATCAGAGCTTTGTCTCGACTGTGGTTGATTCATCCTGTCGCCTCCCTATTGCGGGACTATGAGCTTTCAACCCCGACTAAAAAAAGAAGCCAATCCTGAAACTTGTTTTCAGAGACTTGTCTTAAACCTTCAGTCCTATTGGGCAGAGCAGGGCTGCGTAATTTTGCAACCCTACGATATGGAAGTAGGCGCAGGAACTTTTCATCCTGCGACCACTTTACGTGCGATTGGTGATACCATTTGGAATGTTGCATACGTGCAGCCCTCCCGACGTCCAACTGATGGTCGATATGGCGCTAATCCTAACCGCCTCCAACACTATTATCAGTTTCAAGTTCTGATGAAGCCCTCGCCAAAAGATAGCCAGGATCTATACCTAGGTTCCTTAGAGGCCTTGGGCCTTGATCTAAACGAGCACGATATTCGATTTGTAGAAGATGATTGGGAAAGTCCTACCTTAGGGGCCTGGGGTTTGGGCTGGGAAATATGGTGCGATGGGATGGAGGTAAGCCAGTTTACTTATTTCCAACAAGTTGGCGGCATAGACTGCTATCCGGTCCCGCTTGAGTTGACATATGGGTTGGAGCGCCTGGTCATGTACGTTCAAGGAGTTGAGGACGTCTATGAGCTTGATTGGGACGGCGTTGCCACTGAAAAAGGGGGCAAATCGTATGGGGATATTTTTTTGCAATCTGAGCAAGAGCATAGCGCTTACAATTTTGAACATGCTGACCCTGAGGTGTTATTTCGCCAGTTCAATGAAGCTGAGGTAACATGCCAACGTCTTCTGAGCATGGAGCCATCGCTGCCCCTCCCAGCATATGACCAAACGATGAAAGCCTCGCACTTGTTTAATTTACTTGATGCTCGCGGTGTAATCTCTGTAACTGAGCGGCAAGCCTACATTGGTCGAGTGCGTGACCTTGCCCGAGGCTGCGCTGAATCTTGGAACAAGTCTCCAGGTGGCCGAGGCAAACAACCACCACCTTATGAAGCTGGGAGCTCGTAATGCCAGATCTTCTATTTGAGCTATTCTCTGAGGAAATTCCCGCGCGGATGCAGTCTGGTGCTGCCAAAAAGATGTTAGAGAGCCTAGAGCGCAAACTAGGAGAAGCAGGGTTAAAATTTGACCAATCTGAAGCTTTTTACGGACCTCGCCGTCTAACTCTCGCTATAGCGGGTCTGCCTGATAAGCAAGAAGACCGTATTGAAGAGCGCAAAGGTCCAAAAGAAGACGCTTCAGATCAAGCAATTCAGGGTTTTTTAAGAGGTGCCGGTCTCGTCTCGCTAGATGATGCTGAGCTGCGCGCTACAGAGAAGGGCAACATTTGGTTTACTAAAAAGTATATTCAAGGGATAGATACAAAGACCGCACTCCCCTCATTGTTGCTAGAGCTTATTAATGAGCACAGTTGGCCTAAATCTCAGCGATGGGCGAAGACTTCTTTTCGCTGGGTTCGCCCCCTGAGGCGCATTTTAGCAGTATTCGACGGTGAAGCGTTGAAGGGTCATTTAGAGCTTGGAGGCGGTGAAATTTTGCCGTTCACAGCAGAAGCTGAAGGACACCGGTTTCTTGGTAACGGCATTTTTCAAGTTGACTCAGTGAAGACCCTTGAAAAACGGCTAGGAGATCATTTCTGTGTTCTGCGTGCGGATGAGCGAAGGAAGCGGATAGAAAGGCAGCTGAGAAGCTTATGTGATGCAGCAAACTTAACTCTTATAGAAGACGATGGGTTGCTTGAGGAAGTGGCTGGTCTGACAGAGTGGCCTGTGGTGGTGCAAGGAAACTTTGACCGGGACTTCTTAGATGTTCCAGAGGAGTGCTTGTTATTGTCTATGAAGGAGCATCAAAAGTACTTCGGCGCCCGCAATCCGAACGGTTCTTTGGCTAATGTGTTCTTTACCGTATCTAATATGACTTCTGATGACGATTATGCAGCAATACGGGCAGGCAATCAGCGAGTCCTTAATGCACGATTATCCGATGCTAAATTTTTCTTTGAGCAAGACTTATCAACGCCATTAGATAGTAGCTTACCAAAATTAGAGAACATCGTCTTTCATGCTAAGCTCGGGAGTGTTGCAGACAAAGTTAGGCGAATGAAGGTGTTGGCGGGGGGACTTGCCAAAACTATGGGTATCGATGAGGATTTGGCAGTTCGCGCGATTGTTCTGATGAAAGCGGATTTGGTTAGTTCAATGGTTTACGAATTCCCTGAGCTTCAAGGCTTAATGGGCAGTTATTACGCACGGATAGCGGGCGAGGATCAGTCAGTTTCAAGCGCCATTGCGGCTCACTATCAGCCTGCAGGTCCAAGCGATGAATGTCCAAGTGATCCTGTATCTTGCATTGCTGCTCTCGTTGACAAAATCGATACCCTTGTAGGGTTTTGGTTGATTGATCAAAAGCCTACAGGATCAAAGGACCCTTTTGCGCTTCGACGGGCGGCTTTGGGGGTTGTTCGTTTAATTAGAGAAAATAGCCTCGATATTGATCTCTCAGCAGTATTGACGGCTCACGTATCCACGTATGAATTAGATGGAGAAATATCAGATTCGTTGATCAATTTCTTAATTGAGCGTCTGGCGGTCCAATTGCGTGATGAAGGTATAAGATTTGATGTTATCCAGGCAGTCCAAGGTGGCGTCACCGAGACCAAAATCAATAGGTTTGTTAGTCGCGTACAAACAACTCAAGAGCGGCTGTCCGATGACTTGGTTGCAGCTTACAAGCGTGCAGCTAACATACTGGAAAAAGCAAAAACATTTTCAAAAACAGTTTCACGACCACTAGCTGACCCCGCAGACAAATCTTTTGGGAGTGAGCTTGACCGGGCTAGACCTGTAATTTCTGATTTGATGGCAAAAGATGACTTCGGAAGCGTGTTTGATGTGTTGGCCGGTTTACGTGCTAAGATCGATCTATATTTTGATAGCGTCATGATAAATGCTGATGATTTAGAACTTAGAAATCAGAGGCTTTCTTTGTTGGCCGACTTTGTCGGAGCCGTAAACGAGGTTGCTGATCTATCTTATCTTGGTACCTAAACGGATGACAGTATTTCTTCATAAGTTAGAAACACTAGTTCCCGGTTCATGGGGTGAGAAGGGCGACGCGCTGGTTCGGGTGGCAAAAGCTGGATTGCCAGTGGCACCCGGGTTTTTGCTTGCTTCCGGCTCGAAGCTTAATCTGCCTGGTAGTATAAAAGAGCTAGATAAACATTTAGGTCGGTCATTTGGATCTCTTGAGGAGGGTTACTTTCTCTACGTTCGTTTGCTACCACTAGAATTTAAACCTGGTAGATTAGAAACGGCCAAATACCTAGGACTGCATCCTGAAAATTTGCCTTCTGATGCAGCGGAAATTTTAACACGCAAGGCCGGAATTAGTGTTTGGTCTCAATTGTCCGCCTTATCGAATCAAGCTCTGCCTACACTTGATGACTGGCTTGAGGAACAAGGTTTTGATCCTTTAAAAGTAAGCCCCTCTAAGGATCAGGTCCATGAGTACTGCAAAGCCATAGAGTCAGAGGCTGGTCAGATTTTATCTGCAGATCCTTTAGTTCAACTAAGCTTGATGATTGAGACCCTTCAGATTGCGGAACCCGAAATGCCAATCCTTGTGGCTACAATGTCGCCGATTGATATATCAGTCTCATCATTAAGGGCTAGACTTGTTTCTCGTGATCCACAAACGGGCGCAACAGGGGTCGTTGGTCAACGACTGCGCAGTCGATTGATCGGTGATACAAACGGGCGTGTTACGGGCGAAATGGTTTTACCGCGTCTTGAGACATTGCAATCTGGGTTTCGAACAGCTGTTGATCTTGGCTCAGAGTCTTTGGAAAACACATTCCAGGATATTATGGAATTTGATGTTTCAGTCGATAAAACAGATTGGCACATTTTGCATTTGGACAGCGCCCAATCGAGTCCCGATGCCAGTCTTCAGCTTGCCGTTGACCTGGAACATCGGGGGCACATAGACCAGAGGGAGGCTCTTTCGCGTCTCTCAGCAGCTGAACTAGAGGGTTTGCTTCATTCTACCTTGGATCCAGATGTGGAGAAATCTCTCCTGTGTGATGGCTTTGCTGCTGCTCCTGGCGCCGTCTCTGGCAAGGTGGTTTTTGATGCTGCAGAAGCTCTAGAGCGCGCAAAAAAGGGTGAAGCTATTATCCTGGCAAAGACCGAAACTCAGCCCGATGATGTTAGAGCTATGATGGCAGCAGCCGGTGTTTTGACTGTCAGGGGAGGTATGACCAGTCATGCTGCGGTGATAGCTCGGGGTCTTGGAAAGCCCGCAATTGTAGGAGCCCGTGATCTAGCGATTGATGCTAATCGCGAAACAATGGTTGCCGGCAGTCTGACTTTGAATAAGGACGACCTTGTAACGCTAGATGGAGCAACGGGTCAGGTTCTTTTTGGGGCCGTTCCTACTCGCCCGCCAACGGTTACCCCCGCCTTTGAGCAGCTGATGTCGTGGGCTGACGGTCAAGCGCGTCTCTCTGTTCGAGCAAACACTGAGTCAGTCAAAGAGCTGGGTGATGCGCTTGCATTAGGCGCCAAGGGCGTTGGTTTGTGTCGCACAGAGCACATGCTTTTTGCGCCCGGGCGTCTCGCAGGACTGCGAAAGTTCATTCTGGTGGAAGATGATGCATCGCGGCAGGATGCCGTAGACGAATTAAAGGTTCTGCAGCGTCATGATCTGGAAGAGCTTTTCAAGATTGCAGACGGGCGACCTATGACCGTGCGTTTACTAGACCCGCCGTTGCACGAGTTTTTACCCCACAATGCTGGAGAGGTTAAGCATCTGTCAGATAGTACGGGTTTGCCTCGGGATCTCATCATTCGCCGGGGGCGGGCTCTTATGGAGGCTAACCCCATGCTTGGACACAGAGGTTGTCGACTTGGGATTACCTTCCCGGAGATTTATGACATGCAAATTCGAGCAATTTTGGAGGCTGCTGCTGCGGTTAGTGCAGCAACTGGCAATACTGCTCACCCGGAAATTATGATCCCACTGGTGGCTTTTGCAGCTGAGGCTCACGCGATTAGGGATCGTATTGAAAAGATCTCACAAGAGGTGTCCCCTTCCTCTTCAAGCATTAGGCTGGATATTAAAGTGGGAGCGATGATAGAATTACCCCGAGCGTGTTTACGAGCCGATCGAATTGCAGAAGCTGTGGATTTTTTCTCATTTGGAACCAATGATTTAACTCAGACTACCTTTGGAATCTCGCGAGATGATGCTGGAAAATTCCTATCTGATTATGACCGATTAGAGGTAATGAGCGCTGATCCGTTCAACACACTGGATACCTATGGGGTGGGGGAATTAATTGAAATTGCGTGCGAACGCGGTCGTCGGGTCAATTCGAAACTTGTTTTGGGAGTTTGCGGGGAGCATGGGGGCGATCCTGCATCAATTGCATTTTTTGAACGTTTAGGCTTAGATTACGTTTCTTGCTCACCATACCGCGTTCCGATCGCTCGCCTTGCTGCTGCTCAGGCGATATCGAGTTGAAACATACTATCTTGATGTGGAGTTGATGCTTTAATCTAGGCCTTAATTCAGAAGTCTGATACCCTTCCTCCTACCTCCCAATCTCCGTAACGAGTAGGCTCGGGGCCCTCTGGTCCCCCATTTTCGCCTGTATGCTTTTCTTCGGCTTTCGCGGAAAGACGCTTCTTTTTGATTAAATCTTGCAGTTCTGTCTTCGTTAACGCTTCTCCACCTGCGAGCGGTGGTTTTTTTTGCACGTTATGGCCTTTGAAATTCTTAAACATATCCGAGATATGGAAGAAATTGGAACAAGAACAAGAGCAGTGAATGATTGCTAACCTAGGTTTGCGAGTTACAAGGTGCTGTAGGCTTTATTGCATGGGCTTTTAAGCAAGTAAAAACTTCAGCGCCAGACTGGGTGTGTCTAGGAAAGATATAGATGGAATTAAAGCCAAGAGCGTTGGCGCTGAAATTAATTGGTCAAGTTAAAGGCGAGAGAAAGCCAATAGACTATGTATTGCGACAGCATCCTCAGTTTCGAAAATTAGATGCTCGTGATCAGTCTCATGTTCGCGCATTAGTGACGCATGTTTTTCGACATCATCATGCCTTGGACGCTGCTTTTTCAGATCTCTTAACCAAGCCACTAGAGAGCCTCTCTCCCGCTGCTTTGGGCCCCCTAAGGTTAGGTACAGCTGAATTGCTTGTATTGGGCGGACAGCCTCATGCTGTTTTAAACGAGACGGTAAGTCTCGCTCCAAAGTCGTTGCGCGGTCTAGTTAATGCTGTGTTGAGGGGGGTCGTTCGTGACTTTGAACTTGCGAGCTACAGGTTGAAAAATGCAGTAGCTGTGCCCCCCTGGATGATTGATGTATGGGAAGATTCTTATGGAAAAGATAGAGCAAATGATCTTGCGCTTGGCTTAAGAGAGGTTCCGGATCTTGATATTACTTTAAAGCCTAAAGCCAGTTTTAACGGCGGGGAAAGCTTGCTTGTGCATCATCGTCGAATGCCTGCTTGTGACCCGCGCAATCTGCCTGGATTCGAAGATGGAAACTGGTGGGTTCAGGACTTGGCAGCAAGTTTACCAGTTCGTCTCTTAGGAGATTTACAAGGTCGACATGTCCTAGATGTTTGTGCAGCGCCTGGAGGCAAAACCATGCAGCTCTCTGCTGCGGGGGCAGATGTCACTGCATTAGATGTTTCAGAAACACGACTAAAAAAGGTGCAAAGTAATTTAGAGCGAACGGGATTATCTGCTAAGTTGATTCGCGAAGATGCCCGAAAATTTCTACCAAAAGATCCCTTTGATCTAATTGTCCTTGATGCTCCGTGCAGTGCTTCGGGCACTATACGAAGACATCCAGAATGGCCCTGGATACATAGCCGTAAGGACCAGTTAGAGAATGTTCCAATTCAGGCGGCCTTACTTCGAAGGGCCATCAACTGGCTGAAGCCAGAAGGCCTTCTGGTTTATGCGGTTTGTTCACTTTTCCCGGAAGAAGGGGAGATGCAGATTGAGGCATTTCTGGAAGAAGCTCCAGAGTTTCAGTTAATAACGCCAACTTGCACGCTTCCACCTGGAACGTGGTCAAAAGAAAAAGGGTGGTTACGAACCACCCCTAATACGAAGTTAAATCTGGACGGCTTCTTTGCCGCCGTTTTAAAGAAGGTGAATTAGTTTCTTTTAATTGCTTCGATTGCTTTGAATGAAACTGGAACAACAGCAACTGCAATAAGTATCTTTATAGTGTCGCCCAGGAGGAACGGTGTGACGAAGACATTAAACAGTTCACCCTGTGGAAGCCATGTTTCTCCAATGAAAGTTGACCCCCATAAAACACCAGGAATATAGATAATCACGTGAGCGATCATCATAGCGCCCGCTAACATAACAGGGTTGCGTGCCATGCCCCACTGAGCAGCCGCTCCAATGAACATTGCGCCAGCAATGAAACCCCAGAGAAACCCAGCCGAGGGTGATGCTAAGAGGTATACAATTCCAGTAAATGGTGGGTTGGCAAAAACAGAAAAACCCATAATGCCATAAGTAAGGTATGTCACCACTGTAAGACCGGCTAAACGCCAGCCGTAAGTGGCTCCCATCACCATTAAAGCTAAGGTCTGCAGTGTTATAGGTATCGGCCCAATGTTCACCTGAGCACGCGCTGAAATTGCAAGAATTAAAGAGCCCAACACCACCAAGAGAGTATTTCTTACAATGACATTAGATCCAGAAACAGGGACGGCAAGATCGAAAAACGTTGGGGCGTTTAGACGGTTCATTTTACATTCCTTAAAATTGATTGCCAGCCTTTATCGGTCTTCCTAAGTCATTTCAAGTTAATCAAAGTTGGAGAGATTTTAGATATTATGATAAAGTTATACGGTTCGAACCTTTCCCCATTTACTAGAAGATGCACAATAGCGCTCAGTCTAGCCAATATTGAGTTTGAGTTTCTAGTAAAAATGACTGGTCCCGATGAGGCTGAGCTTCGTCGCCATAACCCGTTGGGACGTGTTCCGTTTCTGGTTGATTCTGATCAAACATTTGTGGACAGCCAGACAATCCTGCGTTGGTTGGACCAGAAAACGGGGGAGTTTCGCCCAGTGGATAAAAGAATGGACCTTTTTTGTGAGGAAACCATGTCGATCGCAATGGGAACCTGTGATAAAGGCATGTCACTTTACTACGAGCAGACACGTCGGCCTCCTCAATTCCGTTATCCAGATTGGATGGAGCGTTGTGCATGGCAAATAAAAGATGGTTTGAAAGCATTAGATAGTCGTTGTTATGAGGTGCATCCATATATGTTTGGTGAGCAACTTACACATGCAGACATTGCAGTGTTTGTTGCGGCCCAATTTATAAGGAAAACATGTCCCGAGTTGAACGTGATTGGTACGTTCAAAAACATAGAACAGTTAGAGCATCGGCTTTTACAGTCACACCCAATCTTTGAAGAAACTAGACCTTAGTATGCCAGAGCTTCCTGAGGTAGAGACCGTCATGCGCGGTTTGTCTCCAGTGCTCCAAGGACATGCACTGAATAAGGTCTTAGTAACTAGACCAGATCTGAGATTTCCCTTTCCCAAGGGATTTACAGAGGTTTTGACGCGCAGCAGAATTGTCAAACTATCAAGGAGAGCAAAGTACATGCTCTGGCATTTTGAAAGCGGAGACATTGCGTTAATGCATCTGGGTATGAGTGGTCGTTTTACGATCACTAAAGGGCCCTTGGTAAAACATGACCATGTGATTTTTGAAACTGACCACGGGATTGAAATTCGCTATAATGACCCTCGTCGTTTTGGGTTTATGGATCTGATTAAGGCCGGCACGACTTCTAAGTTTCTTAATAATCTTGGCCCAGAACCTTTGGGGAATGAAT
The DNA here is from genome assembly GCA_964228455.1 of Alphaproteobacteria bacterium. Taxonomy (GTDB): domain Bacteria; phylum Pseudomonadota; class Alphaproteobacteria; order UBA7985; family UBA7985; genus CAXQZM01. The sequence goes on along the minus strand of CAXQZM010000070.1, from coordinate 66,033 downwards.
TTAGTAGCAAATATTTGTATGGTCAGCTTAGACAAGGGAAGGCATCGATAAAATCCCGTTTGCTTGATCAGCGTGTAGTTGTTGGTGTTGGCAACATTTATTGTTCAGAAGCTTTATTTCAAGCAGGAGTTAGTCCCACTCGTGAAGCAAGAAACGTCACTAAAAGTGAAGCTCAAAAGCTGACTATTTCAATCCGTGACGTGTTGAATCGAGCGATTGAAGCTGGGGGTTCATCGCTTCGTGACTTCGTTCAAGCGGATGGCGAGCTTGGCTATTTTCAGCATGCATGGGCAGTGTATGGTCGCGAGGGCGAGCCTTGCTCTTCATGTGGAGACAAAATAATGCGCGTAGTGCAGTCTAACCGTAGTTCATTTTTCTGCATTAACTGCCAGTCTTAGAATGCTTCTGAGGGCTTTAAGTTTTTGCGCTTAGCAAGAGGTTGTAAAGAATAGCATAATTTGCTCAGTCCGGTGTGATAAACTCATTGTTAAGCTACATTTCAAATATGACTACTCCTAGAATTATTCCCTTTGATGATTTCCTAAAGGTCGATATTCGCGTCGGCACTATTACAAACGCCGAACCATTTCCTGAAGCTCGAAAACCTGCAATTAAAATCTGGGTGGATTTCGGCCCAACGATTGGCTTAAAAAAATCGAGCGCGCAGATTACTAATAACTACAGCCCGGATGAGTTAGTCGGAAAGCAGGTTTGCGGCGTTGTTAATTTCAGTGACCGTCAGATTGGTCCTTTTATGTCAGAGTTTCTATGTCTCGGGCTTGAAGACCAGGATAAAGGCATAGTTTTGATCGCACCAGACAAGGCTGTCCCTAATGGCCAGCGCTTAATTTAATCCCGTCTAAGGTGCTGCTCTCCGCGTTGAGCGGCTAGGATGATTTGTTTGTAGCGCTCTCGGCTGGATTGTAGAGCTTCTTCTGATTTCGTTCCAAAGCATGCTGGACAGGATTCTCCGGCAACATAGCGTTTGTCTGATTTGTCCTCATCAGAGATTGGTTGGCGACAAGCGCTACACATCGAATGACCGCTAGGTTCTAAATTGTGTGTTACGGCAACGCGGTCGTCAAATACGAAACAGTCGCCCTCCCACTGACTATGTTTTTTATCAACGGTTGCAAGATAATTCAGGATCCCTCCGTCAAGTTGATATACTTCATTAAAACCTTGGTCGCGCATATAGGCACTTGCCTTTTCACATCGAATGCCGCCCGTGCAAAACATCGCAACGGGCCGTCCACGCTGGTTATGAAGTTGAGCTTTGACGTACTCAGGGAAGTCCCTAAAGCTTGCGGTCCTGGGGTTGATGGCTCCTTTGAAAGTCCCGAGAGCAACTTCGTAATCGTTACGAGTGTCAATTACCAAAGTATTTGGATCTGACAGCAGCTCGTTCCAGCGGCTAACACCCACATGTTTTCCGCCCGAGAGTGATGGACTTGTGCCGGGGACTCCCAAAGTAACAATTTCTTTTTTTAAGCGCACCTTAAGCTTTCGAAACGGCTCATTTTGAGTTTGAGACCATTTGCGTTCAACCTTTTCCAAGCCTGGGTATAAGCCAACAACATTATCTAGAAAATCCGATAGAGGGTATTGATTGTTTGGAACAGCCATGGTCCCGTTTATGCCCTCTTTAGCAAGTAAAATGGTGCCTTTGATTCCTCGGCGCTTAGCCTCCCGGTGCCAACTTTCTTTAAGTTCCCGATAATTAAAAAAGTTCGCGAATCTATAAAATGCTGCAACATGATACATCCTGCAGCCTCTAGTCACTACTCAGGAAATATTCCAGATCGGAGTATTTAGGATGACTGAAATTAATCAGTGCAGGCTTGAAAACTTTAAAAATTCGACACTTCTGCAACTTATTGCTGGACCTAACAGTCGGTATTTAGAGCGAATTCGGTAGCTCTGGAAACGCGTGCGCCACTTCGGGGTGCTCGATTTTTCAAGCGTGAATTTTTAGGCCCAGTGCTATATGTTGATCCTCTGCACAAGCTTGTCTCCAACCCTTGTTTGCTAGTGCGCGCGCGAACGGTAGTGTTGCTGCATTGAGGGCGTAAGTTGAAGTTTTTGGCACTCCGCCGGGCATATTCGCAACACAATAGTGCACGACGTCGTCTACAACATAGGTTGGGCTTTCGTGTGTGGTGGCTTTAGAAGTTTCAAAACAACCACCCTGGTCGATAGCAATGTCTACTAGAACCGAGCCAGCTTTCATAGTTTTTAGATCGTGTGCTGTAACCAATTTAGGCGCTTTTGCCCCCGCTACAAGAACTGCTCCAATTACTACATCGGCAGTTTTCAGCGCAGCTGACAGGGCCGCGCGAGTAGAAAATTGGGTTTTTAGGGAGGCGCCAAACTGTATGTCGAGCTGTTCAAGGGTGGCTACGTTTAGGTCAAAAACCGTTACATCAGCGCCCATTCCAACTGCCATTTGCGCCGCATGACGACCGGACACTCCTCCGCCTAGTATTAGCACCTTAGCTGGACCTACACCTGGAACACCCCCAATAAGCAAGCCTTGTCCACCATTTGTATGCTGAAGTGTTGTTGCAGCAACGTGAACGGCCATGCGGCCCGCAACCTGAGACATAGGACGCAATAGTGGCAGGGCTCCGTTTTTGTCTGTTATGGTCTCATAAGCTATAGCCGTGCATCCCGACGCAAGAAGGCCTTCGGTTTGGGGTCGATCGGGTGCCAGATGCAGATAAGTAAATAATAGCTGATCTGATCTGAGCAATGCTATCTCCTCAGCTTGTGGTTCCTTAACCTTTACAATCATATCAGATGACGCAAAGATATTGTCTCGGCTCACTTCAATTGTTGCACCAGCAGCTGCATAGGCCTTGTCCTCAGCTCCAATCCCAGAACCTGCACCAGCTTGCACAATGACCTCATGTCCGTCCGATATTAGAGCGGCGACTGATTCAGGGGTGAGCCCCACTCGTTTTTCCTGGGGCTTAATCTCGCTGGGGACGCCAATTCTCATGTATAATTCTCCTGAGTTGATGGTACTTTAAATACATATCGACTCAGAAATGTCCTTGCGGATTTCCGAAAATTATGGATTAAATTAAGATAATATATTAATGTTATTATTAATATTAGGAAAATATTCTATATGGATGAAATAGACCAAAAAATTCTACGATCTCTGCAGGAAGATGCAAGCTTAACAAATGCAGAGTTATCAGACGCTATTGGCCTATCTCCGGCTGCTTGTCACCGGCGCGTAAAGGCACTGGAATCCAACGGTGTGATTGACTCTTATAGGGCGCTTTTAAACGCAAACACTCTCGGCTTTCGTACTTCAGTATTTATTTCGGTAGAGCTGGATAGCCAGCACGCTGATCAATTGAGAGCATTTGAGTCGGAGGTTATTATGATTCCGGAAGTTATGGACTGCACACTAGTTGCAGGAACATCTGATTACCTAATTCGTGTCGTAGTAAAGGATGTTGAAGACTACGAGCGCTTGCATCGCACAAAACTAACAGCGCTTCCTCACGTCGCGCGTTTACAAAGTCAGTTTAGTTTAAAGAAAGTTGTTAGAAAAACAGCTTTGCCGCTCTAATTGCCAAGCGCGGCGTTAAGTTGGCGCTGCAACCAGCGAACTAAATTTGGTCCAGACTTTTTTCGAAAGCGCTTGCGCCCTTCAAGACCGGTTTCCTGATAAGGGGTCATCATGTATTGCCAAAGTGCCGCTTGTCTGCTCATACTGTTACTCTCAAAATATGCACATTATGCATATATTAACCTCAAAAAATACGCAAGTATTGCATATAAATTTGGTGAAAAGAACGTGGCATTTAAGAAACACTCTAATATGACTGGCGCGGGTCTAAAGATCTGGCGCAAAGCATTGGCCTTAACCCAAAGTGAGGCTGCTCTTGCCCTTGGCTTAAAGTTGCGAATGTTCCAGAATTATGAGAAGCAAGGTCATTCCATACCCAGATCTATGGCGCTGGCCTGCTGGGCCTTGCGTCAGGGCCGATACGATTTTGATGGCCTAAAAGTGAAAAAAACGAAAGAACCAATAGCCGTGAAGTTAGCCGGTAACGACGAAAAGCTTCGAAATAAAAAGTTAAAGAAGCTTAGAGCTTTAGAGGATAAATCTACTTAGATCTGTTTGATCACTAAGGATACCAACACGTTCATCAACTAAAGCACGGTCGATTAGGATACTATCCTCGCCCTTATCAGGCGCAGTGAAAGAGATATCTTCCAAAAGTCTTTCCATAACTGTTGCCAGTCGCCTGGCACCGATATTCTCGACACTTTCGTTGATGTTGAAGGAAAGCTCCGCAAGTCGGTCTATAGCTTCTTCTGAAAATTTTACTGATAAACCTTCAGTGCCCAGGAGCGCACGATACTGTTTCAACAAGGAATGCTCAGTATCGGCTAGAATTCTGCGGAAGTCCTCTTTGCTAAGTGCTGTTAGTTCTACACGTATCGGGAGCCTACCTTGTAACTCTGGTAATAAGTCGCTCGGTTTGGATAGATGAAAGGCACCCGAGGCTATGAAAAGAATATGATCCGTTTTTACTATGCCGTGCTTTGTTGAAACTTGTGTGCCTTCAATCAGTGGAAGAAGATCACGTTGGACTCCTTCCCTGCTAACAGCGCCTCCGCCCCTTTGTTCACTTATAGCAATCTTATCGATTTCATCGATGAAAACGATCCCGTTATTTTCAACAGAACTTATTGCTTCAGCCTGCAGACTTTCTTGATCTAATCGTTTGTCAGCCTCTTCTTCGGTAACGGCTTCGAGCGCTGTTTTGACGGCCATCTTACGTTTGGTTGGTCTTCCTTTAGATCCAAGTAGATCGCCAAGATCTAGCATACCAACTTGTCCGCCAGGCATCCCCGGGATATCCATGGTTGGCAGACCGCTCTTTTTATCAAGGATCTCTATTTCTATTTCTTTGTCATTAAGATCGCCTTGACGAAGCTTTTTTCGAAATTTTTGTCGAGTTTCTTCGCTGGCAGTCGCACCTACAAAAACATCAAGAACCCGATCTTCTGCAGCATCTTCGGCAGCAGCCCTAACTGATTTCATTTGAGTATCACGAGTCTGCTTTATGCCTACCTCAACCAAGTCCCTGATAATTGATTCTACATCTCTACCTACATAACCAACTTCGGTGAATTTTGTGGCTTCTATTTTTGTGAACGGTGCATCGGCTAATTTTGCCAAACGCCGTGCAATCTCAGTTTTGCCGCATCCCGTTGGCCCAATCATAAGAATATTCTTTGGGGTCACCTCTTCCGCGAGCGCTTCATCTAGCTGCTGGCGACGCCATCGATTTCGAAGTGCAATTGCTACGGCCCGCTTTGCCTCAAGCTGCCCAACAATGTGACGATCTAACTCGTGAACAATTTCTCGAGGTGTGTAAGCAGCAGATTTCATAAGAATAATTTCGTTTGGTCGCGTTACAGGCGTACTGTCGGGTTAGAGGTTAATGGTCTCAATAACTAGGCTATGATTAGTGTACACACAGATATCTCCAGCGATTTTCATGGCCTTACGAGCTATCTCCTCCGCAGTCATATCTTGATCTGAAAGTGCTCGGGCGGCGGCGAGCGCATAGTTTCCACCTGATCCAATCGCTATGATGCCATCTTCCGAATCAAGCACATCCCCCGTTCCAGAAATCATTAAACTATGCTCCTTGTCGACGACAATTAGTAATGCCTCCAGCCTCCGTAGCATTCGGTCTTGTCGCCATTCTTTTGCTAATTCAACAGCTGCTCGCATCAATTGGCCACTGTGTTTTTCTAGCTTGGATTCCAGCAATTCAAATAGCGTGAACGCGTCAGCAGTCGCTCCGGCAAAACCTGTAATGATTTCGTTTGTCTTTCCTAGCCTTCTTACTTTGCGCGCAGTGCCTTTTACGATCGTGGGGCCCATCGAAACTTGTCCGTCTCCAGCGACCACAATTTGATTGCCTTTTCTAACCGTTAGGATAGTTGTGGCATGCATAGTTTGATCAGTGCTCATGTTCATTAATCGAAAGTGGGCAACCAGAGCCTCAAGGTCAAGGGTCGCTAATTTAGCTCTATCTGAGATGAGACAAACAGTTTCCGCAATCTAATTTCATAGAATCGTGCCTCAAAAGTTTACTCAGGATAAAAAATAGTCTCCTAATTACCTCGGTTAAATAATCAGGAGACAACCGCGCCACTAATGTTTCGGCGTGTACTATTTTTGTTTACTCAGCTGGCGCTTCTTCAGCTGGTGCTTCTTCAGCTGCCGCTGCTTCTGCTACTTTTTGTGCCTTTTCCTCAGCGCGTTCTTGGGCTTTTTTCTTGGGCTGATTTTGCTTAGTTTGCTGGGGAATGGCTGGAGCCTCACCTAATCCAGCCTGTGACATCAATCGCGCAACTCGGTCGGTTGGTCGAGCTCCTTTTTCCACCCATTCCGCAATTTTTTCGCCATCTAACGTAAGCCGCTCGTCATGATCTTTAGGGACCATTGGGTTATATGAACCCACACGCTCGATAAAGCGACCATCGCGAGGCATGCGGCTATCAGCCACGACGACGCGGTAGTATGGGCGTTTTTTTGCCCCTGCTCGTGCTAAACGAATTTTTAGTGCCATGTTTGTCTTCCTTTTTTGTTGGATTTAGCGTTTGAATGGAAAGCCTTTAGGCAATTTGCCTGTCAGGCCTTTCAGGTTTCCGAGTTGGGAGAGGTCTCCAACTTCGAGTTCTGAGGGCATTTGTGGCATTCCGCCTCTTCGAGATTGTTTGCTGACCTTTTTCATCATTTTGGCCATACCCTGATGTTGCTTTAGCAATTTGTTGAGATCTGCCACCGACGTACCGGACCCTGAGGCTATGCGTTGCTTGCGCTTAGCCTTTAAAATTTCGGGCTTAGCTCTTTCACCTGGGGTCATGGATGAGATCATAGCAAGCTGTCGAGACACCACTTTATCATTTATCTGGTCTTTGGCGGCCTCTAATTGTTTTTTCATGCCACCCATGCCAGGCATCATAGACATAAGCCCACCAATGCCACCGAGCTTTGAAATTTTTTTCATTTGGTCTGCCATATCATTCAAGTCGAACTGACCTTTAGAAAGTTTTGCCTGCAACCGTTCCGCTTCACCTTCTTCCTGAAGTTCCTGTGCTTTCTCAACGAGTGATACTACATCGCCCATGCCTAGGATGCGAGACGCAATGCGAGTTGGGTGAAACTCCTCAAGCGCGTCCATTTTTTCACCTGTGCCGAGAAGCTTGACTGGCTTACCGGTTATGGCCCTCATAGAAAGGGCTGCACCTCCTCGCGCGTCCCCGTCCACTCGCGTTAGAACTAGACCCGTTACCCCTATTCGCTCTTCAAATATTTTCGCGGTATTAACCGCATCTTGACCAGTCATTGCATCTGCAACAAGAAGTGTTTCGTGCGGAGCGGTAGCGTCGCGAACACCAACTAGCTCGTTCATTAATTCATCATCAATCGAGAGCCGCCCAGCGGAGTCCAAGATAAGTATGTCGTAGCCTTCAAGCGCCGCTATTGTTTGAGCACGCTTTGCAATCTGAAGCGGCGTCTCTCCTGGTACAATCGGCAGGCTGTTAACTCCGGTCTGTTTCCCTAAAATTTTTAGTTGTTCTTGAGCAGCAGGACGGCGAGTGTCCAATGATGCCAGCAAAACCCGTTTACGATCTTTTGTAAATTTTAGCCCAAGCTTAGCCGAAGTTGTTGTTTTACCCGATCCTTGTAGACCAGCCATTAAAAAAATGGTTGGAGGCGCGCTGGCTTCTGTGAGGGGATGGATCGTATCACCCAATGTTTTGACAAGTTCGTCGTTAACTATTTTTACAACTAACTGATCTGGGGAAATTTTCTTAACGAGGTTAGCACCTACGGCAGCCTCTTTAACGCGAGCCATAAGGTCTTTAACCACTGGCAATGCTACATCCGCCTCCAGCAAAGCAAGACGAACTTCGCGCAAGGCGGCGGTTACGTCGGCCTCAGTTAACCTGGCCTTCCGACGGAGTCCGCCGAATACACCTTCTAATCTTTCCGAAAGTCCTTGGAACAAGCCAAAACCTCACAAGCAAAATAACCCCACTGAGCGAGCCTTCGCCAAGCAGGGGGTTCGAATACCTTCTCGAACATGGTGTTACACACCACGAATTTGAAGCATCGGCGCCCCTTAAGGATTTAGTTCACGAGAGTCAAACAACGCGCCCATAGAATGTTTGACGAGCAGTTTCTGAGAGGCTCACCCCGGGCTTTCCATTGTATGCTAGTACAACCAAATAGCGGGAAATCTTTCCTTTTGTTGGTGTAACCCTGTGCAATGAGTTTCGACCTCGAAAGAGCACGAGAGTTCCAGGCTCTATTGGGAGAACTGTGGGTTCAAGCCTTCCCTCTAATGCTGCTTTAACCCCCTCAAAGTTCATTTCGCCAGCATTAGCATCTCTTAAATCTTTAATATAATGATACTCTCCGCCCGCTTCTGGCGCCTGTAGAAGAAGTGTGATTGCGAACTCTGAGTTATCAAAATGCCATCCTAGTTCCTTTCCCTTGGGTGCATAGTGAATGTTGATGGATGAGAGCGGATCCTCGTAAGGGAAAAGAGAATCTACTCCGACAACTTGGCATATAAATTTTTTAAAGTCAGCGTTGTTATAAATATGACGTAATGGTGAGTTAGCTGAAATTATATCATCACAAACACAACCTTTAGTTGAGACTACCTGCAGATTAAACACATGACTTTTTGGTAACTCCGGATTCTTTGGCGTTAAATAAACATTGTGCGTTGATGTGGTAAAATATGCATGTTTTTCCACCTCTGCTGCCGCATCAACTAATGCGTGCAGTACTTCCGGCTTCAAAAATTTTGGCAAACAAAGAACGCCTTTAGAATCTAATCGAGATCGACAGGTAGCCGCGTAATTATCGTTTTTGATATTATGGCGACTTAGGTCAACAAATTGCTCAAGCATGCGGATGCTTATTCGCTAAATTGATTGATAATTCTAGATTAAATCATTGACGGTTTAACAGGTCTGCCTTCATGGAATTTCGATGAACGCCCCTCCAATTCTATCTCTACGGGATTTATCCTTCAAATTAGGTCGAGCGCATCTCTTCCAAGATCTAGAGCTTCATATGGGTGCGCGCGATCGCGCTGTTTTAGTTGGTCGCAACGGTTCAGGTAAATCTACGCTTCTCAAGACTATTGCTGGAATTATTGAGCCCGACGGTGGAGAGAGATGGGTGCAACCTGGGGTGCACATGGCATACCTCGATCAAGACCCAGACTTTAGCGGTTATGAAACAGTTGGGCACTTTATGATCGAGAGCCTCGAAGATGGGGCCAGCATAGATGACTACAGAGTTGCTCTTTTGGCTGACGAGTTAGGCATAAATGTTGGGTGTGATCCTAGGAGCTTATCTGGCGGAGAAGCGCGCAAAGCGGCTTTGATCAAAGTTTTAGTAAGCCAGCCCGATATCTTGCTTCTTGATGAGCCTACTAATCACTTAGATATCCACGCCATTGAATGGCTAGAGGCACGCCTAGCCGCTTATGAAGGTGCCTTGTTAACCATCTCGCATGACCGTGCGTTTCTCGAGCGACTATCTAACTGTGTGCTTTGGTTGGACCAACGCAAGATTAAGCGTCTCGATAAATCTTATCATTATTTTGAAGAGTGGTCTCTGGAACTGATAGAGCAAGAAAAAGTTGCACAGCACAAGTTAGATCGGCTCATTGAGCAGGAACGAGTTTGGTCTGTTGAGGGAATTTCTGGGCGGAGAAGGCGGAATATGGGTCGTCTCCGTCGTTTGGGCGATTTAAGAGAACAAAGACGCATCAATCAACGACAAGAGCGCGTAATGAAAATCGAACTTGACCAAGGGCAAGTTAGTGGCAAGCGCGTTATCGAAGCTTTTAATATCTCGAAGGTTTTTGGAAATCGGACCCTTTTCAAGCCTTTTAATCTGAGAATCTCGCGTGGCGATCGCGTAGGGCTGGTGGGTCCTAACGGAGCAGGAAAAACTACACTTATTCGGCTACTAATGGGCGAGGAAGAGACAGACTCCGGAAACATAAAACATGGTACAAACTTAGAACCCACATGGGTAGACCAACGTCGGGACTCTCTTAAAGATTCAGAGCGAGTCTGGGATTATATCGCTGACGTAGGCGGCGACTCAATTGTGGTCCAAGGCAAAGCTAAACATGTTGTGACCTATCTTCGTGATTTTGGATTTGGAGATGATCAAGTTCGAAGCCCCATATCAGGCCTATCAGGTGGGGAGAAAAATCGACTACTACTTGCCAAAAAACTAGCAAATCCCTCGAATTTGTTGATCCTTGATGAGCCAACAAATGATTTGGATATTGAGAGCTTAGATTTAATGCAAGAGATGCTAGATGAATACGAGGGGACTATTTTGTTAGTCTCACACGACAGGGATTTTATAGACAGAGTTGTAACCTCGACACTGTTGATTGATGGGTCTGGTAATTTGCAAAAATTCGCTGGCGGTTTTAGTGATATGGTCGCCCAAGGAGGGTGGGTTCCCAAGGGCATAAAGGTCAAGCCTCACAAAGCTTCAAAAAGCTCGAACAGCGAAAAAAATGAAGTTAGACGATCGAACGAGAAATCGGGCCTGACATTCACTCAATCAGCACGTCTTAAGATCTTACCCGCAGAGATATCAGACCTGCTAAAGAAAATAAGAGCACTAGAGCGTAAACTTTCAGACCCTAGCCTCTACACAAATGATCCCATTAAATTTTCGCAAGTTACTGAGGCTCATGAAACTTTGACAAAAGCTTTGGATTCTTCCGAATTAGAGTGGTTGGAACTAGAAGAGTTAGCTACAAAGTAAGGTAGCAATATATTGGTGTCCACTTTGGCTGTGCGTAATGGTCAATCTTGCTGGTTGGCTAAGCCCGGGGTAAAAAAGGGAGCTTTAGAGCTCCCTCCTTGATCATAGTGCTCTTTGTTTAAGCTGCTTGGCTCTCAATCACCCGTGATTTTGAACCCTTAGAGGTTTGGCTAATCTCAATTTTTCTTGGTTTGAGTGCCTCAGGGACTTCACGGAGCAAGTCGATATGAAGCAGCCCATTCTGAAGGCGCGCATCTGTGACCTGTATGTGGTCGGCTAGCTGGAAACGACGTTCGAAGGAGCGATTGGCAATGCCACGATGCAGAAAAACCGAATTTGCATCAGACTGGTCCTCTGCTTTTTGTTTCTTTGCTTTTACGATTAGCACGTGTTCTTGCACCGTTATATCTATTTCGGAATCTCCAAAACCAGCAACTGCCATAGTGATTCTGTAGTCATCTTCTGACACTTTCTCGATATTATATGGAGGATAAGCGCTAGCTTGTTCATCCATACGAAGTGCTCGATCAGCCAATTTGCTCATTCGATCGAACCCAACGGCTGTGCGGAATAGTGGAGTAAAGTCATAAGTCGGCATAGTTCATATCCTTTTTTCTAAAGCGACATTAATAACGGACCCAAAAATTTGGCGCCCACTGCCCGATGCGTAACCCCCTCATTCGGCAGGCTAGCATCATTCAGTGACTAAGAAATGGTGATTCAAAAAAAGTCTTTCAAGGGCTATCTAATAGGGAGCGTTTTTATATCCTTCATAAGTAGGTAACCATATGAGGCTATTCAGTTTCAGGTATAAATTCTAATGCCACTCCGTTCATACAGTAACGCATTCCAGTGGGCTGTGGCCCATCGGGGAAAACATGACCAAGGTGGCCTTTACAATGACTGCAATGTACCTCATTACGAGTCATGAAGTAACTGTTATCAGTCTGTGTGCTTACGGCATCTTCGGAAATAGGAGCATAGAAAGATGGCCACCCTGACCCACTTTCATATTTGGTGGCGGAATCAAACAAAGGACTTCCGCAGCCTGCGCAATGAAAACGACCCGAGCTAATTATATGGTTGAGAGGGGAACTTCCTGGATGCTCGGTTCCTTGTTTTCGCATTACACGATATGCCTCAGGTGAGAGATGCGCTCTCCATTCAGCATCAGATTTAATGACCTTTTTCTTCATACCGCTCATCCTTCTAGTCTAAATATTTCCAGATCAGCCCATTTTCTTCGCCACTGACCTTGCACTCGATATGAAACTGGAGCTATTTCTTGTTGCGTGAACCCTAGGTCTTTCAGAAGCGCGATGGATTCTGAATTGCCAGGAACCACAGTGGCTTCGATTTGATCGACTGGCCATTGTTTTTGTGCCGCTTTAATTAAGGCGCTAACTCCCTTGCGTGCTAAGCCAATACGGCGATAAGTTGGACTTAGCCAATAGGAAACTTCTGCGCGGCGGCGACTTGGAAGACCACAAATAATCTGCATCTGTCCCGCAAGATTACCCTTGTAAATTAGGGCTAATGACCATCCCCTGTCTTCTCGAAGCCATTGATGTGTTTGGCTTATACGTGCCCGAGCATGGCGACGATAGAATGGTTGCGGAAAGGTTAACATATATTTGGGCGTCTCGGGCGCGCTTAATGTCAGGTTTATCTCCTGCTGATATGCTAAGGTATCTTCATAAACAAACGGGCGGAGATAGATTTCATCGTTTGCGGCTAATGAAATATGTGGGACACGCCAATTTTGAGAGGTATTAATCCAAGTAAACATCGATAGTTAGTCATAAGATAGATTCAGGTATAAATGCCACTTGAAAGCGCTGAAGCACCTCGGTAAAGCCCAGCCCTCGGCTAATGGCGCGTGGCCCAATGGTAAGGCACCGGTTTTTGGTACCGTAGATTGCAGGTTCGAATCCTGCCGCGCCAGCCACTTTTCTTCGAGCTACAAATCCCTTACGTCGACTACAAAGATTAAATGGAGAACCCTTCAATGAAAAATATGCAGGCAATGATGAAGCAAGCGCAGCAAATGCAGGCTAAAATGCAGGAAGCTCAAGAGAAATTAGATGAGCTCGAGGTAACAGGAAACTCAGGTGGCGGTTTAGTGGAGGCAACTTCCACCGGCAAAGGCGCACTTAAGGCTCTTAAAATTGATTCATCTCTTATTGATCCAGAGGATCCTGATATGCTTCAAGATCTAATCGTAGCGGCTGTGAATGATGCGCAGAAAAAAGCTGAACAAGTAGCTGCCGACTCAATGCAGTCAATCACAGGCGGTCTCAAACTACCCGGTGGGCTAGGATTCTAGATTTTGATCTCTCAGATAGATGAACTTATAAACCTATTATCTAGGTTGCCAGGGGTTGGCCCTCGGTCGGCAAGGAGGATGGCGCTTAACTTGCTCCAGCGGAAAACCGACTTAATGATGCCTTTGGCCAGCACACTGGCTCGAGTTGCGAACGATGTTCAACCCTGTATTGAGTGCGGTAACCTAGATTCTGCATCAGTTTGCCGTGTGTGCCGAGATATCGGGCGCGACGTAGGCATTGTGTGTGTTGTTGAGCAGGTTGCGGACGTTTGGGCTTTGGAGAGAGCGCAAACCTATAAGGGACTTTACCATGTTCTAGGGGGTCGGCTTTCTGCGTTAGATGGGGTGACACCGGACTTGCTGAGTACTGAATCCCTAAAACAACGCGTTAGCCGCGGAGACCTCAAAGAAGTGATTCTAGCATTATCAGCGACTGTAGAAGGACAGTCGACCGCGCATTTTATTCAGGATTTACTGAAGGCAAGCGGCTTGAAAATTACTAAGTTGGCGCAGGGTTTGCCAGTAGGCGGAGCAGTTGAGTATTTGGATGAAGGCACTTTGGCCAGCGCTTTGCGCGGGCGAAAGGAAGCTTAGCTCGCTCCGAAAAAATTGTAGGATGTGTAAGACTTCATCGCGTTGTTAGTTTGAGCTCAATACGACGATTTTTAGCTAAAGCTTCTGGGGTGTCTTCATCGATTAGGGGTTGGTGCTCTCCAAAGCCAGCTGCAACAAGCCGGTTTGGTGGCACCCCTTGTGCAATTAGTGACTCTACAACAGAACGAGCCCGCTCTGAACTAAGCTGCCAGTTATTCTGATAACGGCTTCTAGAACTAGGCGAAATGGGTCTTGCATCGGTATGGCCATCAACTCTTAAAATCCAGTCAGATGGGAAGTCTGAGGCTAAAGACATTATCGTTTCAGCAAGGCGTGTAAGTTGTGCTTCACCACTAATTCCTAGCCTGGCAGAGCCAGAATCAAACAAAACCTCGGATTGGAAGACAAATCGATCACCAACAACTGAGACATCATCACGCTCCCCTAATACTTCAATCAAATTAGCGAAGAAAGCGGAGCGCTGGCGACCAAGTTCCTCCGCTTCTATAAGCAATGAGTCGTTAAGCCTCTCGCTTAAGCTTAGCGTTTCTAAATTAGCTCTTAAGCCCTCATTTTCGGCAAGAAGGATAAAGTTATTGGCATCAAGTTCTGCAAGTTCATTTTCTGCGGCTGCGCGCTGATTTTCCGCATTTTTGCGTTCCCTCTCTGCATTCGAAAGAACGTTAAGCAGTCGTTCTAGTTTATCGTCCATTTGTCCTAATACAGTTAGCAAGCCGCCTTCAAGATCAACATCCCCGCCTTCTATTTCAGCAAGTTTAAGCAGAAGATCTTCCACCGCTTTCTCAGCTGCTTCGCTATTATTGGTCAACTCTATTTGCTCACTCTTCAGAACGTTAAGTTCATCAGCTTGAAGAGCAATTTGGGCAAATAATTGATCGCGTAGAATCTGGAGTTCGTCTATTTCATTTGACTGTGTGTTCACCTGATAAGTTAACTCACCCACATTACTTCTAAGGTCATCCCCTTCTCGAATTAGGCTCTCACGTTCCTGTTGTAATGCGGTTAATTGTCTTACTCGCTGCTCTAGCTGATCGCTGAGTTGATCTCCTATACGCTCTAATCCGGAAGCCCGATTTGCTGTATAAAATTGAGTAAGCGTAACTGCTAGCACCAATAGAATAATGACGAGAAGTAGTGTCGCGAGGACATCCACAAAAGCAGGCCAAACATTAAGCTCCCCATTGATGCTGCGTCTCCGCGCCACGGTAGCCTAACTTTCGTCTTTACTCGAGTCCGCGGCAGCATCATCTGCGGGATCTTTGTAATCGTTTGGCTCTATGCTTTCTGCAGTTGCTACAATCCTATTATCAATGCCCGATAAAGAATCTGTTTGTTTTTCTATTGTCAAAGTATCCACTAAAACCTCAATTTTATCAATAAGCTGCTCATTAGTCATCTGAGATGAGAGTATCTTTTCGTGAACTAGGTGGTTTGCTTCTACTTTATCAGCAACGCGAGTTATCTGATCTAAAAGACTCACGAGGTTATTGTTCAAGACCATAGTATCTTGCTGACCCCGCCGCATTAGGTGACCAAGCGTCTCTATATTTGCATTTGGCTCTATCGATGGACGCGGTTTTGCTGACATCGGATGTTTGTTGTCATCTGAAGCAAGTTCTGTTGTCTGCATAAAAGTAGCAAGCCAGGCTTCAAAATTTTCCAAAAATGCAGAATGCGCGCGAGTGGTCTGAAGTTCAATGAACCCAAACAAAAGCGAAGCAGCCAGACCAAATAAGGTAGATGAAAACGCAGTGCCCATGCTTTCTAAAGGCGCTGACAGCGAGCTAGATAGACCCGTAAAGAAATCTTGTTGAGCATCGAGATTTCCAAGTGCCTCACGCATTCCAATTAATGCACCAAGAAGACCCCAGAAAGTTCCTAGCAAACCTAGAATTAGCAAGGCATTAGCAAGGTAGCGAGAGAGCTCTCTTCGCTCATCAAGTCGATTTTGGGCCGAGTCAACTAAAGTTGTTGCGAGATCGGGGGTTAGAGCTTGACTGGAATCAAAAAATCGGCGCCAGACATTTGCAAATGCCGCAAGCATATGCAGGCGCGCAACTACCCTAGGGCCAGCTAATTCATCTGCATCGCTGGCTTGTGTGGCATTTCTAATCCGATCGATCCAAGTAATTTCGAATGCAAGAGCTGAAAGCCGCCAGAATGATAAAAATAGCCCAATTATGAAAACGCCTAAAATCAGGCTATTTATCACCAAATTTTCTGCGAAAAATGCGCTAATTGGACCGAACTGAAGACTTAAAATCGTTAAAAGCGCAGCTAGTGCGATGAATATTAAAATGAGTGGGCGGGCAAGTATGATCATTAGCGTTCAATAAGGATAAAGTTAGCAAAAGGCTCCGACTCTGTATTGGCGGATATTACAAATGTCAGATTATCTGCGCTAAGCCCACGTGAAATTAGATTGCTTCGAACAGCAAGTATTCTTCTCCGTGCTTTCTGTTTTGCCTCGTCGCTTGTTGCTTCGGAGAGTGGCAGCACCGCAATGATTTGGAGCGGCATAAGTGGATTTGCTCTCATAAGAGCTGCAATTGGGTCAAGAGCAATTTCGTGTTGAGCTGTTAATGCAATACCCTCGTTACCAAAATCAAGGCGGGCTGGTTCGAAAGTATTAATAGGGTTTAGCGCGCCTGCCTCATCATCTTCAGCTGCTGGTGCGGTCGTTGGCGTGGCGCCTGCCGTAATTTGCGATGTCTCGGCGTTCTCAGGAGGTTGAGGGATGCTTGTTTCTACAGTTTTTGGCTCTTCAATTTTCTCTGGTGCACTCGTTTGTTCAGATGTTTCAGTAGCAGTAGCTTCTTGAGTCCGATCAGCTGGGAGCACTACTGGTTCACTTTGATCGGAGCTGCGAAGGCTACTTTCACCTGTGGTTATTTGAGTAGAGGTCTGAGAAGTGTCCTCTGCATTGGGAGCGGCTCTAATCGGAACCAAGGATCCTCCTGGTCCAATTAACTGAGTACTGGTTGTTGTACCGCCGATGGCCGCCGCACCTGGCGTGAGTGCTTGTGACTGTGCAACTGCAAGATTTCCACAGCAAATCAAAGTTAAGGCCATTGAAGCTCGAAAACTAAACTGCATGAGCGTGCTGCTCCCCTCTATGTTCATTCTGTTTAAGCCCTAACTCTGAGGCTACTTTATGGCAAGTCTACTGCTGCACTGACTTATTCTTGAGGATCTACCCAGGATATGTGGCCATCTGTTCTTTCATAAACCATATTCAAACCACCATGGTTAACATTATGAAACATGAGCGCTGGCTGATCACTTAAATCAAGATGCATCACAGCTTCCGCTACACTTAGTGTGGGAATTAGGGTTGGGGTTTCTGCAATAACTGTTGGCGCATCTGGCGTGGTTTCCTCTGGTTCTTCTTCTGGCGCAGCCTCCAGAACGAAACCGCGAGCCTCGAGGACTTTTCTACCATCCAAATCAGCATGATGATCTCGTAATTTACGTTTGTGCCGCCTGAGTCGCTTCGCTAATCGAGTAGCCGCTAAATCAAATGCGCTATAAGCATCACCAGCTTTTCCCTCTGAGGCAAGATGTATGTGCTTTCCAACATGTGTCTCCAGGTGTGCTGAGAAGCCATGCCCTGAGCGCCTGAACAAGACTTGTGCTGAGACAGCGTCCCCAAAATATTTTTCAAAAATACCATCTAAAGAGGCTTCAACTCTCTCATTGAGAACGGGAGACATTTGGACTTGGTGGCCTTCAATTGTGAGTTTCATAGTTTCCCTTTCTTATATGTTTTAAAATTTGGTGACCGTCTAGAGTATAGGCGTCGCCGAGCCGCTGCACCCGGCAAGCCTATATGAAGACGGTATTTTGTGATTGTACGTCGAGCAACCTCATGCCCAAGTTCAGATAATTTAATTGCTAACTCAGCATCCGACATTGGAGCAGTTCGATTTTCTTCAAAGATGGTCTCTGTAAGCCACGCTCGCAGCTGGGCTCCTGATAAGAGTGAGTTGGGATCAATTAGTGCAGAAAAAAAATCTCTTAAAGGCCAAACCCCTTGTGGGGTTTGAATCGTTTTTCCTGCGACAGCCCGCGATATAGTGGAGGAATGACAATCTAACGCTTCTGCAGCGTCCATTTGAGTAAGTGGTGACAGTTGCGCTCTTCCGTGGCGAAGCGCAGCATCTTGTTTTTTACACAGAAAATAACCAAGATTAACCAAAGTTTGCTTACGTGCCTTCAGTGCTCTTACGGTACTTTTTGCAGTTTTTATTGGTTCAGCGATATTTGGTTGCTTTTGCTCATTGGGACTCAAACCACCTAGCGCATCAACATCTAATTCGTAGGCTCTATTCGTCAGCGGATTTAGGCTTATGCGCCAGTTATTTTCATACTCTTCAACAATGAGATCTGGCGGTATAATTACGGCAGCTTCTAAGTCTAAATTATCGGCCGGCCGGGGGTTAAGGGTTCGCACTAGGTCGAGAATTTTTGCATTTGGCGTGAACTCACCGCATGCTATCAAGTCTAAAAGGTCACATGCCTCTAGTACCTCAGCCAAAACTTCGTTTGGCCAGTCACCAACTTGAACCTTTGCAACGGCTTGTGCGCTTAGGCTATGGCCTAAATTGTCAGCAAGCAAACCGCCTTCAGCCAGAAACTTGTCCTGAATCGGTCTGAGCCGGTCTAGCTCAATACGATTATCTTCAGCAATGTCAGCAAGGGGCAACTCTAGTAAGCCATTATCGCCGACCTCATCAATGAGCATATCGCTTAGAAATTTGTCTTCTGGCGTCCAAAATAAGTCGGTAGCCAACAGGCGAAGAGCCGTTGCGATAGACTCAGGTCCAGGTGAAGCTAAATTTGTCAACCAATCAGCTTCGCTATGAATTGGGTGCGTGCTTCGAACTGACAGAAATGGGTTAGAATCTAAAACATCTGTAAGGGCTTGTTCTAATCGAAGCCCCGCCAGTGCCAGGTATTGAAGAGACGACTTTATTTCTTGTGTCAAACCAAGACGTTGACGCTGCTTAAGACCTAAGGAGGGAGTAAGCACCATACTTTATAGATGGCATGTTTTTTGCTTTAAACAAGTCAAACCCCACATAAATTCTTTGTATTACAGAAAGCAATTTAAGTCAGATCTCAAATATTATGGCTAGCCGCGACAACCACTCTCTTGCTCAAATTAGCGCTGCCGCTTAAAGCCGCGGCAATGTCTAACCTCTCCAACTCTTCTACTATCACTGACGTTCCTCAGGAGCGTGTTCGGAACTTCGCGATTATAGCTCATATTGATCACGGGAAATCTACGTTAGCTGACCGGATGATACAGCTTACTGGAACTTTGTCTGAGCGAGAAATGAAGGACCAAGTTCTTGACTCGATGGAGCTAGAACGTGAGCGAGGTATTACAATTAAATCAAACTCTGTTCGCATTGAATATACTGGAGATGATGGCGATTTGTATGCGCTGAACCTGATTGATACGCCTGGACATGTTGATTTTGCGTATGAAGTCTCTCGTTCTTTATCCGCTTGTGAGGGCTCAATACTACTTGTTGACGCTTCGCAAGGTGTGGAGGCACAAACATTAGCCAACGTATATTTAGCTCTCGATAATAATCATGAAATAATACCTGTACTCAACAAAATTGATTTGCCGGCTGCGGAACCAGAGCAAGTTAAGGAACAGATTGAAGAGGTTATAGGACTGGATACATCTGATTCTCTAGCTGTTTCTGGTAAAACAGGAGCAGGTGTCCCGGAAGTACTACAGCAAATTATTGACCTTGTGCCGGCTCCTGGCGGTGACCCCGAAGCAAGAACTCAAGCATTGCTAGTGGATGCTTGGTATGATGCCTATCTTGGTGTTATTATTCTCGTGAGGGTTATGGAGGGGACATTAAGAAAAGGTCAGAAGATCCGTCTAATGGACTCTAAGGCATCCTACGATATTGACCGCATAGGCGTGTTTCGCCCCGAAAGAGTTGAGGGAAAAATTCTTAAGACTGGAGAGCTAGGTTACATCACGGCTGGCATAAAAAATGTTTCAGACTGTCAAATTGGGGATACAATTACTGATGAACGGAAACCTGCACACGAGCCTCTCGCCGGGTTCAAGCCGTCAGTGCCAGTTGTTTTCTGTGGTCTTTATCCTTCTGATGCTGCTCAGTTCGATGAGCTTAGGAATAGCCTTGAAAGATTGGCTCTTAACGATGCGTCGTTTCATTTTGAAACAGAAAGCTCTGCTGCACTAGGTTTTGGCTTCCGCTGTGGTTTTTTAGGGCTGCTCCATCTTGAAATTATTCAAGAGCGGTTGAGTAGAGAGTTCAACCTAGATCTTGTTACGACGGCGCCATCAGTAGTTTACAATCTTCATTTAACCGATGGTACTCAGCAATTGATGCATAATCCAGTGGACATGCCAGAGGTCCAGAAGGTTGATTTCATCGAGGAGCCTTGGATTAAGGCCACTATTTTGGTCCCTGATGATTATTTGGGTCCCATTCTAAAACTATGTGAGGATAGGCGCGGGATTCAAAAGCAGCTTACTTACGCAGGTTCACGAGCTATGCTGGAATATGAGTTGCCGCTTAACGAGGTTGTTTTCGATTTCTATGATCGTCTTAAGTCCGTAAGTAGGGGCTATGCCTCATTTAACTATGAGCCAATCGGAAACAAGGAAGGTGATCTTGTAAAGGTAAATATTCTAGTAAATCAGGATCCAATCGACGCTCTTGCTCTGATGGTTCATCGAACAAAGGCTGAAAGTAGAGGTCGCCAACTTTGTGAAAAATTGAAAGAATTGATCCCTCGTCAATTATTCAAAATAGCAATCCAAGCTGCGATTGGTGGCAAAGTGATAGCAAGGGAAACCGTTTCCGCGCTGCGCAAAGATGTAACAGCCAAATGTTATGGCGGAGACGCGACGCGAAAGAAGAAGCTTCTAGAGAAGCAAAAAGAAGGTAAAAAGCGGATGCGGTCTATAGGAAACGTAGATATACCCCAAAGTGCTTTTATCGCAGCTTTGAAAATGGATTCTTAGCGTGTTGGTGAGGAACATTAAGTGCTTTGGTAGCGCAATTCTTACTATATGGTATACCTTAGCATTTAAACTAACTTCAGCTATTGCGGGTCGCTCAAGATCTTCTAGTGCGCCGCTTAGATAAGAGTTTTGGAGCAGCTTTTTGACGAAGCATATCACAAGTATCCCACTTCAAGTGGGTACGCTCTTGCTCACCCGTTATTTCAAGCATCGTCCTTATTAAGCCGCCGCAGTTACTCGGCATGGGCCATGAAAGGTTATAATTGCCACGGTGTTTCCTGTTGAACATAACTGTTTCCATAATCAAATTGCCTGAGTGTTGCTTGTGGGTGATAGACCCTGCCCAGGGTAGCGCATTCTATATAGATGGTATCGTCATGCGCATGTAGCAATGTTAAGGAGCTGGAATGCATTTGCTGCTTATCGTCACAGGTGGAATCGCCGCCTATAAAACACCCGACCTGGTTCGTCGACTTCGCGAAAAGGGCGTGCACGTAACGTGTTTGCTTACAAAAGCAGCTAAAAATTTTGTCACCCCCCTAGCTCTGGCTGCAGTTAGCGAGAATCCAGTCTACGAAGATTTATGGAATTTAAAAGACGAAAGAGAGATGGGGCATATAAAGCTTAGTCGGGAAGCTGATCGTATTTTGGTTGCGCCGGCCAGTGCAGATTTTCTTGCTAAAATTGCCCATGGGCGAGCAGATGATCTGGCTAGCTCAGTGCTGCTAGCTTCAGATAAATTTGCCATTTTTTCCCCGGCCATGAACCATCGAATGTGGCAAAATGCTGCGACCCAAAGAAATATAAAAAGGCTTCATGATGATGGACATACATTTATTGAGCCTGATCACGGAGAAATGGCGTGTGGGGAGTTCGGACCAGGACGAATGCCGGATATTTCCGAGCTGGTGCAAGCGGTGTTAGGTGATCTCCCATTACGTGGTAAAAGCGCTATTGTAACTACTGGACCTACAATCGAAGCGATTGATCCAGTCCGTTATTTGTCAAATCACTCTAGCGGGAAGCAAGGGTGGGAAATTGCGGATGCTCTTTCTCGCGCAGGTGCGGAAGTAACGCTAATTTCCGGGCCTACGAATTTGATGCCCCCTCGCGGCACCTATCAAGTCGACGTGTTAAGCGGCGCCTCTATGCTGAAGGCGGCACAATCTGCATTACCTGCTGATATATTGGTATGTGCAGCGGCTGTGGCTGATTATACTCCCACCGAGTTCGCAACAAATAAGATAAAGAAATTAGGGCACGATCTTGCCTTAACCCTAAAGCCGACAGCCGACATATTAGCCACCCTTTGCTCTGAGGTAGCAGATAAAACCTTAACTATAGGTTTCGCAGCAGAGACTGAAAATTTAGCAGAAAATGCCTGGAAAAAACGAGTGCGCAAGGGATGTAATTGGCTTTTGGCTAATGATGTAGGTGCGATGCCGCAAATATTTGGAGGAGGAGATAATCAAATATTGTTTTTAGGTGATGAGGAGCCTGAGCAATGGCCTATCCAATCAAAGGAAGAAGTCGCATCTAAATTGGTAGAAAAAATAATAAAGAAACTATCATGAGCAAAATTTTAATCAGTTGGCTGACGAATGGAGTTGGGCTGGATATTCCTACTTATGCTACGGCAGGGAGTGCTGGGTTAGATATTTGCTCTGCAGAAGATATTGAATTGGCGCCCGGAGATAGAAAGCTAGTTTCAACTGGATTTGCGATAGCGATCCCAGAGGGGTTTGAGGGCCAAATACGTCCACGGTCCGGATTGGCGATCAAACATGGTTTAACTGTCATAAACGCGCCAGGTACCATTGATGCAGATTATAGAGGTGAAATTAAAGTTCCGCTGATTAATTTAGGCCAGGAAATCGTATCGTTTGAAAGAGGCGCTCGCATAGCTCAGCTCGTTATCAGCGAGGTTACGCGTGTCGAGTTTTCTGTGGTTGATGAGTTGGGCAATACAGGTCGAAATGTAGGCGGTTTTGGATCAACAGGTGTCTGATATTATTGACCAATTCAGCGATGAAGAGATTGAGCGTTACGCTCGGCAGTTGGTGATGCCAGAGATAGGTGCAACTGGTCAGTTGGATATTGCTCAAGCAAAAGTTGCCATCATCGGATGTGGTGGTTTGGGAGCTAATGCAGCACTGACATTGGCCCAGTCAGGAATCGGGCAGTTGGAGCTTTATGATCCAGATGTGGTAGAATTATCAAACCTACACCGGCAACCATACATGGAAGATCAAATAGGCACACCAAAAGTTTTGGCGCTTAAAGATTTGTGCAACTCCCGAAATAAAAAAACCCGTATCCAGACCAACTTAAATTATTTTGAAGGAAGCAACGCCACTCTTTGGCTTGATTGCACCGACACCTACGAAACACGAGTTCAAATCGATAAACTGCGTCAATCACGCACAACTCTTATCTTTGGTTCTGTAATAGGCATGGACGCGCAGGTCACGGTATTTTCAGCGGGGAGCCCAGGCTTTACATCTATATTTCCTGAGGCACCGTCCGCGAGAGTGACTTGCGCTGCACAAGGTGTCCTGGGCCAACTAGCAAATTTGGTGGCTCAGATAATGGCCGCTGAAGCGCTGAAGTTAGTAACGGGCAAAGTAAGCTATTTGAGGGACCATCTGATGCTAATTGATGCTAGAGATTGGCGGCAAACTTTTATTGAGAAGTTTAATGAATAACGGTAGGCGTAGATTAACAGATGCGGACATTGCGAATGAGCTTGAGCAGCGGGTCACATCTGGCCTCATTCATGAATCAAACCTTGAAAAAGCGCGTGGTAAGGGTTCAAGACGCGACCAAATAGGCGCTCAAGCTTTTTCAACTTTGGCATTGATTGCAAGGGTAATTCCGCGTTCCACTGGCTATAGCTTATTTTCTGCTTTAGCGCAGCTATTGTTTACAATTATTCCTATTATACGACGCTCGGTCGAGGGGCGGTTAAGACTCGCTTTCCCTGCGGCTTCAATTTCGGACTTAAGAAATACTCGAAGACAAGTTGCTCGTCAATTTGGGAAGACTGCGTTTGAGCTTTTAGATGATCACCGCTTTAGTGAGTGTTTGCTCGATCGGGTAACAATTGAAGGGCAAGAAAACGTAGATCTAGCTATTTCTGAAGGTAGGCCAATTATATTGGTTCATGCACATCAAGCTAATTGGGAGATTATGCTCGACTTAGGTGAGAAGGTTACGCGGAATAGCCTGTGCGCTTTATATTCTCCACTAGCTATTCCTTCAATTCAGCGGAGACAACTTCATCGTCGAACACGAAATGGTTCTCGGTTCTATCCGCGTTCCGCTCGGATGTCGGTTGGCTATGTGCGTCGAGACATGCTTTCAGGCCATGCTTTGATTGTTGCTTTGGATCAAAGGGCAAGCAATACTTACGCGCCATTTTTTGGGCGCCCAGCGCGCAGCACAATTATCCCATTGAAGCTTGGCGCGCGTCTTGGAGCGCATATTTTACCTCTAGATTTACGTCGGAAAGCAAATGACGGGCACTTTCATCTAACCATTCACCCAAATTTGTTCATGCCGGGTGATGATAAGGATTTAGAGGCCGTTCTCAGTCGCTATAACAGCTTGCTTGAACGTTGGATCCGTGAGCGTCCTGCTGACTGGTTTTGGCTGCACGACCGATGGGGTGACGGGCGTTGATTCAATCTATAACGACTACTTCACTCATTTTTGCATCTGGAAAGGCTTCCAGAGCTGCTTGGACTAGTGGGTGATTTTCGGCTGCATCTTTTTTTGATTTGGTTGCTGCATGCTGGGCTTCCGCCAATGTCGGGCCCCCATCACCATCCGCTAGAGTTACAAGCCAAGTAAAACCTGTCCACTTCAGTAAATGAGCCGAGAGTTTGTTGAGATGTTCTCGAGTGATTCTGCTGTTTCTGGAAAGAATCAGGTTACCATCTATTATGGAAATGACTCTGGCGTAAGCTCGAAGATCAGCTGCTAAAAGAGGCTCGCGTTCTATTAGCAAAGCTTCAATTATATCCTCTAGACTCTCAATTCGTCTTTGTTTGTCCGGATTAAGCTCATGAATTGCGCGGACGTTTGGATCAGCGCCAGAGCTGCCTGGAAGAGGATCAAAAGGAGGTTTCTTTATATCCGGATCACTTGGTGATTTTTGTGATGCTTTATCGCTGGCATGCTGGCGTTTAAGGGGCGCCCCCAAGAGCTTTTTTGAAATTTGGTCAGGAGTAGGGAGGGTGCCGGCGTATACCAATCGTATAAGCGCCATATCTGCTGCCTCTTTTGGATGGTCTGCAGCTTTAACGTCGATTATTGATTTACTTAGGATCTGCCAACTTCTAGCGAGGTTGGCAATTGACAACGCGTCAGCCATTTCCTGACCTTTGTTTCGTGCCGTTTCACTTAAACCTGGATCATCGGCACCTGAGCCAACCTTTAGCCTGGTCATCCAATGTACAAAGTCAGCAAGATCAGTCAAAATGCTTAAAGGTGAGGCGCCTGACTGGTAGAGCTTATCAAATAACAACAAGGTTTTGGGAACGTCACCACTCATGATAAGCTCACATAGGTCAAGAATTTGAGCCCGATCTGCCAGTCCTAGCATCTCCTGTACAGCCTTCGCGGTTAAGGGCGACCCTGACAGAGATATGGCTTGGTCCAAGATTGATAGGCCATCGCGCGCGGAGCCATCTGCAGCGCGTGCGATTATCGATAGCGCTTCAGCTTCGGCCTCAAGATTCTCCTCACCAATTACGTGACTGAATAGTTTTGTTAGAACGTCAATATCGATGCGTCGCAAGTCAAAGCGCTGGCAGCGAGATAAAACTGTTACCGGAACTTTTTTAATCTCCGTGGTAGCAAAGATAAAGATCACTTGCTCAGGTGGCTCTTCTAATGTTTTCAATAAGGCGTTGAACGCATTAGTGGACAGCATGTGAACTTCATCAATGATAAATATTTTAAATCTGCCCAAACTAGGTCGGTAAGCTACAGATTTTTGAAGTTCTCGAATGTCATCAACACCAGTATGGCTTGCTGCATCCATTTCAAGAACGTCGGGGTGATGGTCTTTTAGGATTGCCAAGCAGTTTTCACACTTGCCGCAAGGCACCGGCGTTGGTTTTGTTACATCTGGCGCAGAGCAATTAAGCGCTCTTGCTAATATTCTTGCTGTTGTTGTTTTCCCTACGCCCCTTACGCCTGTCAACATGAAGGCATGGGCAAGCCGTCCAGACGATATTGCATTGGTTAGCGTCTTTACCAATGGCTCCTGTCCATATAATGTTGAGAAATCACGCGGTCGGTATTTTCGCGCTAAAACTCGATAGCTTGTGTTTTGGTCTGATCCACCAGTTAAGCTCAATTCCATGAAGAAATACTTAGTCGATTGATTTGGGAAAGACACCCCTTGAGATTCTAACTAAAACCAATAGAATGGAGCGAGGAAAGTTGGCGGCGGACGAGCTTTGCCCTGAACCTGGTCAGGCCGGGAACGGAGCAGCCATAGGGGATGGAGCGCGGGTCGTTCGCCAGCTTTCCGTAATTTTCCGCATCTAGCAATTAAATCTGTTTCAAATTTTTTATACGGAAGTGGATGGGTAGTGCCTATTTTATTGGCGATTATACGAGACCGTACCTTGTATTTTCGGGCATTGACTTGCGTTGATGGCTCTCAAAACTAATTGGTTGAAGATGGACAATATTACACCCTTAATGCCTCTATCAGCCGGTTTTTTAGAGCGCGGAGAGCCATTAGATGAAACTCTATATCTAGGTTACTTTAAAGGACGTGTATTGATTGACCAAGAAATGCTAGTCTGGGTAAAACCAGACCCGAATGGGCTGCAAGTGTTTCTGGGAAATTGGAATGGTGTTGCAATTTTTGCTCAAGATCTAAGTCATTTGGTTGAGCTTCCAGGAGATCCAACGGACCTTTGGTTGCTGCCGAATAGCGTGCCTAAGGATCATCTGGCACTCCTCTGCCAGGGTCAGCACATGCTCAGGTGGCATGCTAAAAACAGGTTTTGCGCGAAGACTGGAACACCAACTGAACTTCAAGATTTTGGGCGTTCTCGGCGTTCTGAGATAGCAAAGACAGACATCTATCCAAGGATAGACCCAGCGGTGATTATGCTTGTTTTAAGCCCTGATAAAAAAAAGGTAGTCTTGGCAAACAGTAAGCTTATGCCGCCTGGCTTGCACTCCCTTTTAGCAGGATACGTAGAGCCAGGGGAGGCATTGGAAGATACAGTCCGAAGAGAAACAATTGAGGAGGTCGGGTTGAATGTGTCAGAAGTTACTTATTTAGCTAGCCAACCGTGGGCTTTATCAGGCTCTCTGATGGTCGGATTTACTTGTGTGGCTACAAGTTGGGAAATCCAAATTGATGCAGATGAGCTTGAGACTGCAGATTGGTTTAGTCATAAAGATTTATTGCGGCTCAAAAATGATCCAGCTTATGGTTTTCCTAGGCGCAATACCATTGCTCGGCACATGTTGGACCAATGGAGGGAAACGCAAAGCTAGGTATTGCTTTGATTGTTGAATCGCCCTAGAGCCCCGGCTTCGAATTTGAAAGGTTTGTGCCATGAAGGCTGACACTCATCCCGACTACCACGAGATTACCGTCGTTATGACAGATGGTACCGAATTTAAAACGCGCTCAACTTGGGGCTCTGAGGGGGATACCCTTCGTTTAGACATTGACCCAAAGACACACCCAGCATGGACGGGTGTTCAGCGTTTATCTGACACTGGCGGCCAGGTTGGTAAGTTTAAGAATCGGTTTGGTGCGATCAACTCACTCAAGGTTTAGTGAGATCGCTACATCTCAGTTATAAAAGGCCCGCAGTTAGCGGGCTTTTTTATTTTTAGTATGATCCGATGAATTTCAAGGGCCGCACTGATCATTTGAGTTTAGGAAAAAGTTTATTTGATCCTGTTGAGCCAGTTATGTGCGAAAACATCAGGGTGCGATATTTTAATCAAGATGCTGCTTTTTCAGTTGGATTATTGGGTTTAAGCGCCGCACAGATTGAACATCATTTTGGCAGATTTGAGCCTCTCCCGGGTAGTTTGCAGAAACCCTTAGCACTAAGATATCATGGCCACCAATTTCAGGTATATAATCCTAATCTAGGAGATGGCCGAGGATTTCTATTTGCCCAATGTATTGAGCTCGGGGGCACTTCAAGACTTTTAGATTTTGGGACAAAAGGCACGGGTATCACGCCATATTCTCGTTCAGGTGATGGGCGACTGACGCTAAAAGGAGCTGTGCGAGAACTACTAGCAACTTCTATGCTGGAGTCTCAGGGAGTGCCCACTTCTCGAACATTTGCAATAGTCGAGGATCTAGATACTGAACTTTATCGTGGAGACGAACCTTCACCGGCAAGATCGGCTATGCTGACTCGCTTGTCACATTCGCATATTCGGATCGGGACTTTTCAGCGATTAGCTTTCGAGAAAAGAGCCGACTTAATGGAGCACCTGGTGCGCTACGTTTTAACGCACTACTACCGAATTGATGACCAACGGTTGGGTATTATCGAAGCAGTGCAGATACTTCTTCGTGAAATTGTGCGGCGTAAAGCATTAACTCTCGCTGGCTGGATGATGGCAGGATTTGTTCATGGTGTCCTAAACACAGATAATATCAATATTACTGGGGAATCGTTCGACTACGGTCCGTGGCGTTGGTTACCTACCTACGATGGCAAGTTTACTGCCGCTTATTTCGACAATAATGGCCTTTATGCTTACGGGCGCCAGCCTAGGGCGGTGTCTTGGAATTTAACGGCGTTGGCTTCGGCTCTTTCGATTTTGCACACCAATACTGTTCCTCTTCAAACCATTTTGTCAGAGTTTGGAGATTTGCTTCAAGCGGCTTCAATATCACAGTTTTTTTGGCGAACACGCCTTCACTCTAGTGGTGATTTCGCCACAGATACAAAGTTAGCAGAAGCCTTGTTGAGTGAGCTGAGAGAGGAGCAGCTTCCGTTTGAGGATCTATTTTATTATTTCAGTACCGATCAACGTGAACATCTCTCTCAGAGAATGCGGAGTCTATCGGAGGGCTGGTCAGGCTATCCAGTAGAACATAAATCTGAAACAATGCTTCTAACTGAGGTCGAAGATCTATGGCAAGAAATAGCCGCAAGGGACAATTGGGACCCCTTGAATGATAAGATACGGCGGTTACGTGAGATTTATGAAAAAAGGTGCGCATGGGAAGCACCGTCTGTGAAAAATATGGAGGAGCAGCAATTATGATAGACCTTAATTTAAGCGGTCAAACTGTTTTTATTTCGGGAGGCACAAGCGGAATAAACTTGGGAATAGCCGAATGTTTTATGGACCAGGGTTGCAATGTTTTTGTTGTTGGCCGCAAACAGGAAAAGTTAGACAAGGCCATAGAAGGCCTCAACAGTCGCAAAAAGGGGTTGGCAGCAGGAGCATGCACGGATGTTAGAAACTATGATGGGGTGAAAGCAGTTTTTCAGGCTTGTAATGATCAGTTTGGCCAGATTGATGTGCTGATTTCTGGTGCAGCGGGTAATTTCCCCGCTTTAGCAAACGGCCTTTCTCCAAATGGTTTTAAGTCAGTGATAGATATCGATTTACTCGGGACTTTTCATGTAATGCGAGCTGGTTATCCGCATCTGAAACAACCTGGCGGTCGAGTGATCAATATTTCAGCTCCACAAGCTTGGTTACCTATGATGGCCCAAGTCCATGTATGCGCGGCCAAGGCTGGTGTTGACATGGTTACTAAGACCCTTGCGATGGAGTGGGGTCCCAAGGGCATTTTAGTCAATTCTATTTCACCGGGCCCAATTGATGGCACAGAGGGTATGGAGCGTCTGGCTCCAACGCCCGAACTGCTTGAGTCCACGAGAGACTCCGTTCCAATTAAGAGGCTGGGCCATCCGCATGATGTCGGCAAGGTTGCGTTAATGTTAGCTTCTGATTTAGGAGCCTATGTTAGCGGTACCGTTATTCCAGCAGATGGCGGATGGTCGCTTTCTGGTGCGTCTGGAAATATGGTGACCCTTGCTAAGTTAGGAGAACAGATGGGCTTTTTGAAAGAGACTCCAGCTTAAGAGTAGGAGCAAGCAATAGTTTTTTTAGGAAGGGTATACGCATGGCAGAAAATCTAGTTAAACGATTTTTCAGGTCCTTATTTAAGCCATTCGGATATGTAGTAGTAAAAGAAAAGGATATGACGGATTTTTACTTGCACGAGTACTCCTCATATGACGAATATAAAACTGCTCAAGTATTTCACAACAAGCGCAAGATTGACCGAGTTTTTGCTGATAAGAAAACTCTAGATAGAGTCGCAGAGCTCGTTCTTAGGGAATTTAAAGACATTGAGACCATTAGTGGAATTTGCCATGGTTCGCGCAATGGATTTGAGCAGAATTATTTGCGGGAAGCGTCCAAGAAATTTGATGTTATTGGAACTGATATATCAGATACTGCCAATAACTATGAAAATTCGTTTCAGTGGGATTTTCACGATGTAAATGACGCCTGGTTGGGCTCCAAAGATTTCATCTATACTAATTCTCTGGATCAAGCATGGAAGCCACAATTGGCTTTGGAGACTTGGTTGGCTCAGCTAAAAGAAAACGGAATCTTAATAATCGAGCATACTAAATCGCATGGTCCAGCATACGCTTCAAAAATGGATCCGTTTGGTGTTCGCCCTACCTCCATGCCATATGTTTTAACCATGTGGTTCGGTTCTCAGATATCTCTTGAACACTCCGTTCAAGAAAAGCTGAACTCCAATTTAGATGCATGGCTGTTCGTAATTCGCAAAAATCAGTCAAATGTAGCATTAAATAGACAATAATATTTACAACTAGCCAAAAGACCAAATGGGTAGGGTCAAGATTTTTAGTTGCATGCCCTAGGTTTGCTGGTGGAACCCTATTTTTTTAAAGGCTGCAACAAGAGCTTATCCAGTCGCTGTTCCTGCGAACTCCGGAGGCCTTCAAGTCCAATCTGCATATTGTTTTGGCCCTTTGCAGGCGAGTACTGGTAGGTGTCAAATAAGTGGTCCCATATCACAATTGAAAAAGCGAAGTTCGAGTTGGTTTCATTTTCGGCCGATGAGTGATGAATTCGGTGGTGATCAGGAGTTACAATCAATTTTCTAACCCAGCTTTCGAACTTAACGGGCAGCCTAATATTTGCATGATTAAAAATAGCTGTCCCACTTAAAATAATTTCAAATATAAATACTGAAATTACAGGGATACCTAAGGTTGCAACAACAGCCACCTTTGATAGCATTGAAATTATTGATTCTACCGGGTGGAACCGAAGACCAGTTGTGGAGTCAAACCCGGTATCGCAATGATGCACGCGGTGAAATCGCCATAAGAATGGAACGGTATGGAAAAACCGGTGCTGCCAGTAGACAAGCAATTCTAGCGCAATGTAACCTACAATTCCTGAAACCCATACTGGAGTGGAAATCCAATTCATTAAGCCCCATTCTCTGGAGGCAATTCCTACAGCTAAGATTGGCACTAGAAGCCTTAGAACGGCTGTGTCGATTAAAACTAGTCCGATATTGGCGCTCCAACGGGTCTTCTTTGATACTTCAAAACGTCGTGCAGGGGTCACTGACTCCCAGGTAAACATAACTGTTAAAAGGCCAATGAAAACCGCTAGGCGCAGACTACTCTCGTGTTCTATTATCAAATTCATGATCGATATATGCGCTAAACCAATTAAGCCTGCTATCCTAAAATTGGCTGCTCGCCTGTCTGTGAAGCTATGTGTCTTGAAGTTACCTAATTAACTTCTCATATTAGAATTAGAGGCCGAGTGAGGGACTTGAAAAGACATTAGTCGCGCTTAATCGCAAGGTGACTATGGCTGTCTTGGGTTGCCTATTTATAAATCTTAGGCCAGGAGAACGTGATGAGCCAAAACATCGCTCTGCCGGCGCTGTCTGCAGAATCTAACCTATCTCGCTATTTAAGTGAGATTAAAAAATTTCCCATGCTTAGTGCCGAGGAGGAATTTCAGCTTGCTACAGACTGGAGAGAGCAGGGGAATGTTCATTCGGCGCACAAGCTTGTAACAAGCCACCTTAGGTTAGTTGCTAAAATTGCGATGGGTTATCGCGGATATGGCTTGCCTGTTACCGAGCTGATATCAGAGGGTAACGTAGGCATGATGCAGGCAGTCAAAAAATTTGACCCCGACAAGGGCTTTCGCCTGTCTACCTATGCTATGTGGTGGATACGTGCTTCAATTCATGAGTACATTCTGCATTCTTGGTCTCTGGTCAAAATGGGCACTACCGCGGCGCAGAAGAAGTTATTTTTCAATCTAAGAAGAATGAAAAATCAAATGCAGGCATATGAAGATGGAGATTTAAGTCCCGAGCATGTGTCGGAAATAGCAGAACGTTTGGACGTAAATGAGGATGAAGTGATTTCCATGAATCGCCGAATGTCTGGAGCTGACCAATCTCTTAATGCTCCCCTTCGCATGGATGGGGAAGGTGAATGGCAAGATTGGCTGGTGGATGATGCTCCCGGACAGGAAGCGCAACTTGCAGAGACAGACGAATTTGATAAGCGACGCGAACTTCTCACTAAGGCTATGTCTGGCCTAAATGATAGAGAGAGAGATATAATAGTAAAACGTCGGCTATCAGAGGAACCAAGCACTCTAGAAGACCTTAGCCAGATTTATAATGTGAGTCGTGAGCGTATCCGTCAAATTGAGGTTCGGGCGTTTGAAAAGCTCCAAGACGCAATGAAAACAGCCGCGGTTGAGCAGAACTTAATCACTGCCCACTAACGTGAGTTCAAGTTTGGGCAACCCTTCTATTGATCCCTTTAGTGTGTCTCCGATATGAACTGGCCCAACCCCTGAGGGTGTTCCCATAAAAATTAAGTCTCCGGCATGGAGTGTATATAGTTTAGAAAGATCCGATATAATCTCTTCTACCGACCATATCATTTCGCTCAAATGACCTAGCTGACGGATATCCTCGTTAACCGCTAAACAAATTGGTCCATTTGGGATTGATGTCTCAAGTAAAGGGCCAACTAGTGCAGATTCTTGCACATCTTTTGCTGTAGCCCAAGGTCTGCGCTTGTCTTTTGCAGTTTTTTGTAGATCGCGCCGGGTCATATCCAACCCAACAGCGTAGCCAAAGACGTGACTGAGGGAGAGATTTTTCGAAATATTTGTTCCACCACCTTTAAGGGCTACAACGAGTTCCACTTCGTGGTGGTAATCTTGTGTTTGGGAGGCAATTGCAATTTGACCCTTAGCTTCTCTCACATGATGACTTGATTTCGTAAAGTAGAACGGCGTTGTGCGATCTACTGTGTTGCCCATTTCCAGCGCGTGTTCAGAAAAATTTCTGCCTACGCAGAAAACACGATGAACAGGAAATCGATCACTACGTCCTTCTACGGACAGGGTTGGGACTGGTGCTGGATCAAAAACATACCGCATAAGCCCATTTAAATTATTATTAGCGATATTCTATAGCAAAGCATGGCTCTAAGAGAGAACTCGAAGTATAAATTTGAGGTCAGCGGGGTTTCACGCTGGTCTGCTTTTTCAATAAACCCTCTTTGCTGGCTCAATATAGGCGACGTCATTGGATAGCGTAAATGTGTGAACCGGCCGGTAATTCATACTTTGCACACCGGTCTCGTCGATATAGGCAAGCGAATGTTTCATCCATTGGTCATCATCGCGTTGAGTGAAGTCTTCTCGCGCGTGTGCGCCTCGTGACTCAGTTCGATTAGCTGCGGAGTGAATTGTGGCTGCAGCCTGGAATAACAGGTTGTCGAGCTCTAATGTTTCAACAAGGTCTGAGTTCCAAACTAGGGACTTGTCAGATACATTTAGGTCCGCTCGCTTAGTCCACGCATCTTGCATTCGAGAAACTCCTGCAGTTAGGCTCTCTCCAGTTCGAAAAACAGCACAGTCTTCTTGCATGATGACCTGCATTTCGTGTCTCAAATCAGCGGTTTTTGTTCCGCCATTTGCGTGTCGAAATTTATCCAATCGGTGAATAGCAAGTTCCACATGTTTGCTGTTTAGGTCGCCTTGTGTTGCTCCCGGCTCCACTTTTTCGACACATCTCTTTCCTGCTGCGCGGCCGAATACTACGAGATCTAACAGTGAATTGGAGCCGAGTCGGTTTGCGCCATGGACTGACACGCAGGCTGCTTCGCCTACTGCCATAAGGCCAGGAACCACTGCATCAGGATCATCTTTGGTAGGTCGGATCACTTCGCCATGATAATTAGTAGGTACTCCTCCCATATTATAGTGGCATGTTGGAAGCACTGGTATGGGTGATTCTTTAACATCAACTCCCGCAAATATCCGAGCAGTCTCGGCAATGCCGGGCAATTTATTGTCAATTGTTTCTGTTGGTAGATGCGTGAGGTCCAGATGAATATGGTCTCTTCTTGGTCCTACGCCACGCCCTTCACGAATTTCCAAAGTCATCGCTCGGGAGACCACGTCCCTTGAGGCAAGATCTTTTGCGGAAGGGGCGTGACGTTCCATGAACCTTTCACCATCTGAGTTTCGAAGTATACCGCCCTCGCCGCGCACTCCTTCAGTGATCAGGGCTCCCGCTCCATATATCCCGGTCGGATGAAACTGAACGAATTCCATATCCTGAAGAGGAACCCCAGCCCGAGCTGCCATCCCACCTCCGTCACCGGTGCACGTATGTGCAGCAGTGCATGAAAAATACGCGCGACCATAGCCACCAGTAGCTAAGATAGTTTGTTGAGCTCGAAAACGGTGAAGGGTGCCGTCATCAAGATTGAGAGCGACAACCCCTCGGCAAGATCCATCTTCATCCATCATCAGGTCAATTACAAAGTATTCGATGTAGAACTCAGCTTTGCGTTTAAGAGATTGTTGGTAAAGCGTGTGAAGCATTGCGTGACCAGTTCGATCGGCTGCTGCACAAGTGCGCATCGCCGCTGGACCTTTACCAAACTGTGTTGTCATTCCGCCAAAGGGACGTTGATATATTTCGCCAGTTTCCGTTCGTGAGAACGGCATTCCATAGTGCTCAAGTTCAACAACTGACGGGCCGGCCTCTCGTGTCATATATTCAATAGCATCTTGATCACCAAGCCAGTCGGAACCTTTAACAGTGTCATACATGTGCCACTGCCAGTTGTCTTCGCCCATATTACCCAGCGATGCAGCTATTCCTCCTTGGGCTGCAACAGTGTGCGAACGGGTTGGGAAAACTTTTGTGATGTTGGCTGTTTTTAAACCTGATTCCGCTAAGCCAAGGGTGGCGCGGAGGCCTGAGCCTCCAGCACCTACCACTACAACATCGTAAGTGTGGTCGGTAAATTTATAAGCAGATGAAAGCATAATGGTCTAAGTTTTTAAGGGCTAAGGAAGTTTCGTAATATCATCACAATGGCTGCTAACCCGACAACGGCAAAGCCTAATCGAATCATTAGAAGGAGCAGAAGCTCTAAGGGCCGGTTGTGAACATAGTCTTCAATCACTTCAGTCAACTCTAGAACATAGTGGTAGAAAGTCACTGCGACAAACACGATCAGCAGCAGTGAAGACCAAAAGCCTGAGAGTTCAGATTTAATATCAGGCAATGGGTTTCCAACTTGATTAACCATTAGAAACACAACCATAATAGACAAAATTATAGTGAGGGCCCATGTAATGCGCTGAGTGAACCAGACTTCAGTTCCAGATCCGGCTGAACCAAGCCCTCGAGCCACTGCAAGTGAAGAGCGTCTAGATGAAGAGGAGGTTGCTTTCATAACGCGGACCATATGTAGCTCCAAAGTATAGAAGTCCCGATGACGGAAAAGATTATTACTGCATACCCAGATCGCTCCGCTACTGTCAGACTGAAGCCATGGCCAGCATCCCAGAAAAGATGACGTACCCCATTAGCGCTGTGCCACATGAAAGCAAATGTCCAACCAACGAGCAATACAACTCCAACCGGTGAGACTAAAATTTCAGTAAGAAAGGCGAGGCTATCGGAGCTATAACCAAGTGAAATTAGCCATATTCCAAAGACCAATATCCCAATGCTTAACGCTACAGCGCAAATCCTTGTTATAATAGATACCAAGGGCAGTAGGGGTAATTTATAGACGCTAAGATGGGGCGACAATGGGCGTTGAGCCATACACTCTCCTAATGTTTAGGCTGGAGCCTTTAGCGCTTTTGACATCAAGTATGGGAGTGCTAGACAAGGATAAGACCTTTGCAAGAGGCGTGTGCAGGCTCTTTACTGTTCGTTAATCATGTAGGCTTCAGCCCCAACACCGACCTAAGCTAAGCACCCTAAGAACTGCAATTAGCATTTCTTGTGGCAAAAATTATATTGTTGTTAGTTTTCAAACGAACGAGCAGGTAGATCAACCAGCTCAATGCCATCTTTCCCAATAGTTTTTATACCTAGAAGCCTCTCAACCTGACCATTTCCGAGTAGCCGGTATGTGCCTAATACGCCAACAAACCCACTTCGGTTTGTTAGTGACTGATATCCTAGACCTTTGCCATTGCTTACTAAGCTGATAGCCATAGACATAGCATCGTAAGCTGCAACGGAGTGGATTTGTGGGCTGCTAGAAAAATTATTACTATATCGTTGCTCAAACTGCTCGAGACGATCATTTATGCCCGCAAAATATGCGCCACTCAGCGCGGGTTCATTTGCCAAAGAGGCATCATCCATAAGGTGTGTCCCAAGGTATGTAATTTTCTCGCGCGGCTCCTCATCTGACTCCGTAACCTGGAGTTCTTGGTCGAGATCCGAACTATCTTCGAGATTCTCTTCAGGTGGTTCCAACTCATAGAAAAATGCTAATGTTGCAATCTCGCGCAATCGAGGCCCACGATCTGGGAGTAAAAGACCGTCGATTAGATCACTTAATTCTGCCATTTTTTGCGCTGCTTGTTGGCGAGAAGTTGCACCATCTCGGCCTGCATCGACGTCGTAAGGAAATGCAGCAACCAAATCGATACCAAGTGTTGGTGCAATCTGAGCAGCGGCTGCAGCACTTGCTCTGCCGAGGTCATTACTAGGATACAACATCCCTATGCTTAAATTTTCATTTGCTGCGGAAAACTCTAGAACCCGGTTTATTGAGTCTGCGGGGGTAAGATTGAATATGAAGTTGTTTGGGCTTGCTTTGGTGGCGTCATTTGAAAATGATATGATGGAAGCTCCAGTGTTGAGGCCTCTCCTCACTTCAGAAAT
Source organism: Alphaproteobacteria bacterium (assembly GCA_964228455.1). GTDB lineage: Bacteria > Pseudomonadota > Alphaproteobacteria > UBA7985 > UBA7985 > CAXQZM01. The sequence goes on along the minus strand of CAXQZM010000070.1, from coordinate 28,928 downwards.
ATTGGCACCAACTAGAGGCCCTAGCACTAGACCAGCCCCGAAAGATTGTGCACCTTGCCCTGCAGCAAATGCGCCCTCAGCCGTGCCCAGGCTATCAAAATATTTGATTTCCACATTGCTGGGACGATCCATAGATGCCATCGCAATAGAATTGCGCATCTCTTCTCCCACCCTTCCCAAAGGACCAGATAGCGGCAAGATTACGGCTACTCTTGTATTTCCTGGGTTGACCTGGAATGGTTGGCAGCTTGTGAGCGCCATTGCAGCAAGTATAATTCCGGCAAGCTTAGAAAAGCGCATGTAGTGAATATCCTAATTAACAAGTCCTTGTTTTTCTTTATGCCTCAGCGATGCTAATGGAGCTAGCCCTGTTTAATATATTTAAGAAATCAATGTCAGGCTGATACTATAAAGTTGATATTGGTGCTGCAACACTATGCCACTATATATTGAAGGAAGCTATTTGTCTGAACGAGAGTAATTTATGTCTGCCATTCGCCCTTGGCGTCAAATACAGCGTCGAAAGACGCGTGAAATAAAAGTTGGTAATGTAGTTATAGGCGGAACTGCGCCAATTTCTGTGCAGTCAATGACTAACACACCCACACACGACGTTAATGCTACCGTATCTCAAATCCATAAACTTGAAGCAGCAGGAGCGGACCTTATTCGAGTGTCTTGCCCAGATGAGCAGTCAAGCAAGGCGCTTCCTCAAATTTTGAAAGAGATGTCAGTCCCTCTGGTGGCGGATATACACTTTCACTATCATCGTGCCCTGGAAGCTGCGGACGCTGGCGCTCACTGTTTGCGAATTAACCCAGGAAATATCGGCAGCCGGGATAGAGTCGCAGAGGTAGTTTCGGCGGCGAAGGCAAACGGTTGTGCAATTCGTATTGGCGTTAATGGAGGCTCTCTCGAGAAACACTTGCTTGAAAAATACGGTGAGCCGTGCCCCGAGGCTTTGGTGGAGTCAGCATTAGAGTCTGTTCGGCTGCTAGAGGATTTAGATTTTACAAACATGAAGATATCAGTGAAAGCATCCGACCTATTTATGGCGGTGGCGGCTTATCATGGGCTTTCAGATGAAGTAGACTATCCACTTCATTTAGGTATCACAGAGGCGGGTCCCGCGCGAACAGGGACAGTTAAATCCTCTATAGGGATGGGCTCACTGCTTTGGGCAGGTATTGGCGACACGCTAAGAGTGTCTTTATCAGCTGACCCAGTTGAAGAAATTAAGGTTGGCTTTGATTTGCTTAAGTCCCTTGGTTTGAGACACAAAGGCGTAAACATCATCTCTTGTCCATCATGCGCAAGACAGCAGTTTCCAGTCATTGAAATGGTTAAAGCTTTAGAGGAGCGGGTGGCACATATTACGACGCCGATGGATGTCTCCTTGATTGGTTGTGTAGTCAACGGAGTCGGTGAGGCTAAAGAAACTGACATCGGGCTAACAGGAGGTGGAAACGGCACTCATTTGCTTTATGTTGGAGGTCAGGCTGCCGAAAAAACTGACACGGAAGGCATGATTAATCGAATGGTGGAACTAATCGAGCAGAAGGCGCAGCAACTTTCAGGTGAGCCAGTTAGCTAGGCTGAAAAGTTATTCTCAAATATCTTGATCAAAAAGCCGTGTAACTGACTGCTACTGGCTAGGTGCCTTGAAAATAAGGGTGGCATTTGTTCCGCCAAAGCCAAACGAATTGGAAAGTAAATAGTTTAGTTCACCGTAGCGGTTTTCTTGCACTATGTCGAACTTTTGAGCACTTTCATCTAGTTCTTCAATATGGGCGGAGGCAGCGATCATTTTATTTTGAAGCATAAGCAAGCAGTAACTTGCCTCATTAGAGCCTGCTGCACCTAGGGCATGGCCCGAGAGGGACTTGGTGGAAGATATAGCAGGAACGTGCTCTTCTCCACCAAACACTTCTGCCAAAGCTGACAACTCGCGCGTGTCGCCAACCGGCGTAGACGTACCATGAGTGTTAATATAATCAATTTGCGGGTTACCTGCTTGTTGTAGGGCTTGCCGCATGCACCGGACAGCGCCTTCGCCCGAGGGCGCAACCATATCAAACCCGTCTGCTGATGCACCATAGCCGACGATTTCAGCAATGATATTTGCGCCTCGTGCGTTCGCGGCGTCTAAGGATTCTAGAACCAGAATAGAACCACCACCAGATATAACGAAGCCATCGCGACTGGCATCGTACGCACGCGAAGCCGTTTCAGGGTTATCGTTTCGCCCAGCCGACATAGCGCCCATAGCGTCAAAAGCTGCTGCCATAGTCCAGTGTACTTCTTCCGCCCCCCCGGCTAATGCGCGGTCAGCCTTACCTAGTTGGATAAGTTCCATTGCATGGCCGATGCAATGCGCCGATGTCGAACATGCCGAAGATATTGAGTAAGAGGCACCCTTCGTTTTCAGTAAAGTTGATAGCACAGCAGACGTACCCGAACTCATTATCTTTGGCACTAATGTAGGTCCAACTTTTCTGGCGCCTCTCTCGCGAGCTGTGTCTGCAATAGATACTTGAATATCTGTGGAGGGTCCGCCAGAGCCTACAATGAGTGCTGTTCGCTCAGACTGAACATCTTCTTCGCTTAACCCCGCTGATTCTATTGCCTCCTGGGCGGCTAAGTACGCCAACCCCGCTGTTTCGCCCATGAATCGTTGGGTTTTCCGATCAAGAACTTCTAACGCAGTGACTTTTGGTCGGGCCGATATGTGGCATCTAAAACCATGATCTGCAAAGCTCTGCTCAAAGCTAATGCCGGATCTCCCAGATTTTAGTGCATCCCAAATTTCTTCTTTATTTGCACCAAGGGAAGAAATGATCCCAAAACCTGTGATAACAACGCGAGGTAAGTTCATTAGTCTAAAGCCTCCAGAGATGTTGCGTTGAAGAGGCCAACACGAAGGCCTTTGCAGTCATATACTAAACGGTCATCTGCGTAGACTAGTCCATCAGCAAATGCGATTGATGCTGCGGAAACTTTAGCTCTTCGGATAGAAATTTTGTAGGTCACAGTTTTGACGGTTGGTCTTACTTGTCCGGTAAATTTAATGTCGCCAGCTCCAAGTGCGCGACCTTTACCCTCTCCACCTAACCAACCTATGTAAAAGCCAACAAGTTGCCACAGTGCATCAACACCTAGGCAACCTGGCATAACTGGATCTCCCTCAAAGTGACAAGGATAGAACCAAAGGTCAGGGTTGATGTCGAGCTCAGCAATCACTTCACCGCGACCGTATGATCCTCCCTCAGATGAAATTTGGGTTATACGGTCGAACATAAGCATTGGAGGCGCTGGTAGTTGAGGTCCCAAGGGTCCGAAAAGCTCTCCCCTTCCTGATGCGAGAAGGTCATCGTAGTTGTAAGAATTCGGTTGGGCCATTTTTATCCTTCAAACTTAAGCACGCGAGCGTCATACAAAATTGCAATTCCAACTTCAAAACAATGTTTCGACGCTGCTAAAAAAAAAGGCCCTCAAGGGCCCTTTTTTTTACAAAAAAATTGCTTTTGGTTAAGCAGACATAGCTTTCACACGCGCATTTAGGCGTGAAACTGTGCGAGCCGCAGTGTTCTTTTTGAAAACGCCTCGTGACACACTTCGCATTAGTTCTGATTGAGCCGACTTCAAAGCTTCGTTAGCCGCGGTTTGGTCACCACCAGCAACCGCGAGGTCGACTTTTTTCAAGAAAGTTCTTACCCGTGAACGACGAGCTGCATTTATACGAGCGCGAGTTGCGTTGGTACGGATGCGTTTTTTTGCCTGGGGAGAGTTAGCCATAGGACTCGATCCTAACTTTAATTTCAATTCAAAATAGAAGGCGCGCCCTTAGAGAGGCTATGCCGTAAGGTCAAGAAGATCTAATATAACATTTAGATATATGATATGCTCTATCTTCTCTAAAAGTTAGTGGTTTTCGTGATCTTGGAAGAAATTTTGAATGTGTCATTGTCGAGGGAGCGCTTAAGTTGACAAATGTCTTATCCCTAACGGGGACAATTTTTGTAATTGTCATTGTTGGCTATTCTTCTCTGAGATGGCGGCTTCTTACAAGGAATGCACTTGGTACGCTTAGTGCATATGTAATAAATATCGCTTTGCCCGCGCTTATTTTTAACGCTCTTTCAACTCGATCACTAACAGATATTGCCAACACTAGCTATTTAATCGGATACCTTAGTGCCACACTGCTGGTTCTTGTATTTGGCTATCTGGTTTCGAAATACTTTTGGCAAACAGATCCGGTTGCTAGCACCTTTGATGCAGCAGGGATGGCATGCGCAAACAGTGGATTCGTTGGTTATCCTCTTCTTTTGTTAGCTTTACCTGCTGTTGCACAAACTGCGATAGCGCTGAACATGCTGGTCGAAAACCTTGTTATAATACCTTTGGTTTTAATACTGGCTGAGCGTGCATCATCCAGTAAGAGAAAGGGTTTATCACTGATTGTTTTCATAACAAAACGGCTACTTACTAATCCCCTCGTCATCGCTATGATAGCTGGGTTGCTGGTTGTAATAGCAGATATCAAATTGCCCGTGTTTGCCGTCACTTCTATTAATCTTTTGGCTCAATCAAGCGCGGCAGTTTGCTTATTCGTAATCGGAGGCACTCTCTGTGGCGTCACGGCAAGTAAATTTGGGTTCAGGATGTTTGGAATCGTAAGTGGTAAACTAATTTTGCTTCCGATTTTGGTTTTTTTAACATTCGAACTGCTCGACAGCATAGGATTTGGTGTGTCTGACCACAATTTGCGTAAAGCTGCCATCATTATGGCTTCAACCCCAGCAATGACTTTATACCCAATTTTGGCAGAACAGTTTGGAGAAGCTGACCAAGCTTCAGCATCCATGCTAGTGATGACGGTCATGTCCTTTTTTACCATGAGTGGAGTACTATTTCTTTTGGAAGTATAAAACAGATAGAAGGTCTTGGTTATTTCCATAAGTTTGTGGCAGAGAGGATGGGATTCGAACCCACGAGGCATTTTCACGCCTACTCCCTTAGCAGGGGAGCGCCTTCAGCCACTCGGCCACCTCTCTGTTGCGTCCGCCCTTAGGACGGGTGAACCAATAGCGCAAGTCTAGCTGAGCACTGCTTGAATTCTTTCATTCAATTTTTTGCAGCCTGATTCTGCAAGCTCTAGCATTGCCAAAAATTCTGATCTCGGGAATGGCTTGTCTTCTGCTGTTCCCTGAATTTCGATTAGGCCACCTCCAGCTGTCATGACAAAGTTGGCATCCGCGCCTGCATTTGAGTCTTCTTTGTAATCTAGATCCAAAACAGGAACCCCTTGGTACAGGCCACATGATACGGCTAGTACGTGCTCGGGCATAGGGTCATTCATAATCACCTCGAGTTTTAACAAATGATCAAGTGCTTGTCGTACTGCTACAGATGCACCCAAAATTGATGCGGTGCGGGTTCCCCCATCTGCTTGAATCACATCACAGTCTATTTTGATTTGGCGTTCTCCAAGTAACTTGAGATCCACCGCTGCTCGCAATGAGCGGCCTACAAGTCTCTGTATTTCTTGAGTCCGGCCAGATTGTTTTCCCTTAGCGGCTTCGCGAGCTCCGCGGGTATCGGTAGCTCGCGGTAACATCCCATACTCAGCAGTTAGCCAACCCGTACCTTGTCCCCTCATGAATGGAGGCACACCCTCTTCCACACTTGCAGTTACAAGGACGCGGGTGTCTCCAGTAGAGATTAAACAGGCACCTTCTGCCCATTTTGATATTGAGAGATCAAATTCTGTAGGGCGAAGCTCGTCAGCTGAACGCCCAGATGGGCGGTTTAAAGCACGGGACATTATGACTGGTCCTTTGGTTGACATCAAAAGTTGTATCCCCATACCTATAAGTCGACATGGAATTGCAATCCCTAACTGACCGTGCACGCCTTATCTTAGGTGAGCTAGTAGAATCTTATCTCGCAACTGGGGCTCCTGTCGGTTCCCGAACCCTGTCAAAATCGGATTCGCTTGGACTATCTCCTGCATCAATAAGAAATGTAATGGCCGATTTAGAAGATAGCGGACTTTTATATGCGCCACACGTTAGTGCTGGTAGATTGCCAACGGAGGCTGGATTGAGGCTATTTGTGTCTGGCCTATTAGAGCGAGGAAATCTAACGTTAGAGGAGCGTGCAAGTTTGGAGGCGCAAGCAAAAGACACTGGGCTGAATTTCAATCAGGTTTTGGAAGAGGCGGGTTCAAAGTTGTCTGGTTTGAGCAGTCTAACAGGATTAGTCATGGCTCCAAAAGCCCAAACTAGATTAAGGCAGATCGAGTTTGTTCCCTTAAGCATAGAACAAGCATTAATCGTTTTGGTTGATGAGAAGGGCAAAGTTGAGAACAGACTTTTGGACCTTCCTACAGGTTTTAGTGCAGGCCAACTGAAGGCGGCGTCGAACTTTTTGAGCGCTCATTTGGCGGGCAAGACTTTGGTGCAAGGTCTTGTCGACTTAAAGATATTATTAAATCAGCAACGTAATGAAGCAGAGATTCTCTCAAAGGGACTAGTGGAGAAGGGTCTCACGCAAATGGCTAAAGACCAGGAAGAGCTTGTCTTCATTGTTAGAGGACAATCACATTTGCTTAATGATGTTAAGGCACAGGAAGACTTTGAGAGACTGCAGTCCTTGTTGGACGCATTAGAAACAACAGAAACAATGCAGCGACTTTTGGCTGAAGCGGATAATGCTATGGGCGTTCAGGTCTATCTAGGATCGGAGTCGGACCTTTTTGGGCTCTCTGGGTTTTCGCTGGTTTTGAGCTCATATAAAGTTGGAGATAAGTCTCTTGTTGGAGCTGTCGGCGTAATTGGACCAACTCATATGAACTACGGCCGTATCGTCCCCATGGTTGATTATACAGCTCAAGTTATGGAGCGGGTCTTGCGTTCCTGATTTGAATACCCAGATAGGCTCCAAATCACTTTCCCAAGGGTAAATAATGAACGACCAGGATAACGAAGTCTCGGAAGAGGAAATTGTTGAGGAGCATCTCGAGAACGAGGTGACTGATGCCGATGATCAGGAACTGTCGCCTGAGGAAAGAATATCTGAGCTAGAAGCAGAGCTTTCAAAAGCTAATGAAAATGTTCTTCGAGCTTTAGCAGATTCTGAGAATACTCGTAACCGTACTCGTCGCGATATGGAAAACGCGCGGAAATTTGCGGTTGAGCCATTAGCAAAAGAGCTGCTTACTGCCCTCGACCATTTGGGTAGAGCTCGGCTCGCGGTTCCGCTTGAGAAGCGTAAAGACGATGAGATTTTATCCAATCTTTGCATTGGAGTTGAGATGACAGAAAAAGAGATGCTGAAAGCTTTTCAGAAATGTCATATCCAACAAATTAATCCGAAGGGCGAGCCTTTTGATCCTAACCATCATCAGGCACTCCAACATGTTGAGGGTTCAGATGCAGACTCTGGCATCATTGTCGAAGTTGTGGCACCAGGTTATCTGATCCATGATCGGTTATTGAGGGCCGCGATGGTTATAGTAGCTAAGTAAGGTCAGCCTGCGCTAAGTGCGGCTGATACTGGTTTTTTTCAGAGGAGGGCGCACGTGTTTCGAGAAAGGTTAGCTCGCTTTCAATCAGAACTTTCTAAGGCAAGTATAGATGTTGCTCTGATAACAGACGACGACAACATTTATTACCTGTGTGGTTACTATGATTATCTTCATATGGAGTTTGGTAGACCGACAATACTTATAATTCCAAAGGATGGAGAAATTCTATTAGTTACTCCGACTATTGATCTAAACACCGCTTTAGCGGCTGCAGAGGTCGATCGCATCTCTGCTTGGAATGATGGGATGGGTGAAGAGTGGCGTGAAGAGCTTCCAAGAATTATGAAGTTTGCGAAGCTTATTGGCATAGAGCCGGATCAAATGCCTGCGCCCGTGCGTACTTATTTAGATGAGGCTAAGGATGGTGCGTCATTAACAACGATATCCCCTATTTTGAGTAAAATGCGCATGATCAAGTCGGCAGATGAATTGCAACTTGCTCGCCACGCAGGAGAGGTTGCAACTGCAATGATGGCAGCGGGCAGGGATGCTATAGGATCCGGCGTTGCAGAATTCGAAGTCGCATTGGCTACATCACAAGCGGGAACGCGCAAAGCAGCAGAGCTCTTAATCGCGCATTATAGTGATAAAGATATGTCTCCGAATACTCATTTTCTGCAGATCATGGCTTCCGGGAACGAGATCATTAAAACCCACCATCGAGCCTCCACAAGAATTATGAGGCAGGGTGAACCCGTGTTCTTATGCTTTTGCGGTATGACAAATTTCCATCGCTTTAAATTGGGATTTGATCGTACATTCTGGATTAGTGATGCACCTGATGATCAAGCATCTGTTTATCAAGTGGCGCTAGCAAGCCAGAAAGCCGCTTTGGACGCGCTTCGTCCAGGGGTGACCGCCGAAAGCATTCACGCTGAATACGCAGAAGTTATACAAACATCTGGATATGAATATCCGTTCCGATGTGGTCGCGCCACTGGCTTTAGTTTTTTGGAGTCTCCACAATTAGTTACTGGTGATAAAACAATCATTGAGCCTGGTATGGTTCTTGCTATCGACGGGTCCGTGTCTGTTGATACTTTTCGTGCGCAAGTTGGCGATAGCTTTATCGTAACTGCAGATGGATACGAGAAATTGACCTATCACCCTAATTCTTTGGCTGACGTTATTCTGTAAAAAAATACTCGTAGAGTAGCTATTTGATAGTTTGAATTTTTAATTGGTACGACACTTTTGCCATCTTAACTCTGTTCATGCAAAATAACGGTAGTTACCCCTCATAACTGAAAGTTTAGGATAAGCGGCGTTAGAAATATTTAAGGAAGGCCATTTAATGTTTCGATCCATAACGGAAGCTGAGGTAAGTGGACGCACTATTGTTGTTCGGGTCGATTTAAATGTCCCAATGATTAATGGTAAAGTAAGCAATGATGCGCGACTACGTCGCCTTGCGCCTGGTCTGATGAATCTTTCAGAGCGTGGCGCGCGTGTTGTGCTCGTATCTCATTTTGGACGTCCGAAGGGCCAAGAAGTTCCAGAGTTGAGCCTTGCCCCCATAGCCGCTGCCTTGGGTAAAATCATGGATAAGGACATTCAATTTATTTCTGATTTGCGAGGAACGGCTGCCATGGCAGGCGTGCGAAATATGCGGATTGGTGATATACTAGTATTAGAAAACTTACGTTTTGATCCTGGAGAAGAGGCTAATGAAATAGCTTTAGCTAAAGATCTAGCGGCCCTGGCAGATATCTACGTTAATGACGCTTTCTCCGCTGCGCATAGAGCGCACGCTTCAACTGCCGCGCTACCTAGCTTGATGCCAGCGTTTGCCGGTGAGCTAATGACCTCGGAACTTAGGGCTTTGGAAATGGCATTGTCGATGCCTGATCGCCCTGTGATGGCAATAGTTGGAGGCTCAAAGGTCTCGACGAAGTTTGATCTTCTCTACAATCTGGTAACCAAAGTAGATTTCTTGGTTATTGGTGGCGGGATGGCTAATACTTTCCTTGCGGCGCAGGGTCATGAGGTTGGCATTTCAATTTGTGAGCCAGAGCTGAGAAATCGAGCTCTGGATGTTTTGGATCGCGCTCACGGACTTGGTTGCAGTGTTATTTTGCCTATTGATGCTTCTTATGCGCCTGCGATAGACCAGGGCAATGCGTCAGAAATAGGTGAAATTACAAAGATTCCGAGTGATAGAATGATTCTTGATTTTGGTCCTGAATCTGTAAATCAGATTTTAGGGCTATTACCAAAAATCAAAACACTGATTTGGAACGGACCCCTGGGGGCATTTGAGTTCTTGCCGTTTAATGCAGCCACGCAAACAGTGGCTAATGCAGTAGCATTGCATACGAAAGCAGGTAGCATGCGATCAGTTGCAGGAGGGGGCGACACAGTGGCTGCACTAGAGCAAGCCGGGGTTATTGAAGATTTAACCTATGTCTCTAGTGCAGGGGGTGCTTTCTTAGAGTGGATGGAAGGTCGCGAACTACCTGGGGTGCAGGCTTTGTTTTATGGCACGTAGGCCTTCTCGATAGGTTGGGTAGGTAAATTCACCAATTAGCTTCAGCATTTTTGCAGATGAGACACGCTTGTTGTCTTGATAAAAGCTACTGGCCATTTCAGACATTTCTGCAGCTTCAAATGGGATAAGAGGAGGTGGTTTAATACCTAATAGTTCCGCTGCAAAAGCCGCAACCACTTCAGGGGCCGCACTCTCAGTATCAGCAACATTATAAATTTCAGGCAATCCTCTTTTGGCGGCGGGTGCGTTCATTGATGCTAGAAGTAACTTCGCAATATCCTCTACGTGAATACGACTAAAAACCTGGTTAGGTTTATGGATAGTACGGGCTTTTCCCTGCTGCATTTTAAGTAATATGTTTCGGCCTTGTCCGTATATCCCAGCAAGGCGAAAAATATGAATTGGCACTGGTAATTGTGCCCATGCGTTTTCTGCAGCTAGACGTGCCTTTCCCCTATCTGTGGTTGGACGGGGCGTTGTAGTCTCATCTACAAGCGCTCCATCATGGTTTCCATAAACAACAGTCGTTGAGAGATAGCCCACCCACTTTCTTGGCATTGAGGCAATGTAACTGTCGAAGAATGGCAGGATTGGATCTTTGCCCTCTGCCAGCCCAATAGATTGAAGTATGTAAGGAGATGACTGCACCTCGTTTATTAATTCATCACTAGGGTTTCCTCCTTCATATGCAAAAGCACGAATTCCTTTCGCTCGAAGCGTTGAAGCTTTGTTGCCGGATCTTACACTTCCGCTTACCTGCCAGCCACGCTCCATGCATTTTTCTGCCAACGCTAGCGCTGAGTAACCAATGCCAAAGATAAATAATTTATTAGCCATTCATGAAAATTTGTAACGCTTTTGGATCCAGGCCGTGCTGACCAATAGCAACCAGCCGGCTTTGACGGTCTTCACCTTCAGCCCAATCCCTATCGAAATGCGCTTGGAAGCGGTTGCCAACACCTTGTATTGCTAGGCGCATATTGCTGTTAGGTATTGGGGCGAATCCTTTCATTCGGTATAATCCAAATTCATTAACTGCTGCCCGGCACTTGGCAATGAGCGCATCCTTACTCATACCATCAGGTGCAGAGACAACGCAGGTATCGAAGTCATCATGCTCGTGTTCATCAGTTCCATCATGATGGGATGGGCGGCTATCGAGATCATCCTCTGCTGCCAAGCCCAACCCAAGAAGGGCTCGAGGGTCAACTTGCCCTTGAGTAGCCCACAGAATTTGAGCTGCAGTCCTTTTTTCTTGATTAATTTTTTCGATTACATCTAGCTTTTCAGCGCTAGTGATAAGATCTGTTTTGTTGACTAGAATTAAATCTGCGGAACCTAATTGTTCTTCAAAAAGTTCTTCAAGTGGTGTTTCGTGATCAAGACCTTCATCTGCTTTACGTTGAGCCTCAACTGCATTGGGGTTAGGCGCAAACAGTCCGTCTGCAGTGGCCCGTGCGTCAACTAGTGAAACAACGCCATCTACCGTTACTTTAGTTTTGATCTCTGGCCAATTAAAAGCTTGAACAAGAGGTTTTGGCAGGGCTAGTCCCGAGGTCTCAATTAGGATGTGGTCAGGACGCTGGGGGAGTGCGAGCAATGCCTCTATTGCGGGTATAAAGTCATCCGCGACGGTACAGCACAAACACCCATTTGATAGCTCAACCATCACGTCATCGGAGCACCCTTCAATACCACAAGATCTTAACAGTTCACCATCCACTCCCACATCACCAAACTCATTAACTATAAGCGCTAAGCGTTTTCCATTGTTATTTTCCATTAGATGCCGCACCAATGTTGTTTTTCCTGCACCGAGAAAGCCTGTTATGATGGTTGCGGGGATTTTTTTAAGCATTGCTAGCCTTTTAGTTTTAAATTTAGACCTGCAGCAACGAAACTGACTTTGTCAGCTTGGGCTGCTATCGACTGGTTGAGTTCGCCCAGCTTGTCAGCATATCGGCGGCCCAACGATGTTTCCGAGTGAATACCTAATCCAACCTCGGTAGAGACTAAGATGAGATAAGCATCAGTGACTGGAAGAGTAAGGGGTGGGATATCAATATTGTCGAGAAAGATATTGTTAAGCCACATGGATAAGCAGTCAACTAGGACAGCACCTGAAGCTAAATTAAGGTGACCCTGGAGCTCTGTTGGGTCTCCAGATTCATGAACTGTCCATCCCTCTCCCTGCCGTCGCTGTCGATGCAGATTTATGCGTTCTGCATGATCTTTGTCATATGCTCGAGATGTAGCTATGTAGGTTAAGGGTTTCTTTAGCGCTAAAGCCTCAGCTTCTGCAAAAGCAGATTTTCCTGATCTTCGGCCTCCTAAGATAAGATGACTAGGCATCAGTCGATATCGAATTGAGGCGTTGCCATACGGACTGTTTTTCCTCCGCAGTCATTATCATCCAATTTCTTATTTCGTCCAAGGTTCTTCTACATCCAATGCAGGTGGAATTAGTTTTATCAATTTGACACAATGACTTGCACGGGCTGGGAATGCTGGTGTCAATTATCGGCCGGACCTTTCGGCGTGTCTGTCGTCGCTCTCGCGTTGTGGTGTTCATCACGCGAGCTTCTCATTTTGTAAATGCTTGAGCAGCGCTGTAGGCGACGAAAATAAAGGTACGGGCGGCATTGGGGGCCTGTCAATTAACCAAACCGGCAGCGACAGTCTTCTGGCAGCGTCAAGTTTTGCATTTAGTGGCCCTCCAGCATTTCGAACAATCATTAAATCTGGCCTATAGTTGCAGATTTCGTTGATTTCTTCTGTTACTGTTCGGCGCGAATCCACTCGAATAATCTCCAATCCTTTCCAGCGATGCGCAGAAGAGGTAGCCAAATTAGTCGCGGAGTTGATCAGCACTCGAGCCTGAAACTGATGTTGGCGGCATTTTCTAAATTGCTCTGCGCCTTGCCCACCTAGAGCTAATAGAACGCGCTTAGGCTTCGCGTGTCTTAATCGCTTCACGGCTTTTTCGAGAGTATCAAGGTTTTTCCACCTATCACCAGGCCTGCGATTCCAGCTTGGTCGCCTGAGTGCAAGTACTTCCGTGTTAGATAATCTACCTGCAATGAAAGCATTTCGTGACATTCGGTTAGCAAATGGATGCGTACTATCAATTAATATGTCGGTCTGTGTGTTGCTTAAGTAATTCGCTAGGCCTTGAGGTCCGCCAAACCCGCCGCTAATTAAAAAGACCCCGTCCGCTGTCAATGGGTTTCGCGTTAGGCCGGCAAATGAGATTGTGACCTCATGGCCCGTTTCTACGAGTGCTAAACTTAATTCCCTGGCTTCTATTGTTCCACCAAGAACTAATATTTTAAGCATTTGCCCCTCCCAAATGCTTACCCACTCGGTCGAAAAGCTGTACGTCAATCAAAATACCAGAGCCAAGTCGTTTCTGCGCCTCCCGCTGTGCATGTTTTGCAATTGAATTTGCAAAGTCATTTGGAGCTGAGACGTTTTTCAGAGCTTGGGCTGCAGTTTGAGCATTACCAATGTCTTGGCCGCTAATCTGACTTAAAAACATCACATCAACTTGAGATCTTGATGAATGCAAATCACCGTGGCCCTGGGCTAGTTTCGCTAGCTTCCCTGGACCACCTGCAATTGATAGCTTTGGTATGGGGTACTTTTTTAGATATTTTAGCATTGCACCGGCAAAGTCGCCCATATCAATTAGTGCGTGACTCGGTAGATCATACATCGCTTGTATGCCAGCTTCTGACTGATTTCCTGTTGCCGCTGCCACGTGCTGAATTTTGTTCGCTCGTGCTACATCAATACCGCGATGAATAGAGTGGATCCAAGCGGCGCAGGAATAGGGTACAACCACACCAGTCGTGCCCAAAATCGAGAGTCCACCCAAAATACCCAGCCGTCCATTCCATGTCTTCTCTGCTAGTTTTTCTCCCCCCGGAATTGATATGGTGATGTCGAGCCCCTCGTGCTCTAGGTTCAACCTCTCTGAGACCACAGTGGTCATCATTGTGCGTGGTGTCGGGGAGATAGATGCCTGTCCTACCTCGATCGGTAACCCTTCTTTAGTGACAGTGCCAACGCCTGACCCCGCGTGGAAGCGCAACCCTGGTTTTTCTGACCGCTTAATCAAAACCTGCACTTCCGCCCCGTGGGTGACATCAGGGTCATCGCCAGCATCTTTTATGACACTTGCTTGAGCCCAATCTATGCCCTGTTTATGTCTGGAAATTGTAAATGCAGGGGTTTGGCCACCGGGTAATGTGATGCTAATAGGGTCAGGAAAGTCCCCATCCAACAATGCAATAAGAGCAGCCTTGGTTGCAGCCGTAGCGCAGGCACCTGTGGTCCAGCCCCTTTTTAAACGGCCGCTTTTACCGGTATTTTTAACGCCTGGATGTGGCTCGCTTTTAGCTGAAAATGCACTTGCCATGATCTTTATGTCTCAATTGTCGAGGTCATAGGTCGGTTTCCTATAGATGTCCTCTTAAGGCCAGGATAGGGGGCAGTGATGTCAAATTCTTTGCCAAATGTTGCTAGTCTTGGTGAGCTGAAGCCAGGCCATGTTTGGCTGGTGGGCGCAGGCCCTGGAGATCCAGGCTTATTCACGCTTCTTGGACTATCTGCAATTCAGCAAGCAGATGTTGTTGTGCATGATGCTTTAATTGGTCAGGACATTTTAGATTGGGCAAATGGCGATGCAGAATTAGTATTTGCAGGAAAGCGCGGTGGCGTTTCTAGTCCTAAGCAGGTAGATATTAGCTCCCGTTTGGTTGCGCTTGCCAAGCAAGGCAAACGTGTGGTCAGGTTAAAGGGTGGTGACCCATTGGTATTTGGCCGTGGTGGGGAAGAGGCATTGGCACTGCTAGACGCTGGAGTGCCATTTCGTTTTGTCCCAGGAGTATCAAGTGGTATCGGAGGATTGGCATATGCTGGTATTCCCCTAACTCACCGAAGTACGAACTCAGCAGTAACTTTTATTACTGGGCATTCCGTAACAGGGGATGTTCCTGACAATGTTGATTGGACTGGATTAGCTAAATCAAGCCCTGCACTTGTAATATTTATGGCGATCAAACATTTGGACCGGATAATGCAATCACTAATTGCTGGAGGTCGGCCAATTGATGAGCCAGTAGCTGTCGTACAGAATGCTACATTGCCCAACATGCGAATTCTTGATACTACGGTGGGGAGAACCGTAGAAGATGTCTCAGCGCATAAGTTTGGATCTCCTGCTTTGATTGTGGTCGGGGCTAACGTAGGTCTGAGGGAGCAATTGAATTGGCTCGAGGTTTAATAATAGCTGCCCCTAATTCAGGTGCTGGGAAAACTACTATTACTTTGGGTTTGATTTCTGCTTTAACCTCCGCGGGTCAAAAAGTACGTCCTTTTAAAACCGGTCCAGATTATATTGATCCAACTTATTTGAGCGCTGCCGCAGGCGCACCATGCGCAAACCTCGATCCCTGGGCTATGCGCAGGGAGACGATATCTCGTCTTATCGGCGGTGTTAAGCCTGATGAGGTGGCAATTGTAGAGGGTGTCATGGGACTGCATGATGGACCTGGTTCAACAGCCGCTCTGTCACGTATTTCTGGTTGGCCTATAATTTTAGTGGTTGACGCGAGCAAATCCGCACAAACGGCGGCGGCAGTTGCAGAGGGTCTAGTGCTCCGAGACCCCGATCTTGCCATAAGCGGAGTAATTTTTAACCGGGTTGCGAGCAAAAGACACGAAGCATTAATCCGTGAAGCCTTGCATTCTGATATTCCAAGTTGGTTCTTGCCACCAGAAGATAGTCTGGTGCTTCCAAGCCGGCACTTGGGCCTGCATATGGCAGATGAAAATTCCGACCTTAATCGTTTTCTTCTTAAAGCCTCTGAATGGGCGAATCCTCTTGTTGAAACTTCTCATCTCGCAAACGAAAGTGTGCTTAAACCAGAAACTCCAATGACTTTCTCATCGATTGGGCATCCTGATTTGGGGTTATGTTTTTCATACCCTCACATGCAAGTCCCCGAACAAAGTATTTTTCTCCCAGGCGGCTATCCAGAGCTATACTTGGACAAGATAAAATCGGATCAACATTTTTTGCCCAACTTGCGTCAGGCCGCTGAGGCCGGCGTTCCAATCTATGGTGAGTGTGGGGGATTTATGGTGCTAGGTGAAGCAATTATTGATGCGCAAGGGGTACGCCATCAGATGGCCGGATTGCTGCCTTTAGTTACTACCTTTGCTAAAAAGAAGCGACATCTGGGTTATCGCGAGATTCGAGCGCTTACCAATTTTTCTCTGGGCTCTGAAGGTGAGATTTGGCGCGGACACGAATTTCATTATACGCGGATCGAATGGCAAGGTGAAGCTGAGGCACTTTTCGAAGTTAATGATGCGTACGGCTCTAGCCAAGGTTTGCAGGGTTTGAAGGTAGGAACGGTTGCAGGCTCATATCTGCATTTGATCGATATTTATTCATCAAGTTAAATCTTTTTTTATACTGGAACGCATTTAAATTAGGCCTCAGGCCAAGGTTAAAAGAGGTAGATGCATGGAGTCAAAAGTTACTCAGAAATAGTTAATGAAATGACTTCACCCACGATATTCATAACCCTATAGATCGTCCATGGATTATGATTTGTTAGTAATTGGCGGCGGCGTGAACGGTGCCGCTATCGCCCGTGATGCTCAGGGTCGTGGCCTCGAGACGCTTCTTGTAGAGAAAAATGACTTAGCAAGTGGTACATCGAGCGCCTCGACTAAGCTAATTCATGGTGGTTTACGCTACTTGGAGACCTATGAATTTAGGCTAGTAAGAGCGGCCTTAAAAGAACGTGAAATTCTAATGAGTTCAGCGCCGCACATTATTTGGCCGATGCGTTTTTATCTTCCCCATAGCGCGGAACAACGCCCACGCTGGATGATCCGAGCGGGGCTTTTTCTCTATGATAATCTAGCTAGGAGAGAGTTGTTACCAGGGTCTCGTGGTGTGCGTTTTTCTAAGGAATTTACAAGCATTAATCCCCTTAAAAGTAATTATCGAAATGGGTTCGTTTATTCCGACTGTTGGGTGCAAGACGCTCGTCTAGTTGCTCTAATGGCTCAAGATTTAGTTGCACGTGGCGGGAGGGTCTTAACCCGAACTGAAGTTACATCAGCCCGGCGTTCAAAAAATGAAACGCACTGGAATTTCACGTTAAGAGATGAGAACGGTGATCTTTTACACGGTCAAGCAAAAGCGGTGGTAAATGCCGCAGGTCCATGGGCTGACAAAGTTGATAGTAATGTGGTGGCAAAAAATAGACCTGGACAGCTGCGGCACGTCAGAGGCTCTCACATTATCGTGCCCAAAATTGAGGGTGTTGAGCATTCATTCTTGCTCCAGAACACAGATGGTCGGGTTATATTTATGATACCTTATGAGGAGGACTTCACTCTTATAGGCACAACGGATGTTAATCACGAAGGCGAACCGGATCAGGTAAGGTGCTCCGATGATGAAGCAGCATATCTTTGCCAAGCAGTTTCACGTTACCTCGAGTCACCCTTATCTACGGATCAGATTGTTTGGCGCTACTCAGGTGTGCGCCCACTTTTGTTTGAGGAAGGTAAAGCAGCCTCAAAGGTTTCCCGAGATTATTCCTTCTCTATGGAGGGCTCTATAGAGAAAGCGCCATTGCTATCTGTATATGGAGGCAAGCTCACTGCAGCTCGAGAGTTGGCCGAGGATGCGTTAAAGCATTTTGAGGGTATACTCACTATGTCGGAACCTTGGACAGCGTCTTCGGTATTGCCAGGCGGTGATATGGGGTTAGACTTTGACGCTAGGATGAAGGAGTTGCGAGAAGCTGCGCCAGACTTGGAACAAAAGGTGCTTTTCCGCTGGTTACGAAACTATGGCAGTTATGCGTTTGGGATGGCGGAATCACCGGGTCCTTGCTTGGGTGATGGCGTCTATGAAGCTGAGCTTAAGCATGTGAAAACCAACGAGTTTGCAAAGAGAGCCAATGACTACTTATGGCGACGCAGCAAAATGGGTCTTCGGGTTAGTCCTGAGACACTATTAAAAATTGAAGAATACTTTGGATGACCAAGGTCATAGCCATAGATGGCCCTGCGGCCGCAGGTAAAGGCACACTCGCGCAATCCATGGCAGCAAAACTCGATTTTGCTTATTTAGACACGGGTTCTTTATATCGAGCAGTAGGTATAAAAGCGCGGTTGGCTAATTCTCTAGATGATGCCACAAAAATCGCTCAGAATCTTAAGCCTGAAGACTTAACCCATACCAGTCTTCGAAGTGCAGAGACCGGAGAGTTAGCGTCACAAGTTGCTGCTCAGCAGGGAGTGCGAGGGGCTCTGTACGACTTTCAGCGTACCTTTGGATTAAACCCGCCAGATAGGAAAGCTGGCGCAATTCTTGATGGGAGAGATATTGGCACAAAAATTTTTCCAGAGGCAGATTTAAAATTGTTTGTTACGGCGCGTGCTGAAGTACGAGCGCGACGAAGACATGAGCAGTTAAATTCACCCTCAACTCCAACAATAGATGATCTCCTTTTGCAGGTTAGACGTCGTGATGCTCGCGACGCCTCGCGCAGTGAGGCTCCCATGGAGGTAGCACCAGACTCTTATATGATTGACACAAGTGATATGGATGCTCCTTCAGTTCTGAACTTAGCTCTTTCCATATGGCGGGACTCACTATAAGGGGCTGCTTCGTCTCACTGTCGGATTGCGAGGTCCGCGGTTTATACTATCACAACCAACCCCGGGCTCTAGTTGATCCCTCGCCGAAGCCCTAATCAAGAAACTCCAAAAAATATGACCAACGAATCCTTCGCTGAACTATTCGGCGAATCCTCCGAGACATCCCTGACAGGCAATGTAGTTGCTGGTACTATCATAGAAATCCATAATGACATGGCGACAATCGATGTCGGCCTAAAGTCTGAAGGCCGCATTCCTTTAAGAGAATTTTCTATGCCAGGCGAAGAGCCTAGCATAAAAGTTGGCGACGTCGTCGATGTATTTGTGGAACGCTATGAGGATCGAGATGGTTTAATCGGTCTATCTCGCGAGCGTGCTCGTCGTGAAGAGGCTTGGGTAGATTTAGAGAAAAAATTTGAAACTGAAGAACGCGTAGATGGTGTGATGTTCAACCGGGTTAAAGGCGGGTTTACCGTGGACCTTGGCGGAGCCATGGCTTTTTTACCAGGTTCCCAAGTAGATATCCGGCCAGTTCGAGACGTCGGTCCTCTTATGAATGTTAGACAGCCTTTTGCTATTTTAAAAATGGATCGGCTGCGCGGTAATATCGTCGTTTCTCGCCGAGCAATTTTAGAGGAAACTCGAAATGAAGCCCGCGCAGAAATTGTTGCAGGGCTTGAAGAGGGTAAGCAGTTTACTGGTGTAGTTAAAAAAATCACTGACTATTGCGCATTCGTGGATCTAGGCGGTGTTGATGGTCTTCTGCATGTCACAGATATTTCATGGAAGAGGATTAATCATCCTTCAGAGGCATTGACGATCGGCCAGTCCGTTGAAGTTATCGTTATTAAGTTTAATGAAGAAACACAGCGTATTTCTCTCGGAATGAAGCAGCTCGAAGCAGATCCTTGGGAGGTGCAGTCTAAGACATTTGACATTGGTCAGCGTCTCTCAGGCCAGATCACGAACATTACAGATTATGGGGCGTTCGTAGAGCTTCAGGATGGAATTGAGGGCCTTGTGCACGTCTCGGAGATGTCCTGGACTAAAAAGAATGTGCACCCTGGTAAGATTGTCTCAACCAGCCAAGAAGTTGATGTTGTTATCCTAGATATAGATAATGAAAAGCGTCGAATTTCTCTGGGCCTTAAACAGACTCAAGAAAATCCTTGGATAAAGCTGGAGAGAGAGCATCCGGTTGGTTCTACAATTGAGGGCGAAGTTAAAAACACTACAGAGTTTGGCTTGTTCGTTGGACTCGAAGATGACATAGATGGCATGGTCCACTTGAATGATCTGTCATGGGACATGTCTGGCGAGGAGGCACTAGCTACCTACAAGAAAGGTGATGTTGTACAAGCTAAGGTTCTTGAGATTGATACTGAGAAAGAGCGTGTAGGGCTTGGTATTAAGCAAATGGGCGCAGATCCCTATGCTGAAGCTATGGGCGATCTTAAGAAAGGGCAAATCATCACCGTAACAATTAAAGAGGTTCAATCTGGCGGCTTGGCCGTGGAGGTTGCGGATGGTGTTGAAGGCTATATCCGACGTGGAGACTTATCTCGTGATCGCGGTGAACAGCGGACGGACCGCTTCTCAGCTGGTGAGCGTATCGATGCGAAAGTTACACAGCTCGATGCCCGTTCGCGTCGCATTAATCTATCCATTAGAGCGTTAGAGGAAGCTGAAGAGCGTGAAGCAATGGCAAAACATGGCTCAGCAGATTCCGGCGCAGCCCTCGGATCAATTTTGGGTGAAGCGTTTAAAAAAGCAGGGATGACCAAAGATTAGCCTCAAAGTTCAAAAGGGGGCTTTGGCCCCCTTTATTTTTTCTGAATTCTTAGACTAGCCGCTTAACTCAACAGAACGCTGATGAGCTGCTAGACTTGTCTGAACTAATAATTCGGGCAGTTTCTCCATCAAAACAGCCAACCCAGCTGCGGTAGTTCCACCTGGACTAGTAACGCTCTCTCGTAATGTAATAAATTCATCATTTAACTCTTTGACAAGTTTGGCTGAGCCTAAAGTAGTCTGTATCGCAAGAAGATCAGAAAGCTCCTTATTAAAACCAAGCTTTTCTGCAGCTAGGCTCAGGCACTCCAAAAAGTGGAATACAAAAGCGGGACCACTTCCTGCTATAGCTGTCCAAGAATCAACAGCACTCTCTTCTTGCAATTCATGTACCTGACCTGCACCTCTCAGTATTTCATGAGCGGTTTCTTTGTCTCTTTGACCCAGGTTATGGTTACCAACCCAGCATGTCATGCCCTCGCCAATCGCTGCAGGTAGGTTAGGCATTGCTCTGATGATACGTGCATTCTTGCCTAAAATACCTTGAAAAAAAGCTATTTTTTTACCTGCGGCGATAGAAATGACTAAGCTATCATAAATTTTTTCCCTCAAAGCAGATACTACTTGCTCCATGATTTGTGGTTTTACGGCTAGGATCACGGCATCCGGGGTAGGTCCATCGAATTCCTTAATGTGGCTGAGCACTGTTACTGCATCAAAGTTTGGTTTAGCAGGATCCACTACAGTAATTTGGTGTGTTTCATGCTTCAAAAGGCCTCGGATAAAGGCGCCGCCCATATTTCCAGCACCAATAAATAGCAGATTTTTTGCGCTCATATGTTCACTCTAACAAAAATTTCTCGCCTGGAGCTCATAATAACACACTGAAAGTGTTCTTGTTCACGCTTCAAGGAGCCGGGTTAGGCTTCGCCAACTGTCTCTACCATCGCTGCTTGAAGTGCATCCTTGGGCTCATGGTCGGCCAAGAGGACAAGTTGAAAAGCAGGATAGAACCGGTCGCATTCTCCGATAGCTACTTCCATCATATCTTCAACTTGTTCGCGAGCTACACGATCTTGGCCGCGAAGCAATAGTCCATGGCGAAAGACTGGCATTGTCTCTTCATCGGAGAACTCAAAGTGCCCAATCCAAAGCCGTGAGTTAATTAGACACATTAGCTCCATTATTTTTGGCTTTTGTGCTTTCGAAATATTTAATTCCATCATGGACGCAGTGTGAAGCGCTTGAAGCTCTGTTTGCCAATAGCAGTGCAAGCGGTAAGAGCTCCACTGACCTGGAGTAACAATCAACAATTCACGCGTGCTTGGGCGTGTGAGCTGAAGACTGTCATCCGGCGTGAGGACATCCTCTACCGTGTCGATCGGATTTTCTAAGAATGCATCAAATCCCCTGTCCACACGTCCCTCTCATCATTAGAACTAACGCCGCTACACTGATGTTTTGGCCTCTTGAAAGGCACCTTTCTCACGGTTCGCGACTCGGGGAAAGTCTGTAATCGGCACTCGAGTCGTTTGAGCTGGGGATTCTTTTGCCCGCAAGAGTCGAAAGTCCGCTTGGGGACTCACCTTAGCTCATGTGGATAAGGTCGAAATTAATTTTCCGCCTGTACGAATTGGTTTTGCTTTTTGTGCTAAGCCGGTGTTTAAATCTGCTTCTACGTATATTCCGCTTAGCGTTGCCTCGCCTAAAGCCGGTGTTAGCCGTCCTCCGCTTCGACCCGTCTTGAACCGATTTACTGGAACCTGTGGGTCAAAACCAATTACAGAATGGTAGTCACCTGTCATACCCAGATCGGTCTGATAAGCAGTTCCTTTCGGTAAAATCATGGTGTCTGCTGTCGGGACATGGGTGTGGGTGCCCTCAACAAGTGTTACCCGGCCATCAAGGTAATGTCCCATTGCCATTTTTTCTGAGGTGGCTTCACCATGAATATCGACTAGAATCGCCTTGCATGTTTCGCCTAATCGGTGGGTCCTTAAAAGATTATCTACCGTTTTAAATGGACAATCTAAAGGTGTCATGAACAATCTCCCCATAACCTGAGCAATTACAATAGAGCCCTTGGGAGTTTGAACTTCGCATAATCCTATCCCAGGTGTTCCTTCAGGATAATTAGCTGGGCGGATTAGGCTACGTTTTGTTGATAATAGTTGATTTGCGTCTTTCTGGTCAAAAGCATGGTTACCAGTAATCATTGCATCCACCCCAGCTGCTTCAAATTCCTCGACCATTTTTTGTGTGTAACCAAAGCCTGAAGCTGCATTTTCAATGTTAAGTACCACTAAGTCCAGCTTGAGAGCTTCTTTAACAAGCGGCATATGTTTCAGCACAGCACTTCGCCCGGCTCGGCCCACCACATCACCAAAGACACCTATTCTCAGGACCATGTGAACTTATCTTTTCCGCTATTAAATTTATAAAGATTTGAAGGGGTCATAACAAAATCTAGAGCTAAGTCCGTGGGTTCAAAATTTAGAGGGTTCTTGCTAAGCTGTTTTTCATAGGCGTAACCGATTGCGGTTACACTCTTAACGGCTCGCAATTTAGCTAAAGTGCGATCATAGAACCCCCCACCATAGCCCATTCGGTATCCGTTCTCATCGAAGCCAACGAGAGGAGCGATGACAATGTCTGGCAGAATTTCGGTTAGGAGGTCTTTTGGCTCCATTACGCCGAAAGCACCTCGTTCGAAATCATCAACCTTGGAGGCTGAAAAAAACGACAGCGGCTGAGCTGAGCCCATAACCTTAGGAAACGTTAATTGAATATTTAAAAGTTTAGTTAAAGGACCTGGATCACGCTCAGATCCAATAGGCTTGTAGCTAGCCAAGATCTTGCTAGTATCGAGTTGCGCTAGCAGCCACTTGGCCATGGCTGGTAAGTTTCCCTCCAACTCCTCTGAGTGCGCTTTCTTCCTCTGTGCAAGGAGAGCTTTCCTAGTTGAAAGTTTAGTCATTAAGGTGACTGGAGCGCTTCATCGAGTCTCCTAGATAGTGTTGTTGTACCGCCGGGTCTTCTATTATTTCCTTGGCTGATCCAGATTTCAGAATTGTACCATCGTAGATGATGAATGCGCGGTCGACAATTTCAAGCGTTTCACGAACGTTATGATCTGTAATTAAAACACCGATCCCATAAGTTTTTAGTTTTGAAACTAGAGCTCTAATATCTGCGACTGCAATCGGGTCGACACCTGCGAACGGCTCATCAAGCAGTATGTAGGATGGATCCGATGCTAGAGCGCGTGCTACTTCGACGCGCCGCCGCTCGCCGCCTGACAGCGCAGGGGCAGGTGCTTTGCGAACTCGTTGCAATCCAAAGTCATCCAATAGTTGCTCAAGTCGTTCTCGCTGTTCTTTTTTTGTTTTGTTTCCGAGCTGCAGAATTGAGGAAATATTCTGCTCCGCATTCAGGCCTCGAAAAATACTTGAGTCTTGTGGCAAATACCCAATTCCCATTCGCGCACGGATATACATGGGTAATTTCGTTATATCCTTTCCGTCCATTATCACGCGACCCGAGTCCGCTTTCGTAAGCCCACACATCATATAGAAACTTGTGGTTTTGCCCGCGCCATTAGGTCCCAAAATAGCTACGACTTCGCCACGTTGCACATCAAAATCAACTTTTGATAAAACAGCGCGACGGCCATATGATTTCCTTAAACCTTGGGCAACTAATCCATTGCGTAGTGGAGTTTCTATCATGGCTTTAAAAAGTTTAGCGCCGCCTGAGGCTCAGTATTTGCGGCCTCTAGCGTAAATGCCTCTGTCTCGAGATCTATCAAAATACTTCCGCTTGAAAAATTTGAGCTACCACTTGTTACTTCCACATTACCGCTCAAGGTGAGAAAGCGACCGTCGTCGCTACTTTCCATTTGATCAGCTGCTACGCTAGCGGTTAAATTGACAAACAAAACGTCCCCTCGTGCAAGAACTTTTGGGCGATCTTGAGGGTTTTTGGGGAGGGTGATTTGAACTTCGTTGCCTACAAGTTTGCCATCATTGAGACTAATTGTGGCGCCGCCGTATCCATAAAAAGTACGAGTGTCTAAATTACCAAGAAGCCCCTCGTTGGCCTCAAGACTTTGGCTATCAATTTTAACAACTACTGGTGCTCCAAGTGCCTCGAACCGGGTGAGCTCATCTTTTAATTCAAGGGTCTCTGCCTCTATCTCAAAACCATCTGAGTTTCGCAAATAAACCCGGCCGATCAGAGTGGCACCCTCTAAGGCTTCTGCATCCCTTGTAAAAATAGCGTTGGGCTCACTAATTAGAACTGCACTGTCTGCCAGAACTATTGCGCCATCGGCTTGTCGAATTTGGATGCCGCCGGTTAAACGAACTATCCCTTTTTCTACGTCTCGCTGAAGGCTTTCCCCAACTTGCACATTTATGTCGCCCTGCTCTCCTTCCAAGTTTAAGCTGATAGATGGAGTTTGGGCGTGGCTTGGTGCAATACTCGCAGAGAGTGCGAGTAATAAGAGTTTAACGTATTTCAATGTTGCCTTCCCTGTCGATGAAAAGACCTTCGTCAGCTTTAATTATTGAATCCTCTGACTCAACGTAGGTCTTGCCTCGTGCTTCCGCAGTACCCTCATCTACATTGATCATTAAATTCTCAGAATCAAGGCGTTCTCTTGTATTATCTGCAGTAAGGCCAGCAGGAAATTCATAAACCTCACGGTTTTCGCCGGGTCGTGCGAGCCCAACTGCGAGTATTTCTCCTGCAGGGCCATTAGCATTTAATTCCATTACAAATGGCTGCTCAATGCCATCAAGCTGACTAATTGAATTGGCTGTTAGCTCGGTCCCTTTGAACTCGCCAGATAATACTTGGGCACGAAGTCCAAGTAACCGATTGTTTAGGGACGTGTAGGAGTCATCAGCAGCATCAAAAACTTGCAAGCGTCGACCCTCCTCTACTGAATTTAAGTCGAAACCAACTGAAAAAGGCCTAACAAGCGCTAAGTATAGCATTGCCACGGTTAACAAAGACATTGACGCAAAAAGAAATATACTTTGGCTTCGATGCAGCTTTTGTGCCGATTTATAATTGTGCATGACCTAGCCTAAGCCTGCCCTTAGAAGATCGTGGATATGAAGTAACCCCGTTAAATCGCTTTGATTGTCTCGCACGACCAACGCGGTAATTCCTTCATCATTCATTAATTTCAACGCGTGGGAAGCAAGATCGGTTGGTAATACCCCATGAGGATCAACTGACATTATATCAGAAGGGTCTTGGTCAATAAGTCGCAGGGACGAGTTTCGTCGAATATCACCGTCGGTTATTAGCCCGGCTAACACACCATTTTCTGTGAGTGCTACAAGGCCGATACCACCTCGATTAATTGAAGTGATAACCTTTGCCATGCTGCAAGGTAGCGTGCAGGTAGGTACCTTGCTTAATGGTCGCATTAGCTCGTGAACTTGAATCAGATCTAGCCCTAGTTTTCCACCAGGATGAAATTGATGAAAATCAGACGGTTTGAAGCCTTTTATCTCCATTAGCGCAACACATAAAGCGTCACCTAACGCTAGCATCATAGTCGTAGAGGTGGTCGGAGCCAGCTGCAGAGTGCAGGCCTCATCAACCTGTGGCAGCCGAATGAATACGTCTGAAGCTCGGCCCACTATTGAGTCATCAGTTTTTGAAATCCCAATTATCGAGAGCTTTTGACGTCTTCCATAGGCACTGAGATCTTTTAATTCGTCTGTATTTCCCGAGTTTGACATAAGAATTAAGACGTCACTTGGTTTGATCATACCCATGTCTCCATGGCTCGCTTCGCCTGGATGAACAAAAAGAGCGGGGGTGCCCGTGCTCGCCATGGTTGCAGCTAGTTTTGATCCAATATGGCCTGATTTACCCATGCCGGAGAAAATCACTCTGCCTTCACACCCTCTCAACAGTTCAAGTGCATTCAGGAAAGTGTCATCAAGACTGCGGGCTAGTTCTGCAAGGCCTTCTTGCTCAGCTAAAATGACATCTTGAGCAGTTTTGAGCAGCTGTTTCATTCTTATCCTGAGTGAGCAAAAAGATCACGAGTTTCCCATCCTAAAAGATCCATCGCGGCTCTTGTGGAGAGGAAGTCAAAATGCGCCTTTGCCAGATCTTGTCGCTCTTCACGATCAAGCATAGTTTTAAGTTTTTCTGCAATTTTGTGTAAATGTAGCACGTCAGATGCAGCATAAGCCAGCTGTGCTTCAGACAGAGTCTCTGCTCCCCAATCTGAGCTTTGCTGCTGCTTCGAAATATCGATGCTTAGCAGCTCAAGGCACAGATCTTTTAGTCCATGACGATTAGTAAAGGAGCGCGAAATTTTTGACGCAATTTTTGTACAAAAAACCATCGGCACATCAATATCTAAACCTGCCTTGAGGGAGGCAATGTCAAAGCGCGCAAAATGCATGAGCACAGGCTCTGTTGTTGTCTCTATTAGTTTTTTGAGGTTTGGTGCATGGCGCTGTCCATTGGCAATCTGAACTAAATGTGCCTCGCCGTTACCATTCGACATTTGTACTAAGCACAAACGATCACGCCCATGGATGAGGCCCATGGTTTCAGTATCAATTGCCAAGGAACCTGGCAGTCTAAAGTCATCGGGAACATCGCCCTGGTAAAGATGGATATTATCAGTCATCACGGCAGCATCTAAGGGTCGGTTAAGAAAAAGTCTAAGCCAATTAACAGCTCTCACAAAATTGAGGCTTTTACGTGGCTAAAACACTTGGTATCCCGGCATTTAAAGTGTTTCTGTCAGCGAGGAAAATATGGGCCTCAAATTTGTTGATCGAGTATTCTCCACTAAAACTCTTGAGGGGCAGAGGGAGATATATGATGAGTGGTCTGCGTCTTATGAGCAGGAGGTTTTTGGAAATGGGTATCGAACGCCCGCAATTATTGCGGCAACTTTTACCCGTTTCATACCTCAAAATATTGGTCCAATTCTCGACGCGGGTTGCGGCGGAGGTTTGCAATCTGAACCTCTGGCGCTTCTGGGGTATCGTCCGCTGATAGGATTAGATATTTCTGCAGGTATGCTATCGGTTGCGAGTGCAAAGGGAATCTATGACGAACTAATTGAAGGCCCTGTCGCATCTGATATGCCCTTCTCCGACGGAAAATTCGGTGCAGTCATATCTGCTGGAGCGCTCTCTCCAGGTCAGGCGCCAGCTTCAAGTTTGTCAGAATTGGCGCGTGTCACGCGGCCGGGAGGATTCTGTGTATTTTCTCTCCGTGGTGGCGAAAAAACTAGCCCAGATTATATTGAGGCATGTGATAAGTTGAGCGCACAAGGCAAATGGTCACTTCGATTTGCGTCTGGGGATTACAAGGTTATGCCAATTGCAGAGCCAGAAGGTATTCATGAAGTTCGTGCATACGAAATCTTGATATGAGTCTTTCACAAGCACAAATTAGTGAGGTCATCGAGATGGCGCTTTGCGACGATACAGATTTTGATAGCATCCGCGCATCTTTTGGCCTTGATGAAAGCGCAGTAAAACGCGTGATGCAGGAAAATCTTAGGCCAGGATCTTACCGTGCTTGGAGGAAGAGAGTTAAGTTGTTTCGAAATCGGCGTGAGCATTATAAATAAAGACACCAGGGTCTGGAGGTAACTGATCTAAGTCTAGTCGCAGCTATGTGCTCCCCAATAGGCCGCCCACCGAGCTGCCCATCGTTTTTTTACCATTGTACAATTCACGTCTAGTCCAGCTTCGGTAATGCACCACGCAGCGGTTCGGCTTCCCTTTGCTGAGCCTGCAGATTTACATCTTAATGTTGGACCACGAACTAGTATGTGTCCGTGGGCTCCGGTACCAACTGGCTCACCAAGTATCGAAACTAGTCCCGCTCTGGAATTTTTTCCTGACTCTCGCGGACAAGGGTGGCCTACTAGGCATTCATCGTTAATTTCCCGAGCAGCTATGCCTGCCAGTCTGATTTTAGTGCCCTCTTCGCACCAGATAGGTCCATCACCATCCCAAACATGGGTAGGTGTGCAGTTGAAGGTTTGCCCCGAGGGGATCACATCAGCAGTTGCGACAGAATTTAGAATAGAAGCTGAGACTATTAAAAGCGTGAAAGAGATCTGTCCTAGACTCTTCATGTATTACAGACTTCGAGAAACGCTTAATTGAACCGCTAGCCCTTTTGAGGTCTGATTGAATTCAATAGTTCCACCATGACTGAGCGCTATCGAGGAAGCGATTGTAAGGCCCAGCCCGAACCCTTTGATTGGGGTTGCATTCTTTCCCCTCTTGAACGGAGCCATTGCCTCCTCAAGCTCTTCAGGAAATGATGCTCCACCCTCATCTTCAACAACTATACGGGCAT
>CAXQZM010000069.1:0-20026 GCA_964228455.1 Alphaproteobacteria bacterium | reverse complement strand
TATATGTCTCGTTTTCGAGACGGTTTTGATAAAGACCAATTCTTGTACATGTTGATAAGCCGTTTTAGCCCTCTACCACCGTCAATTTCGACGGTTGTACCGGCGTTGCTTGGAGCTAGGCGGATACCGTTTCTGATATCGGCTGGACTAGGATTTATACCCGGGGTTTTTGTTTATGCTGGATTGGGTGCAAAGCTTGGAGAGCTGCTTGGAAAAGTTAGCGACGGAGAGATAATTACAATGTCGTCTGTGACGAATATTTCTACACTTTGGCCAATTTGGGCGTTGTTTGCTCTGTCGTTTATTCCGCTTGTAGTCAGAAAGCTAAAAGGTTGAGCGTAATTGAGACTGATGTTTGTGTGCTTGGAGCGGGTTCTGGTGGATTGAGTTATGCGGCCGGAGCCGCGCAGATGGGCGCACGTGTTTTGATTTTAGAGTCCGGCAAAATGGGCGGTGATTGCTTAAACAGTGGGTGCGTTCCCTCAAAGGCGTTGCTTGCTGCATCTAAGGCTGCTGTTTCGGGACGAAAGGCAGCAAGTTTCGGCGTTGAGTACAACACCCCCAAGGTGGATTATTCCGCTGTCCTGGATCATGTTAGAGATACCATATCAAAAATAGAACCAAATGACTCAGCGGCTAGATTTGAAAAGTTTGGTTGCACGGTAATTAATGCCCACGGACGATTTATTTCCTCACGAGAGGTGGAATGTGAGTCAAAAAAAATTAGAGCTAAGCGATTTATCATTGCGACCGGATCGAGCCCAAGCATTCCTGATATCCCTGGCCTAAAAGAGGCTCCTTATTACACCACGTCAACTATTTGGCGTCAAACGACTTTACCCAAGCAGCTAATTCTCATTGGGGGCGGCCCTGTCGGTGTAGAGATGGCGCTGGCTTACCAGCGGCTTGGGACCGAGACTACAGTTATTGAGACTGACAGGATACTTCGAAGGGAAGACGCCGATTTGGTAAACATTGCAAGATCCTCTCTGGAGCAAGAAGGAATAAAGCTTCTTGAGGGTGCTAACATTACCAAGATTAAGAGTTCGGCTGGTTTGATCAGCGCTGCTTATGTCCACAATGGCCAAGCTCAGCGTGTTTCAGGAACGCATTTGTTGGTCGCAACCGGGCGTAGTCCAAATATAAATGAGCTCAATTTAGGCGTTGCAGGCGTTGCCACGGGCTCAGACGGAATCAGGGTAAACTCTAGAGGAGCCACAACCAATCGACGAATTTTTGCTGTCGGTGACGTAGCTTCAAAAGAGAGATTTACTCATGTTGCGGGTCACCAGGCTTCGATAGCCATTCAAAATACCATACTGCCACCGATACCATTTCGAAAAGCGCAAAACAGAACTGACGCCTATCCGCGGGTAACCTTTTTAGATCCGGACGTGGCGCAGGTAGGCCTAAACGAGGAAACTGCCATCGCCCAAGGAGTGAGGTATCGGGTAGAGACAGCTGATTTCGACTCAGGGGACCGATTTGTTGCAGAGCGCAAAACACAAGGCCTAATAAAAGTCCTAGTTGATGCACAAGACCGCGTAATTGGCGCCGGCATAGTAGGTCACGCAGCCGGCGAGCTTATACACCATTGGTCTCTCGCAGTTCATCGAAGGGACAAAGTGACCTCATTGGTTGGTTACATCGCTCCTTATCCAACAATGGGGGAGATAAATAAAAAGCTTGCGGGCAAATTTGTTGCACCAAAAATATTTAATTCGTTTGTGCGTCGTCTTGTGCGGTTCTGGCTTCGCTTCCTCTAGAAAGTGCCCTAAACCGGCTGGATGCAAGATAAAATTCAAGGAATTCGTCGCGGCCTATCAGTGAAATTGCTGGGCCTCACGCTTGCTTTTATTATGTTGGCTGAAGTTCTTGTGTTTTTGCCTACCATAGGTCGGGCTCTGCAGGTTTATGGAGGCGAAGTTATTATTGAGCTAGAGCGCGGCGCTTTAGCGCTTGAAGTTCTTGGCCCCGGCGAAAGCTCTGAAGTTAAGACGATTGGCAGCAATTTCACTGACCAACAAGCCGCGGCTCTTCAAATCCAACTTTTAAGGGATACAGGCTGGCAAGCATTTATGGCCCGTATGCCCGGAGGCCGGGAAATCGCCGCTGGTGTTCCGCTTGAAGCTCGAACGATAGATGTTAGAGTAACCAATCCAGTGGCCTTTATTGGCCAAGCGCTTAGAATAATGACAGATTTTGGAGAACCCAAAATGCTTCGTTTATCAGGCGTCACTAGAGACCGTATGTCTGAAGTAGATATCTGGGTGCTTGATACTGTTGTTCGACAGCAGCTTAGAGCATACGCTGGAAGGATACTTCTTATATCTTTGGTCATTTCGGTATTTGCTGGCAGCTTGGTGTATCTCTCTCTTCGTCGAATGATTGTGCAGCCGATAGAACAACTTCGTCACAGCCTAGCTGCGTTTGCGGCGTCGCCGCAAGACATGTCTTCTCGCATTCAGCCGAGCGATCGCGGTGATGAGATCGGTTATATCGAGGCTGAAACTAGGTCCATGCAAGACGCAGTTTCCGCGACACTCCAGCAAAAAGAGCGACTCGCAGCCTTAGGTGCTGCAGTTGCGCAAGTTAATCATGATTTGCGGGGAATGCTATCTACGGCACTTTTGCTTTCGGATAGCCTTGAAAGCTCTAAAGATCCACGGGTTGCTAAGGCTGCACCTGTTCTAGCAAGCTCGATCGAGCGGGCAGTAGATTTGTGCGGGGCAACGTTAAAATTTGTTAAAGGTACAGACGTGGCAGTTGAAGCGATCTCCGCTGATTTGCATGATAGCCTTTTTCCTCTCGTATCAGACTGGAAGGCACGGTGGCCAAAAATTAAGATTACCGATCTAGTGCCCAGGGGTAAAACAACACTTCATGACACAGCAGCATTACATCGCATTCTTGATAATTTGGCGCGTAACGCCGTAGAATCCGGTTCACCTACTCTAGCTTTAAAGGCAGAGGTGTCCGATTCTGCAGCGACTATTAGGGTAATGGATACCGGACCGGGTCTTTCACCAAAGGCGGAGCTTGATTTATTCGTTCCGTTCAAAGGGTCAACTAAACGAGACGGTAACGGATTGGGAGTAGCTCACGCGCTAGACTTAGCAGAGGCGATGGGCGGATCGTTGGAGCTCGAAAAAACAAGCCCTGAAGGCACAATCTTTGCGGTTACCCTGGCAAGGCCTGTTGTCAGCCACGATTCCCACTCTTAAGGGGTTACGGCTATTATACACAATTAAAAGAAGAATCTAAGCTTAATGGTAACATTGACTCTCCCAGATGGCTCTCAACGTGCGTTCGACCGCCCGGTGACAGGCATTGATTTAGCGACTGGCATTTCCCCGGGTTTAGCGAAAGTTTCGCTAGCCATTAAGGTGAACGGGGAAGTCATTGATTTGAGCCAACCTATCGAGACCGACTCAAGTGTTGAGATAATTACACGCGGCAAGGGCAACCCTGAAGCTTTGGAAATCTTGCGGCATGATTGCGCACATATACTAGCGGAAGCTGTTCAAACTATATATCCTGGGACTCAGGTTTCAATTGGTCCTGCCATCGAGAGTGGGTTCTATTATGATTTTTATCGGACAGATGGCGGAACGTTTAACGAGCACGATTTCCCAGCCATTGAGGCTAAAATGCATGAAATCATCTCTAGTTCAGCCCAATTTACGCGCAAAGAGGTAAGTAGAGACGAGGCAATAGCTCTTTTTTCTGAACAGAATGAACCGTTCAAGGTGGAGCTTGTAGAAGACTTGCCTGAGGGCGAAACTATAACACTTTATAGTCAAGGAAATTGGACAGATCTGTGCCGAGGACCACATGCGCCAACTACCGCGTCAGTAGGTAAATACTTTAAGCTAATGTCCGTGGCCGGGGCATACTGGCGCGGAGACGTAAGCCGCCCACAAATGCAGCGAATTTATGGAATTGCTTTTGAAGATAAAAAGCAAATGAATTCTCACCTAACCTTGCTGGAGGAGGCAGCTAAACGAGATCATCGCAAGCTTGGTGCAGAAATGGATTTATTTCACATGCAGCCCGAAGCAACCGGCTCTGTTTTTTGGCACAATAAAGGCTGGACGCTCTACCGAACAATTGAGGCTTATGTTCGCAGGCGACAGCAGGCAGCAGGTTATGAGGAGGTGAAAACCCCTCAATTAGTTAATCGCAAGTTGTGGGAAGATTCTGGACATTGGGACAAATTTCGAGAAAATATGTTCACAACCGGCGATGCAGACGAAGATTCTGACCTGGCTCTTAAGCCCATGAACTGCCCTTGCCATGTGCAGATCTTTAACCAGGACCTTAATTCTTATAAAAACCTACCACGACGAATGGCGGAGTTTGGCTCATGCCATAGAAACGAGTCTTCGGGCTCGATGCATGGCATAATGAGGGTTCGAGCATTTACTCAAGATGATGCACATATTTTCTGTACTCCTGATCAGATTAATTCTGAAACAAAGAGCTTTATAGAACTTCTCAAGTCAATTTATAAGGATTTCGGGTTTGAGGAGATCTTAGTAAAATTTTCAGATCGTCCAGAAAATCGAGCGGGTTCAGACGAGACTTGGGACCTGGCAGAGGGCGCATTGCGAGATGCTATTGAGGCCATGGGGCTTCCTTACGAAATAAATCCAGGCGAAGGCGCATTTTATGGCCCAAAGCTAGAATTTGTTTTAAAAGACGCAATTGGGCGAGATTGGCAGTGTGGCACACTTCAAGTAGACTATGTCTTGCCTGAACGACTAGATGCATCATACATTGATAATCATTCAAGCCGCCAGCGTCCGGTAATGCTTCATCGAGCAATTGTTGGTTCTTTTGAGCGCTTCATAGGCATTTTGATAGAGAACTTTGAGGGCAAGTTTCCACTTTGGTTAGCGCCACAACAAGGGGTTGTGGCGACAATTGTTTCGGCGGCGGACGACTATGCAGCAGATGTACAGACGCGCTTTGCTAAAGCAGGATTGAGATTTGAGCTTGATGCGAGAAATGAAAAAATAAACTTTAAAGTCAGGGAGCACTCTGTTGGAAAGGTTCCACTAATCGCTGTGGTTGGCGAGAGGGAAGCAGAGCAGGGCACAATTGCTCTTCGTAGGCTTGGCTCACAAAGACAAGAGGTCATGAATATTGAGGAGGCTATCAAAGTTTTATCAGAAGAGGCAAGTCCGCCTGACTTGAGGTAGGAGATTCTAGTGGTTAATCTTAAATCTATCCCTGTTTGGTTCTGGCTTTTGATGTTGTTGCAGTTAGTCGATGTTCTAGTTCATACTCTATCTGGCCAATTGGAAGTAATTCGTGTGGTTTCTAATGCCGTGATTCTGCTAGGTAGCTATTTCTGGGTATCTCAAAAGACAAAGTGGAGAGATGTTTCGCCGCTCACATTGGGCCTGGGGGGCTATCTTGCGCTCAACTCTATATTTCTTTTGATTAATGGTTTTACGAACGATATATCCGGAAATTTGCGACTTCCGCTTTTTCTATTTGTAATTCTTTCAACTATTTCCGGATATCTTTTGATTAGAAAGCGAACATAACGGCTGGTTCTTATCTTGCTGCTTGACGCACCCTAGAAACAACTACGCAAGCTTAACTTCATCTCCAATTCTAAAGCTACCTTGGGTCAAAGGAACACATAAAAGGCCCAGGCAATTATGTCCGTAGATTCTTTTCATATGGACGTTAATATCATCTTTGTTCCAATTTCTATCACCTGGAGTTAGGTTAATTGCTCTGCATCTATCAACAGGCTCAATTACTTTTAGCTCTGCACTCCCAATCTTCAGGCGCTTACCTACAAGCTCATGCTCAGCCCAGGCCTCTAATCCATTAAACCAAGCGTTTAAGCGAAACCTCGACCGACCTAAATCACGATTTAATTGCTTCTCTAAATCGCCTAGAGAAGCTGGATTTCCGATGGTGATACATGGCTCTTTTCGGTCAGTTAAGCTTTGGTCCAGGCCCTCAATAACTTCTAGCGGCCCATCGTCTTCTAGGTCATTAAACAGCCTTATCTGTTTACAAAGCTCTGCTCTTCCTTGAGCTGTTTTCAAGTCATATGGGCCATACTCTTGACCCTCAATAAGAAGTTTTAGAACCTCACCACTAGCGTCAAAATTGGTTTCGTAGGCGCCGAGGAATGACTCGAAAACCATTTGCAAGAAATTGACTTTAGGTGACCAGCCAGCCGGGGAGCGATTTTTTACCCGTTTTGGGTGATAAATTCCAAACCTTCTATCTCCAGACATACCGCGTGCAGAAATTGTAGCATGGTCAAGATTCTGGCCATATAAACCTTTAACGGGGAAACGAGTTATTTGATCAATAATCATTGGCGCAGGTTCACTTACTCTCGTGATTTAAGGTCTTTTCAGCTCTATCGATTTGTCAAATAGGCCGTAATCAAAGTAGCCAGCTCTGGAGGCGGGCTGAATTCTGGTGACGTCTACCCGACCTTCTTCAGTAATCAAATCGTCATCAATGTGAACGCACACTACCAGGCCAAAAACAACTACGGAAGGCCTCCCCTGATTTGCCGGAGTAGGCAGCGTAGTAGCACTATGGAAAGTGCACTCTAAACTAATTGGACTTTCCGCTAATCTAGGGGCTCGTACTTTTTCACATGGGGCCTCGCTTAGTCCGGCAAGCGCAAATTCGCTTTCATCTTCTGGTATGCGGGTTGAGGTTAAATTCATAGCTTTTAGCAATCGAGCGGGCACTACATTGACCACGAACTCTCCGGTTTCGATTGCGTGTTTCGTCGAATGCTGCTTCATTGAACCCGCAAACATTACCATGTGAGGGTTATTTGAGACCATGTTGTAGGCAGAGTACGGCGCGAGGTTAGCGACACCATTTCGGCCTAATGTCGAAATCCACGCAATCGGTCTTGGCGATACCAATGCCTTGAAAGGATCATGTTTAAGGCCATGATTGTTCTTTATCGCATCATAGAGCATAAGCCCATCAAGCTCCTGTCCAGCCCTATTTGCGTCCCAAAAGGCTTTAAGACTTTGGAGAAACCACCATCATCATTTGCCGGCCTTCAAGCTTAGGCTCTGCATCAACGCGGATTGTGTCCCCGAGGTCCTCTTCAATACGTTTTAGCACATCTAATCCAAGATTTTGGTGAGCCATTTCTCTACCACGAAAACGCATGGTGAATTTTACTTTATCGCCATTGCCTAAAAACTTTGTAGCGCTTCGCATTTTAGTCTCATAGTCATGGGTGTCGATATTTGGGCGAAGCTTCACCTCTTTAGTTTCGACTATCTTTTGTTTTTTCTTAGCTTCCGCCGCTTTTTTCTGTTTTTCGTACTTGTATCGACCGAGATCCATGATTTTTACGACCGGCGTCGTTCCATCTGATGAAATTTCGACTAAATCAAGGCCAACGTTTCCTGCCAAATCAAGTGCGGATCGGGTATCCATCACCCCATGATTATCCCCACGTTGGTCAATGAGGCGAACTTGGCGGGCAATGATATCTCTATTGGATCGTGGTCCTTCTTTAACAGGCGGACGACGATCAAAACGGCTTACTCTGGCTATGGCTTGGTTCCTCTCTTTAATTCAAGCAATGGGCGCATATAAGGGAGCAAAGCTTGGCGTCAAAGACCTAAACGGTATTTTCTGCATAAAATGATGAAAGAGTGGCAAGTGTTTCTTTAAGAGAGAGGCGCTGTACCTCTACTCCACTGGGAAAAGCAGTTTCCAGGCGCGAGGGCAGCCGCGAATCGAGCATAACGAAGGCTCCATGGTCTGCTTTACTTCGAATAAGACGCCCAAACGCTTGTCTTAACCTTAGTCGGGCGAGCCTATCGTCGTAGACTCTGGGACCAAAGTGAACTCGACGGGCCTGGTGTGCCATTGTAGGACGCGGCCAAGGCACTCTATCAAAAACAAGCAAACGAAGAGCATTACCTGGCACATCAACGCCGTCTCTGAGTGCGTCGGTTCCTAATAAGCAAGAATCGGGGTCCGCTCTAAAGATATCTATGAGAGTTGATACGTCCATTGCATCAACATGCTGAGCCAAAAGAGGAAGACCAGCAGATTCCAGTTTTGGAGCTATAGTCTGATGGGCCGATTTTAATCGGCTTATTGAGGTAAATAACCCTAAGCCACCACCGCCCGATATTTTGAATAATTTGGCCAGTGCGCTTGCTGCTTGCTTGGGCTTATCTCTTTCAAGGTCCGTTACTACAAAAATACGGGCCTGTGAAGAATAGTCATACGGACTAGAGATCGATACTCTAGTTGGGGGGTTTGACAGATGGCGAGATCCCGTTGCTGCTTCAGCCGCATCCCAGTCTACTTCTTTGATTCCGGTCTGATCAGTAAGTGTTGCGGAAGTAATCAGCGCTCCTTGCGCTTGATTATTTAGCAAATCTATAAATGGCTTTGTCGGATCAATAAATTTCCTAAAGAATGCAACATCTAAATCTTGGCCTTCATTTCGGGTTACCTCAAACCAGTCTACAAACTCTTTAGGGGCGCCGCTTCTTAAAGATTCCAACATTTTTAGGTAGAACGTAAGTGGTTCTAAAGCTCTCCGGTTTAGCGAGTTTGCTACCCCGCCTAATCTTCTCCGCTGGCTTTCACTAAAAGCCCCCAAGGGATCATCTGAAACTACATCCTCTTCGTGTCCCTCTAGGCGAGACGCTATTAATTTTTTCAAAGCATCAAGGGGTCCCAAAAGCTGCTTGATGTTGGTCTTCAGTTCGTCAGCCGCCTCGAGAACCTCAGGGTCTAAAGGATAGACACCTACTTCTAAAGAGAAGCCGGCCTTCTGGACGGAAATAGGAGACTTTGCGTAAACTTGCTTGGCAACCGAACATAGAAATGCCTCCACAGATCCCTTCGGGCTAGAAGACTTCAAGCGGCCATACCATCCTTGAGCAGGTAAGGTCATTGATGCTCTCTCAAGGTTGTGAATTGCAGTGTTTAAATCACCGTCAGTGTCAGCTAAGTCTTCTAGTCTTTTTCGAAGGCCACGCGCTCGCCCTGAGGGGCTTAATGACACCCCTCGCTCAACACCTAAGACCCATCGGCGTAAAGAGTGCATTTCTAATCCAGAGATGCAGCCTGAAAAGGCGTTATCGGCAGCATCAAATATGTGATGGCCTTCATCAAAGACAAAATGGGTTGGCTGGGAGGGTGTTTCTAAACCCCCATTTGTAAGGGTTTTTGCCATCACAAAAGCATGATTTGCTATCACCACCTCTGCATGAGGCGCCTTACGAGCCATTTTTTCTGCAAAGCAAGCCCCATAGTGTGGACATGCGCCATGCCAGCATTCACCTCTTCGAATGGTTAAGGCTTGAGAAAACTTTAGGCCTATGACTTCTCGAAGCCACCCAGCGTAATCGCCACCTACCAACTCCCCAGCACGCGAAACAGCTGCCCAGCGAGCTACTAACACAGAAGCTAGAAGGCTATTGCTAGTTCCTGCTGCGACTTCATTAACCAACTCCTCCATATTCATTAAGCATAAATAGTTTTCTCGTCCTTTTATCACCACAACCCTCTCTTCTTTGAGGGTTGGATTAGGATACAGCTTGTCGAGTTCTTGATCTAACTGTCGCTGAAGATTTCTTGTGTAGGTGGACAACCAGACGGCACCATTGTTCTTTTTTTGCCATGCTAAGGCTCCTGCTAAATAGCCAAGTGTTTTACCAACGCCTGTGCCGGCTTCGGCTAAGACAAGAGATGGGGAGCCCTCGCTTTCAGCAGGTGCGAAAGCACGCACTACGCTTTTTGCAAACGCTAATTGCTGAGGGCGGTGCTCACCATGTTCTGATACCGCAGCCATTAGTATTGTTTCTGCTTCTGATTCTAAGATCGCAGCGTTCCCCATGCGACTAGGCGGCGCGCTGTCATCCCATTTATTTAGTCTTCTCCAAACTTTGAGAGAGGAGTAGTTCGGCGGTATCGATTGGGCTGGATCCTTTCCTATCGAAGTTAGGCACAGCTCAGCAAAGGGCCATCCGGCATTTTTCGCAATAATAAGATGATCAACAGTTAGGTCATGTTCGCTTTGTGACTGTCCACTAAGCTCCTTAAGTAACGCTGATGTGGTCTCCCAAAGTGTTATAGCCTCGTCTTCCTCAGTTATCGGCAGAGGTAGCCCCATGGCTGCTGCAAGGCCCTTTGGTGTGGGCACACACCAGCGGGCTGGCCTCACGAACGCAAAGAGTGTTAACACATCGGCAAAATTGGCTGAACTACCTTCTAAATGTAATCGCCTTGCTACTTCTGGCGCGTGACAAACTAAAGGAACGCTACTGACCAATTTAAAACCAACTTGCCGACCATCAATAGAGTCAACCTCTCCATCTTCCGATAGCCAAGTGTGGCGTGAATAGCCGGGTATGAGGACTGGAAGATCTAGCACTGAACAATTAGCTACATAGGCCTTAGTTTGGGGAAAGGAATCCTTGCAGAACTCAATTTGGAAGTTATGGCCCTGTCATGATCGAAATCACGCCAGAAATCGCAACAAAATCCAAGGCTTGGCCTTTTGAAGAAGCCCGCAAGCTGAAAGTGCGCGTTGCCAACAGAGTTCCAGAGAAGGGCTATGTCCTTTTTCAAACGGGTTATGGCCCATCCGGACTTCCCCATATTGGCACCTTTGGAGAAGTAGGACGAACCTCTATGGTTCGCAGGGCCTTCGAGATTTTATGTCCAAATATTCCCACAAAGCTTTTTTCAATCTCCGATGATTTGGATGGCCTAAGAAAAGTTCCAACAAATATTCCTGAACAAGGCCAAAAGCTTCTAGCAGAGCATATCGGGAGGCCTTTATCGGAGATACCGGATCCCTTCGGAACACACGAATCGTATGCCGCGCATAACAATGCGCGCTTGTGTGCTTTCTTGGACAGTTTTGGTTTTGAGTATGATTTTAAATCTTCTTCAAAACTTTACCGAAGCGGGGCTTTCGATGAGGCTCTACTAAGCACCTTAGAAAACTTTGACGCCATTATGGGCATCATGCTCCCTACGCTAGGACCTGAGCGGCGAGCTACTTATAACCCATTCATGCCGATTAGCCCAACTACAGGCCGAGTGCTGGCTACTGCGGCTCTTGAGGTAAATCCACATGCGGGAACCATTGTTGTTAGGGACGAAGATGGCAGTAAAATTGAGGTGCCTGTAACGGGGGGGCGTTGTAAACTGCAGTGGAAGCCAGACTGGGCGATGCGAAAGTTGGCCTTGGGAGTCGACTATGAGATGTATGGAAAGGATCTCATCGATAGCGCCAAAGTAGGCGACCGAATTATCAAGGCACTGGGTGGAAGGGCGCCTGATGGTCTAACGTACGAGTTGTTCTTGGATGGCGAAGGGCAGAAGATTTCAAAGTCTAAAGGCAATGGCCTCTCTATGGAAGATTGGATTAAATATGGACCAGCGGAATCTTTATCCTTGTTCATGTTCCAGAAGCCAAAAACAGCAAAGCGCCTTTTCTTTGATGTTATACCCAAATCTACAGATGAGTATCAAAGTCATTTGGCAAAGCTCAAGAGCGAGAGTGATCCAAAAAAGATAGCAGAAAATCCAGCTTTTCACATACATGGTAAAAACAAGCCTACCGATAAAGGAAGCTCACTGTCATACTCTATGCTGTTGAACCTAGCATCTGTGGCTAACGCTGAAAGCTCAGAAATGATGTGGGGCTTTATTACGCGTTATGACCCGGATGCAAATATGAATACTCAGCCATTTTTAGCTGGTTTAGTTGAGCGAGCCGTCTCGTACTACCAAGACTTTATCAAGCCAAATAAATCTTTCCGGAAAGCTACCGAGCAAGAAGCTAGGGCTTTCTCAGCGCTCATTGAAAAATTGAGGGGGCTTGATGGTAAGACAGCGGGTGAAGATTTTCAGTCTATAGTTTATGCAACTGGCATGGAACACGGTTATGAGAACAACTTGCGAGATTGGTTTCAGGCGCTTTATCAAGTTTTGCTAGGGCAGAGTCAGGGGCCAAGATTTGGATCATTCATTGCTCTTTATGGTGTAAAGGAAACAATCTCTCTTCTTTCAGAAGGCATCAATGGAACCCTCTCGGCCTGAGCTAACTTTTGCAGTCACTCAAGGAATTCTGCGGCTCTGTGCGGACAAAAACTGGGCTCCACTAACGGAGGTAAGTCTTAAGAATGGACGCCGCGCTGATGTCCTAGCACTAGATAAAGATGGAACGTTTCATTGCATTGAGGTTAAATCAAGCAGAGAAGATTTTCAGGGTGATCAGAAATGGAGAGACTACTTGGATTTCTGTGATACCTTTTCGTTCGCAGTGCCTGCTGACTTTCCAATTGAATTGATACCTTCTGAGGTAGGGGTCATTGTTTGTGACCCCTTTGGTTGGCACGAGTTTCGAGGTCCCTATCGTTCAAAGCTGCACCCCAGTCGCCGTAAGGCAATGATGATAAGGTTTGCCCGATTAGCGGCGCTAAGGAGTGGAGCGTTAAGCTGAGCTTAAGATTCTCTTGATGTGAATCTAACTCAAAGGTTGCTTATGATTTGCCTAAAAAGCGAGAGAGGATCAGCTCTTTTCATCATATGCGTGGTGCGTATTTGTTGAGTATCCTTTGGAGGGTGCGCCGGTGCATTCTAAGGCGACGCGCTGTTTCTGAGACGTTTCTGTCGCATTGCTCGTATATTCGCAAAATATGCTCCCAACGAACTCGGTCAGCAGTCATGGGAAACTCTGGTGGCGGGGGAAGGAGCTGATCGTTAGCTGTTAGCGCATCTTCTATTGCGTCGGGATCAGCAGGCTTTGGCAAATAATCCGCAGCACCTAACTTTACAGCGGAGACTGCGGTCGCAATATTCCCATAGCCCGTTAAGACAATCATCCTGGTGCTAGGGCTTACTTTAGTAACCGCCTCTACCACCTCTAGGCCGCTTCCATCTTCGAGCCTCAGATCGATTACAGCATATGCTGGAGGCTCACTTAAGCCCACTCGTTTTCCGTCAGCGACCGAGTTAACAACCGTCACTTCGTAACCGCGACGTTCCATAGCCAGTCCAAGACGTTCAGCAAAGCGAACGTCATCGTCGATAATTAAGAGGGTTCGGCCTGCCGCGAAGCCGGGAATATTTTCTGTCATGAGGAGGATATAGGCAGAGACCAGCTTAAGGAAACCTCTGCTCCGATTTGACCATCGCTTCGATTGCCAAACGTCACCTCTGCTCCGGCATGGCGAAGAAGCGATGAGGCTATAAACAAACCTAACCCCATAGAGGGGCGTTCACTTGCTGGTCCTTTGACATATGGCTGGCCTAGCTGTTCCAGAACCGTTGCGCTG
This sequence comes from Alphaproteobacteria bacterium, assembly GCA_964228455.1. GTDB lineage: Bacteria > Pseudomonadota > Alphaproteobacteria > UBA7985 > UBA7985 > CAXQZM01. Next base: position 6,695 of record CAXQZM010000069.1, on the reverse strand, counting down.
TAGCCTGGACCATCATCTTGGATCTTAAGGGTCAGGAACTGTTCATCCCATGCAATAATTGCCCGCACTTCAGATCTGGCAAACTGCACAGCGTTCTGAATTATATTGCTTAAAGAGTGCACTAGCTCACCCTGCCTCGGTGGAATAGGTTCGCTTATATTATCTGCTCCATCTCGGATAATTTGAAGTTTCACATTTGGTTGGCTATGGGCCTTGTGAGCGCTCATAACAATTTGCTCTAAATCAACAGCCAGGAAGGGAGCATGGCCTTTTGCCTCGGCTGCATCGGGTGGGGTTGCTAATTGGGTCAATATTTTCCGACATCGAAGGGTTTCTTCAACGAGCAAGTTTGCATCAGCTATTAAAGCGTCATCTGCATCCCCGTCTTGAAGCATATCTGCCATGTCCCTTGCCGTAACCGCAATCGTAGCAAGAGGTGAGCCTAGCTCATGAGCGGCTGCCGCAGCCAATCCACCAATGTTTGCGAGTGTTTGTTCACGCTCTAAAGCTAAGCGAGAGGCCTCTAGTGCGCGGGCCGTTCGCCGATTTAGATCCGCTTGCCATGATAGAAATAAGCTTAAGAATACCAAAGATATAACAAGAGCCGTCCAGGTCGCAGCGCGATAATCCAGTGGTAGGATTAAGGCATCAACAGCACCGGTCCGGTTTCGCCAAGGAAGGTCGAGATAGGTTAATGTGAGGAGGCCTAGTAAGCCTATTGCCCAGAGAACAAGCCCACCTGTGATTTTTTGTGAGAGCGCTGTTGCACTAACGGTAACTGGGGCAAATAACAAAATTACAAAGGGGTTCAGTATACCCCCAAGAGCTACAAAAAAAGCTGTTAAAAATGCCATTATTAGCGCCAACAAAGCGCCGGCTTCTCGGTTTGAAACCCAGTCCCTATCCACTTTGGAAGGGCGCCAACCCCTCCGCATATAAAGGGTGAGTGCACAGAAAATAGCGATCAAAAAAGCTGGATAAACCAGGTTAGGGTGAAGCCCTGATCTAAAAAATACGATTAAAAGTGCAGCGCCCATTCCAGCGGCTAAAACCCAGCTTAAGGTCAAGAGCACATGAAGTGGCACAAGGCGGGGATCTGTTATGACCCCAGCGTTCTGTGTCACGCCAAGTGGAGATAGTACATGAGCTCGACGGTCATCCATATATAGAGAGGTTTACACTATTTAAGCTCTTGAGCCAGGGGCTCAGTCTTTTGATTTCATAGCGAAAAATAACGGCAGACCGCAAGAAAGGCCAATTGTCCAAGTCAGAGCTATTGGGACTATCAGGCCAAGGGATCGGGATCGCACCGCGTCGAGTATAGCGTAGACACTAAAGACAATGGCAGCCCAAACAATATCAGCCGCAACCGTATGCGAGGCCGGATTCATTGTTGCCTGCTCTAGGAAGAGCCAAATGTTTCCTGGATCTTCAGCTGCCCAAGGCAACAGAAAGTAAAGGGGCAATATCGCGCCTATTAGGGCCATAGCATACCAAAAAAACCGAGTGCTTTGTTTAGAAGACATAGGGATAAGGTAGTTTATAGTGTGATTAATTCCAGATACTGCGCTGAATGGGCTTTTTAAGGTATAATAAAATCACGATAGACCCAATCGTGCCTGGAACGAGAGCTGGCTTGCCACTTTTTTTATACGAGAGCTACCCAGATTTTTTTCAAAAGAGGTTGTTATTTGCCTATTGGAAGAAAATAGCTGACCATTTTTGTCTAACAAAGCGGTAGAATGACTTCCGTATCCATTTCTAGCTGTGTCTAATGCCATGATAACATAAAACCAGTCATCTTTTGAAAACGTGACTTCCTGCTGTTCCAGAGTTATCATCCATGAGGCGCTGCTGGCAGGCGATGGTGTAGGCATCATCATGAGCTGAGGTGGAGGTGAAATGTCTGAGAAAAGCAGAGCAAGTTCGCCAAGGTCCAATTCGTTTAAATCAAATTTAGAACGAAAAGCCCAAACATGGTCTGTAGAGGCTTCGTTAGAGAACGGAATTCCGTTAATCAGCGTGCGAAGTTGAAAGTGTTGCATGAATACGGGTATTATTCCCGTAGTCTGTGGCGCATCTGGAACTTGATCTCTCAAGCGCTGAAGCTCAAAAAATTCTGGTTGGCCTAATTCTTTATAGACGTTTAATCGAGATTCACGAGGTAGTCCCATGGTGAAAATAATTTTGGAAACGATTTTCTGATTTTTGCTGGCATTAGTTAGAACGCTAGCTTCAATAACACTGGTGCCTTTACCAACTCTAAGCTCACATATTTCTATGTGGAAACCGTGTTCTGGCGCGGGGGCAAGGAAATTTATCTGAGCACTTAGTAGAGGGCGCCTGTGGCCATCGAGGCGCGCCGCACGGTATGCTGCTGCTGCGACATAACCGCCATATGTGGCAAATCCTTGAGTCCAGTTGGGCTCCGGGTTGCAAAAAAATTTCGAAGGGGCGTTGGTGGCACTAACATTTAACATACGGTCTTGCACACAAGTGGTTCAACACATGAAAAAGGGAAGCCGAAGCTTCCCTTTTTATTCCTGACGGGCTTAGAAGCCAGTCAGTGTTTAGCTTTAGCAAAAGCTGGCTACATCATGCCGCCCATGCCGCCCATGCCATCCATACCGCCAGGCATGCCTGCTGCAGGAGCGTCATCTTTAGGTGCATCCGTTACCATTGCTTCTGTTGTGATTAGCAAAGATGCGATTGAAGCAGCGTCGGTGAGAGCAGTTCGTACCACCTTCGTTGGGTCAACAATACCTGAAGACACCATGTCGACATACTCTTCAGATTGAGCGTTGAAACCTGTCGCTTCATTGCCACCTTCGATAAGCTTGCCAACAACGACTGCACCTTCAACGCCAGCATTCTTTGATATTTGACGAATAGGGCTTTCAAGAGCAGTTCGAATTATGCCAACACCGACTGTTTGATCGTCGTTTTCACCAGTTAGACCATCAAGAGTTTGCGCTGCGTATAGAAGAGCGGAACCGCCGCCGGGAAGAATTCCTTCCTCAACTGCTGCGCGAGTTGCGTTCATGGCATCTTCGACACGGTCTTTGCGTTCTTTCACTTCTACTTCCGTTGCGCCACCAACAGATAGGACAGCAACGCCGCCAGCAAGCTTAGCTTTACGCTCGTTGAGTTTCTCGCGGTCATAGTCTGAGGTCGTTGACTCAATTTGGGCGTCAATTTGACCAACACGGCCTTTGATATCGTCTTCTGAGCCTGCACCGTCAACAATAGTAGTGTTTTCTTTGTCGATAACGACGCGCTTGGCAGTCCCGAGCATGTCTAGAGTAACAGCCTCGAGCTTAATTCCCAAGTCTTCAGAAACGACTTGGCCGCCAGTCAGAATTGCAATGTCTTCAAGCATTGCTTTTCGGCGATCACCGAAACCAGGAGCCTTGACGGCTGCAATTTTAAGGCCTCCTCGCAACTTGTTAACAACTAAGGTTGCGAGTGCTTCGCCTTCTACATCCTCTGCAATGATTAGCAAAGGCTTGGTAGATTGAACAACTGCCTCAAGGAGCGATACGATTGGTTGGAGATTGGAAACCTTTTTTTCCACTAAGAGGATATAAGGGTCCTCCATCTCAGCAATCATTTTCTCAGAGTTGGTTACAAAATATGGAGAGAGATAGCCGCGATCGAATTGCATACCTTCTACTACATCTAGGGTTGAGTCTGCTGTTTTGGCTTCCTCAACTGTAATGACACCATTGTTGCCAACCTTGTCCATTGCTTCCGCAATCATTTGACCGATGGAAGCTTCTCCGTTTGCAGAGATTGTACCTACTTGCGCGACTTCTTCGTTTGTCGTGATGTTTTTTGACATAGAAGCCAGTTTCTCAACTACTTTTGAAACAGCAAGATCAATACCACGCTTAAGGTCCATAGGGTTCATGCCCGCGGCAACGGCTTTTGCACCCTCAGTAGCGATTGATTGAGCCAAGACTGTAGCGGTAGTCGTTCCGTCACCTGCAACGTCATTAGTTTTTGAGGCAACTTCGCGAACCAGCTGAGCGCCCATGTTCTCAAATTTATCTTCTAGTTCGATTTCTTTTGCAACCGAGACACCGTCTTTAGTTACGCGAGGTGCGCCAAAGGCTTTGTCTAGAACAACATTCCGACCTTTAGGGCCCAATGTAACTTTTACAGCGTTAGCAAGGATGTTTACGCCATCAAGCATTTTGGAGCGGGCATCGCCCCCGAATTTTACGACTTTAGCAGCCATGGTAATTTCCTTATTTAGAAACGGGTTTTAGGCTTAGCCTAAAATGCCCATGATTTCGTTTTCTTTCATGATGATAAGCTCTTCACCATCGAGTTTGACTTCAGTGCCATTCCACTTGCCAAACAGAACCCGGTCGCCAGCTTTAACGTCTAGGGGAGTAACCTCACCTTTGTCATTTTTAGCACCTGCACCGACGGCGACAACTTCGCCTTCCATGGGTTTTTCTTTGGCTGTATCAGGAATGATGATTCCACCAGCGGTTTTTTCTTCAGCGTCAATCCGGCGGATTAGTACGCGATCGTGCAAAGGACGAAATGCCATCTCTTGCTTCCTTCAATTAGGTTTCAATTAAACAAAACCTCGCTCAGCGTCATGCAATTAGCACTCTCCCCGAGCGAGTGCCAGGCAAGTAGGTTCAGTGTTCGAGTCATTCAACAGGTAGAACGAAAATTTTTACAAATTTTTTAAAACCCTATGTCGCCGTGAAGTAATAACGCCGATAAGCGGCTCTCATTACGGGCGGACGGTGGTTTTTTAAGAAGAAGCTATAGGATCCAGCTAAATTACGCCAGAATGGGTACCATTCATGGTCCTTTGCCTCGGCTAAACGCCGTTCTGTTGGCCGAAAAGGGTAGGAAGCCACACTGATCTTGGGTGCCCCGTTGGCCAATGCGGCCTCTGCAAGCAAATAAATAGTCTCAATTCCATCATCTGTCATTGCAAAGCAACCAATAGACTCACATCCTCCATGGATGCGTATCCACGAGCCAGTTCGATTGTGCTGACGGTCAAATCTGTTAGGAAAATTGAGTTCTAGGGCTAAGTGCAAACCGCTGTTCGGGTATAAGTCTTTAGCTTCTACACTATAATATCCTTCGGGGGTTTGCCCATCTCCTTCCTTTAATTTCGGTCCTAATATTCCAGAGTAGAAACAAATCGGAATTGTTTCAAATAGTTCATAGGTGCCATCCTCTTGGCCTAGCCAGAGCTCCATTTCTTTCTCCTCTTTAAAGGCCATGATATGAAGGGGCGCTCCATATGAAAGCCCTGTATCGGCCACTCTAGAGCGCAAAGAGCGCAGTGCGTCGGCGCGGCCCGAGAAAGCCCCGGCAGGCAAAGCACTCTTTGGTTTTGAACCCGAGCAACCCGTGAGTGCCAAAGTCATGGCTGCACCAGAGATAAGAACTTCGCGCCGAGAAAGGAGAATATTATTCATAGTTTGGTTAGGTTGATGCTATATACTAAGGCGTCTACTCGCCCCTCCTTTTCCTTATAGTAGCTCTTGCGCCTTCCTACGAGAATAAATCCTAAAGATTCATATAGTTTTTGTGCAGGTGTGCGCTGCTCTGCAACTTCCAGTGATATGGATCTTGCGCCCGCAGCCTTTATTGAATCAATGGTGGAAGAAAGCAGGTATCGCCCGAAACCTCGTTGTTGGGAGGCTTTAGCAATTTGGAAAGTTAGTATTTGAGCCTCATCCGCTTGCAGTTGGTAAAGAATAAAGCCCACGTTACGGCCGCATTCGGTCAAAACCCATCCCAACGTCGTAGGTAAGACCAGAAGGTCAAAGAAGCTTTCCGTGGTCCAAGGCGATGCAAATGCCTCACAGTGCAACACCGCCAACCATGAAGAATCGTAGGCCGTAAGCCTGCGCTTAGCCAATCGAGGGAGATCTGACATAGAGAGGTTTTGCAGGATTATCTCTGGGCAGCAAGGTCAAAGCCGCCTTTGCCATTGCGCACAAGTCTGGTTCGACAAGGCCTTCAAATTGAGATAACTTTGACAGATCACTCGTTGTAACCGCTAAAATAGATCCCGCTAAACCTGAGGCATTTCGAGGTAGCTTAGCAGTCTCAACAATCCCGTAATCATGCTCCTCTGGTAACTTAAGTCCTAACGCTCGAGCGCTAGATGTGTCGTAAAAATAATCACCTCTTCGCGTGTCGATTAGGCAGGGCAAGCTCGGACCAATTGTCAATCTCAGAGCAGCGAAGGTGCTTAACCCTATTGCAGGTATTGACCTTGCTAATGCAAATGCTTGAGCAAATGCTAAGCCTACACGAATTCCTGTAAAGCCGCCAGGTCCAGTCGTGGTAATAACTCTATTGATGCTGCTTGCTGGCACGCACTCAAATGCCTCAGCGGACTGTATAGGTAAAGTGGCGGCATGGCCCCGAGCCATTGGTTTGCTGGTATGGAATAGGGTCTGTGGTATATCGTCTTTGAAATCCACAATAGCTAGTCCACAGTTATGGCCAGAGGTATCTAATGAAAGGACCCGCATATCCGTCTAACCTTAGTAAATAATTAACGCTGTGCGAGGTTTATTCCATTTAGTTACTCTAGAATGTTCCTCAGCCAGAAGATTAATGCCTTATGTAACTGCGCGGACTTCTACAACTTCAGGAATGTAGTGGCGTAGCATATTCTCTATACCGAGCTTGAGCGTCGCTGT
>CAXQZM010000068.1:0-39236 GCA_964228455.1 Alphaproteobacteria bacterium | reverse complement strand
TCTTCCGATCTCTTAGTGCATTCTCGGAGACTGATGATGGCCGTTATCTAGTCACATTGAGTGGGTTAATTCGTTTCGATATCTTAGATGAATTACCGCTGCATCCCAGTGGTTACCGACAAATAAGGCCGGATTTTCTAGGTTATGATAGTGACCTTGATCCGGAGGCCTCAGTAATTAGCGATGGACGTCGAGCTGGATTTGTAAAACGAATGAGAGCGTATTTCAAAGCACAGGGTTTCGAAACTGACTGGAATTCTGTGGAACGCGCATCCATGGATGACTTAGTGACATCGCTGGCTATGGCTTGCCCATTTAGCCCTGCAGAGAAGCAGGCGATCTTGGAGATCAGCGACTTCTCGGGGCGCCTTGATACGTTGGAGGGTTTGCTTGCTATGGGAGCCCTGGAAACTCCTGAGCAAAGGCACTAAGTCTGGCGTATGGCTATAGATCCAAAATTGCGGGATGCGTTGGTGTGTCCAATTACTAAGGGGCCGCTAATTTATGATGAGGCGCAGCAGGAGTTAATCTCTAACAGTGCTAAACTGGCTTATCCAATAAAAGATGGACTGCCTGTCATGCTCCCCGCAGAAGCTCGAAAGATTGAAGCTTAGCCCCCAGCAGGTGAGCACGCGAATTAAGACTAGTTAAGGTGATCTGACAAAGGTGTTTCGTCTGACATTATGTCTATCAGGTAATTCTTAAGTCGTGAAGAATCAAAAACATTTAGGCCAATACTTCTGGCAAATCTAATTGGCCCCCATGTGGCGTTGAATAGATTGTGTAGTTGGTCAGTTGCGGCACGCATAGCTTCATTCTGAGGTCGGCGCTTACGCTCATAATTATGCAGTGAAAATTCAGTACTAAGGTCTGCTCCAACTCGCCGAGCTTGTGCCAAGCTGTCTATAACTGCCCCAACATCTGCTAGGCTCAGGTTTAGTCCCTGTCCAGCGAGTGGATGCACCTTATGCGCTGCGTCGCCAATTAAAGCATACCCATTACCCAGGTATGTGCTGGCATTGCTCGCAGACAGAGGGAAGGTTCGAAGCGCCTCAGGGTTGAAACTTAAATCAGTCCTGCAGAAGTCGGATACTTTTTCTTGAAGCTCCGGTAGGTTTTGCAGGCCCAGCCACCGTTCTTTTGTTATGGACCAAACCAAGGACGCCTCGTTAGGATTAGGGAGAGGTAGAACGGCCAGTGGGCCGGAGGGTAGGAAGACCTGTTTAGCAATGCCATCATGAGGTTTGCTCAGTTGCACTGGCGCTGTGACGGCGATTTGTTTGTAAGCCCATGATGAGGCTTTCGCGCTGGGATTAAGCCCTGTTGACCAAGAAGGGTCACAAATTAAGGCAATTGCTGCGCCTTCGGTTGAACAAACTTCCATTGCGCTGTCCGAAGCGCTTTCATAGACCTCTATGTGTGAATCACTTATGGCTTTCCAGATTGCTTCCCTAAGTGACGAATTTGGTAGGATTGCTCCTAATGTTCCGTCGCAATTAGGCGTTAAATGTAACTCACCTGGGATTGGGGTGCCGTCGCGATCGGATTGCCAGACATGCATAGCTTTCAATGGAGCCTGTCTAGTAACTTCTACGCCTAGGCTTTCCAGAAACCTTAGGCTGGCAGGGCGCATTGCCCAAGCGCGCGGATCTTTTTTATTTTCAGAGGTTTTTAAACATGGTTTGCGCACCAGTCTTACGGAAAAATTGGCTATAGATAAACCTAACGCAAGACAGTGTGCAACTGGACCATTGCCAAATACTAAAATGTTTTGAGGGACAGACGCCATCACTAGCGCTTAAAGGCACGTTCCTTGGCTTTCCAGTCAGCGCGACATTTTGTTTGCCTAAAGATTAGGCAAACAAGAAGAATAAAAAATGATTAATATTTAGGCATATAGTCTGTCGAAGCAGATATTGCCACTATCCTCGCCTCACATCACCATTTGGCACGATATTTGCTTTGATTAACGTGGACATCGCATGGGGCGACGTCATTAAAACTAAGGAGATCAAGCATGAAGCTTGTACGGGCCATTATTAAGCCCTTCAAATTAGAGGATGTGCGCGGCGCTCTTACTGATTTGGGTATCGCAGGCATGACCGTGGCAGAAGTCAAAGGTTATGGCAGGCAAAAGGGTCAAACAGAAATTTATCGTGGAGCAGAGTATGCTGTCGCGTTCGTTCCAAAGCTGCAGCTGGACATTGTTGTCGGTGACGACATGGTTGAGAAAGTGGTCGAGGCCATTGTTTCCAATGCCGCCACGGGGAAGATCGGAGACGGAAAAGTCTTCGTTCTTGATTGCCACGGTGCAACCCGAATTCGCACAGGCGAAGTCGGCGATGCAGCGCTATAACTAATAAAGATTTGAGGACATTGAAAAAATGAAACTCCTAAGAAAATATACGGCTCTCGGAGCTCTTAGCGCCATAATATTTGCCAGTTCGGCTTCGGCACAAGTTACAGCTGAGGAAATGGAAGCAGCAATTGCCGCAGCCACGGGTGACAGTGCATTTGTATTTAATACCTTTTTGTTCCTGTCGCAGGGATTAATTGTAATGTTTATGGCTGCTGGCTTTGCTATGCTTGAGGCTGGCTTTGTGAGAACCAAAAACGTTTCGACGATTTTGCTTAAGAACATCTCGCTCTTTTCGATTGCCGGTATTATGTACTACCTTGTCGGTTATGGCATCATGTATCCAGGCGATTTTAACGGTTTTGTGTCTTGGTCGGGATTCTTGTACCAACCTGATGGTGGAGCAGACCTAGCGACTGGCTATTCCAAGATGTCTGACTGGTTTTTCCAGATGGTATTCGTAGCTACTGCTGCATCAGTGGTTTCCGGAACAGTAGCTGAACGGATTAAACTTTGGCATTTCCTTGGTTTTGTCGTGCTTCTTTCAGCAATAATTTATCCTATTACTGGTTCATGGCAGTGGGGCGGTGGCTGGCTAGCAGAGAGTAATTTCTACGACTTTGCTGGTTCGACACTCGTTCACTCTGTAGGTGGTTGGGCTGCTCTCGTGGGAGCAATTATTATAGGCCCAAGACTGGGTAAATACACAGATGGCAAAGTAACTCCATTACCTGGATCTTCTATGCCACTTGCAACACTTGGTACATTTATCCTTTGGTTTGGGTGGTTTGGCTTTAACGGCGGTTCTCAGCTAGCCCTTGGTAGTCCAGGGGACGCCAACGCGATTGCCAACATTTATGCTAACACCTTCATTTCCGCTGCCGCGGGTTGTGTAGCAGCGATGTTAGTATCACAATTTATGTACGGCAAGGTAGATCTGACGTTGGCGTTAAATGGTGTCATTGGCGGCCTTGTCTCAATTACCGCAGGGCCTGAGTACACAAATCTACTTATCCCTGTTCTAATTGGTGCAATTGGTGGCGTTTTAATTCCATTCTCAGTTCGTTTGTTAGACACATTAAAGATCGACGATGTGGTTGGCGCAATTCCAGCACACTTGGTCTGCGGTATCTGGGGCACGCTAGCGGTTGGTATATTTTATGCTGACTTTGGAATTGGCACCCAGTTACTCGGCATAATTTCTATTGGTGCATTTACCGTGGTGGCAACAGGTATCGCATGGTACGTGCTGAACCTATTCGGTGGGTTGCGTCCATCAGAGGAAGATGAAATGGCTGGATTGGATAAGTCAGAGCTCGGTATCGAAGCGTATCCAGAGTTTAGTTAGACCTAAATTAAAAATTTATAGGGGAAAAGGCCGCTTTTGCGGCCTTTTTTATTTTCTATTTCAGCCGAAATAGGTTTTATTACAACACATCAGGTCTACGCGAGAAATACATAAGCTCCAATCCATTGCGTTGCAATTGGGCGTAAATTTGCTAAGGAAGTGAATAGCTTAGGCTAACTTCTTTATTTCTTAGTTTATTTTATCATGTCTTGGTTTTCTCGTCTCCGCGGCTCACAGCGCGATCGAAACAATAGCACCACTGGTGATGAGGAAGTCCATGCTGTGAGTTTGAACACAGAAGAGCCAGTTTTTGGCGCGCCAGAGGAGCAGAGGCAAACTATCCTACCTGTTCAGCTCCACCGCCAATTAGTGAGGCTCAGTTGGCGCTCGATCGCATTTGTTTTTTGGTTCGTGGCTGGGCTATTTTCTCTCTCACGAATCTCATACAGTCCACTAGACCCCTCTTGGAATACCGCAACTAGCTCTTCTCCCACTAATATTCTCGGCAGGTTCGGTGCCTATCTGGGGGATGTATTAGTTCAAGGGTTTGGCTTTGCGTCTTGGGTCCTCATTGCGCTATTATTTTTTTTGGGAGTTTGGGTTTGGAATAGCCTAGCGTTTCCTTGGCCATTGCGCCGGTTTGCCTGGCTTTTGTTATCCCTCATATTATGGAGTTTGGCTTTCGCGATGCTTCCGTTCTTGCAGATGGCAGGTGGCTTAATTGGCTTCATTCTTGTAAGTTTTGTACCAGCCTATGCAATACCATTGGCATTGCCAGTTGCAGCAGTGGTTGCTTTTCTTTCAAGTGCTAGAATATTTCTTATCGGACCTAAGAAGCTATGGGCAGCCGGAATTCAGGCTTTGCGTCCTCAGGCTTCGAATTTGGCCCTCGCTACCGAAGACAACAGACGTTGGAGAGATGTCTTTAAACGTCGCAAGTCGGATACTATAGAAGAAGGCCTCCCCAACGCCATACCAAGTTTTCTGGCTCAGGGAGAGGTTGCAGATAATTCTAGTGCGCTTTCCACCATTGAGACCGATGTGCCCAGTGCTCCGCACGAGGGAGCACAGCAAGTTGACTTGGAGCCTACTTATCTGGGTGAAACTCCAAGGCGAGATTTAGTTATTGAAGACGAAGTTAGCGAGAAAATACCCGTCGCCCCTTGGGATGTTCCGCCTGCTTCTGATCAAATACCTAACGGTTCCCCTGAATTTATTTCTCTAGATGGGAGTAATGAAGAGGAGGAGATTGAGCTATTAATTCAGCGCCCGTCGGCGGAACTAGTTGAAACAGCTCAGCTCGCAAGACAGAAGAAGACTTCCTCGGAAGCTTCTTTATCTGACATAGCGGCACCTTCGGCACTTACAGCTTCGTATGAGCCCCCTGCACTAAATTTGTTGTATGAGCCAACAGAGGCTGACCGTGCAGCGGCGATGACGCAAGAAGAGGCAGATGAAACGGCTCGACGACTTGAGGAGACCCTCAAAGATTATGGTGTCAAAGGGGAGATAACGCGAGTTTTACCGGGTCCGGTTGTGACACTTTATGAATTGGAGCCTGCGCCTGGTACCAAAACCAGTAGGGTAGTTGGATTAGCAGATGACATTTCACGATCAATGGCAGCGCTTTCAGCTCGAATAGCGCCGGTACCTGGGAAGTCTGTGATTGGTATCGAGCTGCCGAACTCAAAAAGAGAAACCGTATTCTTGCACGAAATGCTGGCTCACAAAGCTTTTTCCGGCTCCAAAGCAGCTTTACCACTTGCACTTGGTAAAGATATAGGGGGGCAGATGATTATGGGCGACTTGGCACAGATGCCCCATCTTTTAGTTGCGGGCACAACAGGATCTGGGAAATCTGTTGCCGTTAACACGATGCTCCTTTCGTTAGTTTACGCGCTTTCACCTGAGCAAGTGCGATTTATCATGATTGATCCCAAGATCTTAGAGCTCTCAATATACGATGGAATTCCACATCTCCTGTCTCCCGTGGTCACCGATCCTAAGAAGGCCGTGGTAGCGCTAAAATGGGTCGTGCAAGAAATGAACCAGCGATATCAGTCAATGAGCACGCTTAATGTGCGAAACATAGCCAATTACAATGCCAAGATCAAAACCGCGCTTGCTAATGGCGAGACTTTAACGCGCCAAGTGCAAGTAGGCTTTGATCCCGATACTGGCGAACCTGTTACTGAAGATCAAGCTTTTGACATGCGGCCATTACCTCACATTGTCGTAATTGTGGATGAGATGGCGGAGCTTATGCTCATGGTAGGAAAAGATATTGAAGCAGCTATTCAATCGATCGCGCAGAAAGCAAGAGCTGCAGGCATTCACATGATAATGGCAACGCAGCGCCCTTCTGTTGATGTAATTACAGGGACAATCAAGGCTAATTTTCCCAGCCGTATTTCGTTCGCAGTATCTTCAAAAATAGACTCAAGAACAGTACTTAACGAGATGGGCGCGGAGCAATTGCTTGGCCAAGGTGATATGCTTTATCAACCAAACGGTGGCCGAACAACACGCGTCCATGGACCTTTCGCCTCTGATGATGAGGTTGAAGCAGTTGTAGCACATCTACGCCAAGTTGGATCGCCAGACTACGTGGAAGCAATCATTGATGAAGAAGCACTTGAGGCCTCAGCTGGACCTGACGGATTGGATCTGCCCTTATTCGAGAAGGAATCTAGTGGTGACGATCTATATGACAGAGCGGTACAAGTAGTTTTACGAGACAAGAAAGCCTCGACATCTCACGTTCAAAGACGCCTCCAAATTGGATATAACCGTGCAGCAAATTTAATTGATAGAATGGAAGACGAGGGACTTATAAGCTCAGCTGATCATGTTGGCCGCCGTAAAATTATGGTTCCAGGGGAGAGTGCAGACGACCCAAAATTCTAACTAACTCGGCAATTATTAAAAGTAGCTTAGTTTGACACTAGATCGCCCTACTTTTGCCGGAAAAAATGGTATAGGCAGGGGTATGTTTTTAAGTGTAATTAGACTTCACAAAGCTATTGCCCTCGTTTCCTTTTGTGTTGCTATATTGGCTCTTCAAGCCGGCGCTCAGTCTGTTTCTGTCTTAAGGCCTAAAATTGAGCAAGCTATAAGCGACATCACGACACAAAGTGGCACGTTCATTCAGATCGATATTGCAACGGGTGAAAGTGAGCGCGGTAGATTTATGATTTCTCGCCCGGGAAAATTGAGATTTGAATACGATGATCAGCCTATGATACTGTTATCCGATGGCCGTCATGTTGCTCAAATTAACACACTAACAAACTCTATTTCACGGGTAAGACTTAATGCCACTCCACTAAGAATTATTCTGTCGGAGAATGTAAACTTGTCAGATGGTATAAGCATCACAAAGATGGAGCAGACACCCGACTCCCTATTTGTAACTCTGTATGAAGTGGGAAAGAGAAACCAAGGGCTTATAACGCTCTTCATGGATGCTGTTACGTTTGAGTTAAAGGGTTGGAAGATTGAAGAGCAAGGTGGCTTGGTCACGGCAGTAATTCTTCAAAACATTCAGACTGGTGTGTCGATTGAGCCAGAGCTTTTCAGGATCCCATCTTGATTTTAGTAACAAAATTCCATCAAAGAAGCATATGATTAGAGCTCCGTTAATAGGCCTTTCTTCTTGCGTTACACATCGCAATGGCGGTGATTATCATGAGGTAAAAAATCAGTATCATGATGCTGTTTTAACCTGCACTTCGGGCCTAGCTTTATCTGTACCTTCACTTGGTCAAAAAATGGATATCCAGGCTTATGTCGATAGCTTAGATGGCTTAGTTCTAACAGGGTCGCTGTCTAACGTTCATCCATCTAGATATGGTGAAATGCCAACTGAAAAGGCTGAGCCGTTTGATGAACAGCGCGATGAAGTAACTTTTCAGCTCTTGGAACTCAGCATAGCGGCTGGTTTACCAACATTGTGTATTTGCCGTGGCTTTCAGGAAGCGGTAGTTTATTTTGGGGGCACGCTGCACCCAATGGTGCACGAGGTCTCTGAACTAAATGACCATCGCAGGCCAGATTTGCCTGATTTAGCGGGCCAATTTGGACTTAACCACAGTGTTGAGGTTTTAGAGGGTTATTGGGCAGATTGGTTGGCAAAAGAGGGTATTTTGCCAGAGAATCGCCAGATTATGATTAACTCGCTACACCTGCAGGGTGTTAAAACGATGGGCCCTAATCTACATATCGAGGCACGCGCCAGTGACGGTCTGGTTGAAGCGTTTTCAGCACCTAATCTTCCTGGATTTTTTTGGGCCGCCCAGTTTCATCCAGAGTGGGATGCAGCAAACGTTCCTCAATACCGGGTAATTTGGGAGGCATTTAGTAGAGCGGCAGAGAGCCGGCGAGATAAGCGCAAATGAAAATAGCCTCTTGGAACGTGAACGGGATAAGGCCACGAAAAGAACAGATATTAGCTCTTTTGCAAAGTCATAACATCGATGTTCTGTGTCTGCAGGAAACTAAGATTGCAGATGAAATATTTCCACATCAAGAATTTATTGATGCAGGCTACTCTCACCTGCATATTATTGGGCAGAAGGCGCATCATGGCGTGGCTATAATCTCTCGGATGCCCTTCGTGGCCAAAGACCGGTGTGTCTTTGCAGGCATCGATGACAAGCGGCATGCGCAGGTGTTGCTGGAGAGTGGGCTTGCGGTGCATTGTTTTTATGTGCCCTCTGGTGGTGACGTGCCAGATAAGGCTGCTAACCCAAAATTTGCCCACAAAATACGTTTCTTGAATGAAATGAAGTTGATGGCTGAAAAACAATCAGGTGCAGCTTTATGGATGGGTGATTTAAATGTTGCCTATCAAGAAAATGACACCTGGGATCACAAAAAAAACCGACGACTTGTTGGGCACTCCGATGAGGAGCGTGCTGCTTTAGCTGCCGTCGTTTCACAGGGACGTTTTCATGATCTGCCTCGACTGGAAGTGGGAGATGACGCTCGTCTTTTTACTTGGTGGGGGTATCGCTATAAGCTCTCTGTGGAAAAAGATTATGGCTGGCGGTTAGATCATATGCTCGCGACACCAGACCTCGCAAAAAGTATCACTAAATGTATGGTTTTAAAAGAAACTCGGCTTTTTGAGCGACCATCAGATCACGTTCCCATCGTGACCGAGTTGTATTAGTTTCCTAACCTGTATCCGCCAGGATCAGTTATCACGATAGCCGACTCACGCGGGCTTTCTTCGATCTTCTGCCGCAGCCGATAGATATGTGTCTCTAAAGTATGGGTGTTTACCGCGGAGTTGTAACCCCAAACTTCCCCTAAGAGGTCTTCTCGGCTCACGGTCTTACCACCCGCTCTGTACAAAAACTTGAGGATTGAAGTTTCTTTTTCTGTTAACTTAATTTTGCGGTCAGAGTCTTTGAACTGAAGCATTTTAAGGCTTGGACGAAAATTATATGGCCCCACCGGAAAGGTTGCATCATCAGATAATTCGTGGGTGCGCAGCTGGGCGCGTATTCTTGCCAGAAGCACATTTAGTCGGAATGGTTTTGTGACGTAATCGTTAGCGCCTGCATCCAATCCTAGAATCGTATCCGCATCGGAGTCCTGTCCAGTCAACATCAAGATAGGCATCTTCAAGCCTTGTCTGCGAAGCAGCTTGCACAAGTCGCGCCCATCCATATCGGGCATGTCTACATCTAAGATGAGGCAATCGTAATCACTCGCCTGTGCGGCTTCCAGACCCTCTTTACCCGAATATACAGCGGAAGAATTAAACTCTTGATGCAAATCAAGTTGTTCTACCAATGAGTCAGCTAGAACTTTATCGTCGTCAACAATCAGAAGACGCTTTTGTGTAACTTTATCCATTCGGTAATCCTAACCACAACTTAAATTAGAAGTCATGTTAACATTTCGTGAGCAACATGCGAAACAATCTAATTCACGGCCGCGTGATTTCTAATTTTTAGATTTAAACAAACAGGACTTGACGATGGCGTTGTAGGCGCTTAGTGCCCGCGCTTCGTAAAGAAACCCAGGCGGATTCCATGAAAGTTGTTAACTCAATAAAAACAATGAAAAAGCGCGATAAAAACTGTCGCGTCGTTCGTCGGCGTGGACGTGTCTATGTCATCAATAAGAAGAACCCGCGGTTCAAAGCGCGCCAAGGGTAGAACTAGTACCTAGTTATTTTGGGGTCCTTTAGGGCCCCTTTTTTTTGTGCTAATTTGATCTAGCCTAAGGATATGCGCTGGCTACTAACCTTACTACTTATAATCCAAGCTGCAGAGGCCGACCAAACAGACACGAGTCTGCCTGATCTTTTTAGTCTTCTTAGCGCGACTACTGGAGAGCAGAACCTGGAGGCCCAGGACGCAATTTGGCAGGCCTGGTTTAAAGTTCCTGCGGGGGCTGACCAAGGTCTATTTGATAGGGCAAGACTTATGCTCTCGCGGGGTGAATTATTGGGAGCGATGCCGATTTTTCAGCAATTGGTAATTGATTATCCCGAATTCGCTGAAGCACATAACCAACTCGCTATAATTCATTATGCGAGAGGTGATGATGCTGCAAGCATCAGTGCTATTTACGAAGTTTTGTCCCTTGAGCCTAAACACTTTGGAGCTTGGGCTGGCTTAGCTCAAATACAACTTCGTCAAGGAGAGTTTTTGGGAGCAAAAGCTGCTGCAGAGGCAGCGCTTGGTGTTAATCCATTCATGCCCTTTATGGAGCAAATTATAGAAATTGCGGGGCGTGAAATCGCAAAAGAATCGGCTTAAGCTCAATCCTATCAAAATTTAGGAGGCACCGTATGGTAGAACCCCGTATTGGATTTAGCACAATGGTTGGTTCGAACGAGATGACTGCCTTGCCGGGTCAGTTGGATCTGATCCATTCTATTGGAGCTTCGGTAGCTGAGCTCTCGGCTCTGCACGACGATTTAATTATGCGGCATCGGCTGATTCCGGGTCGTATGGCTCTCTTAAAATCAATCTTAGCAGATCGCCCCATGGATTATAGCGTTCATGCCGCGATTGGGCTTAATTTCATGCTACCCCCAGCACACAAGCAGCTTCATTTGGATGTAGCGAAAGCATATGTTGAACTAGCTGCTGAAATAGGCGCGGAGCATGTAGTTATTCACTCAGGCCAGTACCCAGGAAGACTGACCCAAGTAGAGCTGGCTCATAGATATGATCAGCAAAGAGAGTGCCTAAAGCATTTAGGTGACTTTGCTGCGCAGCATGGCTGCCTGATTTGTGTTGAGAATGTTTTTTATTGGAACCAGCAGCATTCCGCTACTCCTAGTGAGCTTGCAGCTGAGCTTAAGGCAGTTGATCATTCCCATGTCTGTGCAACCTTTGACTTTGCGCATGCTGCTTTGAACTTGGAAGACGTTGGCGAGGTATTTTTGGCTGAAGCCGCCACCCTTACCCCTTATTCCAAACATCTACATTTGCATGACAACTTTGGCGTTCCAAATCGCACTCAAACATATACATTTAATGAAGAATTGGCATTTGGTGAGGGGGACTTGCACTTACCGCTTTACTGGGGCAGTTTACCATGGGATTTATTGGCGGAAATGAAATATCCAGAAGACCCACTTTTTATGATTGAGTTAAACCCTCAGTTCTGGCGAGAAGCACAGGAAATGGTTAATTCTACTCGTTGCTGGGCAGAGAAAGTAGTTGGGTAATGCTATCAATTGGTCAGGAGAGACCTGATAAGCTGCGGAAAGGTGATCGTCTAGCCGCATTGCTATGGAGTTTAAGCGCCCAGATTTTTAGTTTGCTTGGGCCGCGAGTAACTTTTAGGTTTTTTAAGGCGTTAGGTGGTCGATTAATGCGAAGATCCAGCAATATTGGCCTCATTTCTCATAATGTAGGTCTCGCTTATAAGGATGACACGGCGCAGCGGCGAGAGGAGATCGTGGAAGGGGTCGTAAGTGCGCTTCCGCTAGCTATCGCAGAACTCATGCTGCAGCCTTATTGGCGGAGGTGTTCCGAGGGTTTGACCCGGCATAATCTTACCGCGGATTGGCTTCAGCCCTATGCCAGCAACGAAAAGCAAGCTATATATCTTCTCGGACATTTTTCGGGCTGGGAGGCGAACATAATGACGCTCTCCCGCCACCTTACAAATACGGTTGCAGTTTACGCGCCTCCGAAAAATCCATTACTTGAGAAATACTTTAGGGAGGGTCGGACTGACCTTTCAGGAAAGTGGACTCTATGGCCAAGAGATATGAGAGGCCTTCAAGGTCGCCTTGCGGAGGAATTCTCCCGAGGGAAATCACTCATATATGCTTTGGATGCGCCGCTTCCTGGACCCATGCTTCCTTTTATGGGCCTGAATTCTCCAACAACACTGCGACCTTACAAACTTGCGGCGGAAACTGGAGCTCCAATTATCCCGCTAAATTGTGGTCGCGATAGGCACGGTTTAGGGTTCTGGATTGAGGCCGTTCAGCCAATTCATGCAAAGGGAAGCTCGTCGGATGATGTCATTGAACTTGCAACCACAATGAACGGCATCTACTCCGACTGGATAAGAGCTAATCCGGACCATTGGTATTGGACTGGCCAGTTTTTCAAACCAAATCGTATTTGGGAGGCTCGCCAGGAGTCTGGTTTGAATTCTTAGGCTTCTAATTCGACATCCCAGTAGAGGTAGTCCGCCCAGCTCTCATGTAAAAAGTTTGGCGGGAAACCGCGCCCATATTCTTGAAGTTGATGATAAGAGGGGCGTCTGGGCTCGAGCTGCAAGCTTAAACCAGACTGATGAAGCAGTCTCGAGCCTTTCTTTAAGTTACACTTTTGACAAGCTGTAACGATATTTTCCCAAGAGGAATGACCTCCTTTAGACCGCGGCAAAACATGGTCAAAAGTTAAGTCCGAAGCTTTGTGTTTTGCGTTGCAATATTGACATCGAAAATGATCGCGCAAGAAAACGTTGAACCGTGTGAATGCCGGCGTACGATTCATCGGGACATACGATTTTAGTGAAATAACTGATGGCAGTTTAATTGTTTGAGAGGGCGAGTGAACTTCTTGTTCGTATTCTGCGATAATATTTACTCTGTCTTGGTATTTTGCCTTCAGGGCTTCTTGCCAAGACCAAATTGAGAGAGGGAGATAAGACATTGGCCTGAAGTCGGCATTAAGAACTAGGGCCGGAAATTGGGATAAATCCGGGGCAGATGTAGTACCTTGAGCCAGACTACCCATACTTACCTCTTATAGGAGTGTCACATTCATGCAACACCCCTAAGTGGGATAATGGCAGATAATTTTGTGAATAATTTGAAGAAAATCAGTCCGTTAGGTCAATAGTCTTAGTGTAAAGAGTTTGAAGAGCAGCGGAAGGAATACCATGACCAACACCTTCGTATGACTCGCTCTCCACTAGAAAGTTGTGTGCTTTGAGAGCGGTGACCGCTGCTTCTTGAGCGGCAAATGGTACAACGTTATCTTCCATGCCGTGACCAAGAAAAATGGGCGGGCGACTCACTATCTCGCCTGCCAGGCGGTCTGCGCCTGCGAGCGCGCCTGATAGTCCGATAACCTGACCCACGGGTTCAGGCAGGCGAGGGGCAACTTCTAGTGCTAGCATGCAGCCTTGAGAAAAGCCGCAAATCAGCAATTTTTTAGCTGGTAGGTCAAAAGTATGCAAAAGCGCATTAACGTATTCCACCAGAACCGGACGCGCTTCTTGTACTCCGTAATCTATGTCTTCTGGGGCTAAGCTGGCACCTAGCTCAAACCAGGCTCGTGAGTTGTGCCCAAAGGCTAGTTTTTGTGGTGCATCGGGAGCTACGAAACCTACACTGGGCATATGGGGAGAAAGTTGTTGACCAATTCCCAACAGATCTGCACCATTCGCTCCGTATCCGTGAAGAAACAGAACTAAACTTTTTGGATTAGTAGGACTTAGTACTAAGCCTGATAGGGAACTGCCGTGCGGCGTGAAATCACCTGTAATCATTTCAAGCGCTTGCCAGGCAAGAATGGCCTTGGCAAGTGCACTATATGCCCGCTGTAACACGATTTGCGCCGTCTCCGACCGGCTACTTACACTTGGGGCATGCTCTGTCCGCTTGGGCCGTTAAGGCAATGGCAGATGATTTAGACGCAAAAATGTTGTTGAGGATCGAAGACATTGATCATCTTCGCTGCAAACCAGAGTTTGAAGATGCGCTACTGTCAGATTTAAATTGGCTCGGTTTGGAATATGACAGACCTATTGTGCGTCAATCTGAACGTATGGATTTTTACGCTAATGCTATTTCTAGATTAAAGGATATCAATGTTATTTATCCATGCTCATGCACCCGTAAACTAGTAATGGCGCGATCTCCCGGACTCGGTCCAGATGGTCCACTTTATGCCGGTCACTGCCGTGACGCAGGCCCAATTTCTGGCCGACCAGTTGCATGGCGACTTAATATGGACGCGGCAATTTCAAGGGTTTCTGGAATGATCCGTGATCCGCGTCCATGGGGGGACCTCATCCTGGTCCGTCGAGAAATTCCTACCTCATATCATTTGTCTGTTGTTACAGATGATGCCCATCAGGGCATAACTCACATTATGCGTGGGAAGGATTTACAGGGAATCACAGCTGTACATGAACTGCTACAGCGCCTTTTAGACTTGCCCGTTCCGAGCTATACGTTTCATGAACTTGTTTTGCATGATGATGGACGGAAATTCTCTAAGTCACAACGAGCGCCGGCTATTCGCGATATGCGTGATAGGGGGCTAACGCCGGGAGACTTACGTGCTCGTCTCAATCGCATCCCAAATTTGACCTGGTAGATTTATACCATCAAACCGGGAAATTTCTTGAATACCAGTTGGCGATGTAACGTTGATTTCCGTCAGGTAAGGACCAATCATATCGATTCCCGTAAATAGCAGTCCACGCTCTTTCAAAACAGGGCGTAATGCCTCACAAACTTGCTTATCTCGATCTGTGAGCGCGCTTTTTTCTGCTGCCCCTCCCACATGGAGATTAGCGCGGGCCTCACCTTGCGCTGGCCGACGGTTTAGAGCCCCTGCAGGCTCTCCATCAATCAAGATAATACGCTTGTCACCGTCCCGGATCTCGGGGGCGTAGGCTTGAACCATTAAATGCTCTCGGGAGTTTGCGAAAAAAGACTCCAACAAGGAAGACAAGTTTTCATCGTCCGGTTTAAGGTGAAAAACGCCAGCACCGCCGTTACCGAATAATGGTTTAATGATTGTATCGGGGTGTTCGTTTCGAAAAGCCCTTATAGAGACTGGGTCACGAGATATGAGTGTTGGTGGCATAAACTCTTTAAATTCTGTCACTAGCAGTTTTTCGGGCGAATTACGCACCTGAGCAGGGTTGTTAATCACTCTTACGCGGTCTGTAACTTGCTCGAGTAAATGCGTCGTGGCGATATACTGCATGTCAAATGGCGGATCTTGACGCATAAGAATGATATCAAAGCCACCAACGTCTCTTAACTCTGGTGCCCCAAGGTTTGCCATGTTGTTCTGATCATGTTGGACCTTTGCAGTGGTGCCACGAGCGAGCACAGTCCCTTGCTCATAGCTAAGCGCTGAAGGCAGATAATGAAAAAGCTCATATCCTCGATTTTGTGCTTCAAGCATGAGAGCAAAAGTAGAATCTGCATCAACATTAACTGAGGACCAATCGTCCATTTGTATACCTATTTTCAAGGTCATTATTAATCCTTAGGAGAGTGAGAAGGTATTCTCTATATGTTGTATCTTACCGTTCTTATCAATCAAACAACGGTCAAAACGCATTCGAAAGCCTTGATATTCAGGTTTCGATCCTATCCAACTATCTGCAGCTCGAAGAAGACGTTTTTGATCTACTTGCGAAATCGCAATATCATTTCCCAACTGTTGAGAGCGCTTTATTTCCAAGAACACGATGCAATTCTGGTCCGGAGCTCGCAAAATTAAGTCTAGCTCTCCTGCAATTGTCTTGGCTCTTCGTGAGAGAACCACATAGCCCTTAGATTCTAAGCTGCGAGAAGCCTTTGTCTCTTGAGCCAAACCCTTGGCGTAGGACGTAGCAAAGTTACCAGTTTTCTTTCCTTTAATCCTTGGAAGTTTGATCATTGTGTATTTCCAGCGCTCTCCCGTACACCACGGATTTAGGTCGACCTGTGAGCTGCGCTATCTCTTTTGCGGCATTTGATAGAGATTTGGTTGCCATCGATTTCCTCAAAAGAGCATCAATATCCAACTCCTCTTCCTGTTTTGGAGCAGGGCCAAACATGAGCACCAGCTCGCCTTTAGGCGGAGTGTTTTCGCGATATAATATTTCTAAAGTTTCAACAGTACCAGTTTGTATTTGTTCGAATTTTTTTGTTAATTCTCGGGCTGTGGAGGCATCTCGATCCGGTCCAAAAACTGTTAAAGCGTCTCGTAAAGTTGCTGCAATTCGGCGTGGGCTATCGAAAAAAATTGTTGTTGCACGCAGTGATTTCACTTCGGCGAATGCAGATTGCCGAGCGCTGGATTTGCTAGGTAAGAACCCACCAAAATAAAAGCGATCAGTAGGCAAGCCAGAGAGAATAAGCGCAAGTATTGGTGCTGCAGGACCTGGGGTTGCTGTCACATTATGACCCGCATCGCGAGCAGCTTTAACCAGTGAATATCCAGGATCTGATATTAGAGGTGTGCCTGCATCCGATACTAGTGCAATATTTTCTCCGGCTTGAAGGCGAGTAAGCATATTCTCAATCTGTCTGCGCTCAGTATGATCGTCACATCTTTGTACCTTTGCTTTAATACCGGTCAGCGATAAAAGCTTAGAAGTCACTCTTGTGTCTTCGCAGAGAACTAGGTCAGCCGCGCTGAGCGCTTCAATACCACGTCGAGAAAGATCACCCAAATTACCAATTGGTGTAGCGACTAGTGTTAGACTACCCTTCATAATTTACTAAATAGTCATTGAGCGCGTCTAAGCGCAAGCGGCCTTTCATCGTTGCGCGGCGGTGACTTGATGTTTCTTCTAAATCTCCATACTCCACTAATGTACCTATTCGGTCCGGATCCGCGATCTCCCAAGCCTCATGATTAAGGGGCAAACCTGAAGTTAGACGCAAGCCAAAGATAAGTTGTTCCTCAACTCGATCCTTATGGGGTAAAGTTTCTTGCACCTCTAAACCATGGTTTTTTTGCTTAACTTGTTTCAAGTAGCCGCTGGGGCTTCTACGTGTTATACGGCGCTCCCAATCATTCTTTTTATTTATAGAACGACCTTCAGCTCCAGGGCCTATTCCTAAATATCCCTGACCAAGCCAACCAAGTAAAGAATGCCTGCTCTCCCTACCGGGTCTAGAATAGTTAGAAACTTCATAAGCGTTTAAGCCAGCTTTGGATAATTGACTGACCGTAGCTTCATAGAAATCAGCAGCTTTATCATTATCCATTGGCTTCCAATCTCCTCGCTTTACTGCCGCACCAAATGCTGTCGCTGGCTCTACATTAAGTTGATATACCGATAGATGCTCAACTCCAAAAGCAATCGCGGTGTCTAACTGATTTTGCTGATCCGATAAGCTCATACCGGGAAGTGCCGTCATCAGATCAACACTAACATCTTCGAATATATCGCGCGCAGCGATCACGGCATCACGTGCCTCATCTGCCTTGTGATCCCGCCCTAAAAAAGTAAGTGCTTGATCGTCAAAAGATTGCACACCAATTGACACGCGATTTATTCCTGCGGCTCGAAAATCTTTGAACTTTGCTTGATCAGCATTCGTCGGATGCACCTCAAGTGTGATCTGAACTTCCTCTGAGTTCCAAAGATTTGTAGCGCCTTCTATAATTAGCCCGACACTTTTTGGAGATAGGAGAGAGGGAGTTCCGCCGCCGAAATAAATTGTTTTGAGGCTAGAAATATTTTGTCCTGCCATCTGCCACTTAAGATCAGATAGCAGAGACCTAACCCACACCTCTTCCTCTACTTCTGCTTTTGAGATGTGAACGTTGAAATCGCAGTAGGGGCACTTAGCCGCGCAGAAAGGCCAGTGTATGTATAGAGATGGAACTCCTGCTGTGTTCAACCGAACACGCCTTTGACCAGCTTGTCAAAGGCATTCGCTCGATGACTGATGGCATGTTTTTTCCTCGGGTCCATCTCACCAAAAGTAACGCTATGGCCTCTCGGGACAAAAACAGGATCAAAACCGAAACCTTGAACGCCTCTAGGTGGGAAACTTAAATCTCCTTCGACGATACCATGAAATGCTTCCACATGAAGATCTGGCCATGCCAATGCAAGTACACAGTTGAACTGACATGCCATATCAGTTTTGCCGTTCATTTCTTTTTCTAGTCTCTCCATACCCCAATAGAAGTCGCGAATGCCCGGCTTTTTTTCTGCATATGGCGCTGTGTCGACTCCTGGTCGACCATTTAGCGCATCAACGCTAAGGCCTGAGTCATCAGCTAGGGCAGGGTACCCTGTCTTTTGGGCTGTATAGCGCGCCTTCAGACTGGCATTACCTACAAAAGTATTTTCCGTTTCCTCAGGTTCATCAACACCCAAATCACCTGCACTTAACACCTCAAGATTATACTGCTTTAGCAGTAGCCTTATTTCTCTGACTTTCCCTTGGTTGTGGCTCGCAATCACTAGTTTTGGTTCGGTGAATTTACGCAAGATCTTTTACTGCCTTCTCGATGCGATTCATGGCATCCGTAAGCGCTTCAGTTGAGGTTGCATATGATATCCGGAAGTGCGGCTCTAATCCAAATGCTACACCGGGCACAACTGCCACCTGTGCAGCGTCCAGTAAGTAAGATGCAAAGCTACTATCGCTATCTATACTTTGTCCCGCGGGTGTTTTTTTACCAATTAAACCCTCAAGGCTTGGATACACATAGAAGGCACCTTCAGGTTTAGTGCATGAAATGCCAGGCATGTTATTCAGGCGGTCAACGACCATATCCCGCCGGCCTTTAAATACCTTGTTCCGATCTGACAGGAAGCTTGGATCTCCAGTTAATGCCGCAACGGTAGCCGCCTGAGATACGGAGGATGGATTAGAGGTCGACTGTGATTGAACTTTACCCATAGCTTTAATTAAAGGCGCTGGCCCTCCGGCATAGCCAATGCGCCAGCCAGTCATCGCAAATGCCTTTGAAACACCATTACAAGTCAAGGTCCGATCTTTAAGGTCTGGACAAACTTGGGCGATCGTTGCGTATTCAAACCCGTCATAAACTAGGTGTTCATACATATCATCAGTCATAATCATAACATTAGGGAAATCTTTAAGTACTTCTCCAAGTCGCTGCAGCTCTATAGCTGAGTATGCTGATCCTGTGGGATTTGAAGGCGAATTGAGAACAAGCCATTTGGTCTTTGTGGTTAGCGCAGCCCGCAAATCGTTAGGTTGTAGCTTGAAGTTTACCTCTGGCCCGGCAGACACAAATTTTGGAGTGCCTGATGCTAGAATTGCCATATCAGGATATGAAACCCAATAAGGCGCAGGAATCAGAACTTCATCCCCAGGATTAAGTGTTGCCATGAATGCATTATAAAGTACCTGCTTGCCGCCAGTCCCGACTGTAATTTCAGTCTTTGCATCGTAGCTTAGATCATTTTCTCTCAGAAACTTTTCAGAGATGGCTGCTTTGATTGCCGGAGTGCCATCTACCGCTGTGTATTTTGTTTGCCCTTCTGCGATCGCTTTGTACGTTGCTTCCTTAACGAAATCAGGGGTGTCAAAGTCGGGCTCACCTGCCGCTAAACCAATAATAGGAATGCCTTCGGCCTTCATCTCTGCAGCCTTGGCGCTGATTGCCATTGTTGGGGAGGGTTTTATGTCGGAGAGGCGTGAAGCAAGTTGTTCGGTGACGGTCATTGTTACTTTCCTGGCGTGTTTGTTCTGTCTCCAATAGCCTTGAGCGCATAGGGATCAACCCATATGAATCGCACTGCACTCATATCTCTTTGTCTAGCAACGGTCTTAATTGGTTGGGGGTTTTCATGGGAGTTACTGAAATACCAAACCGGTTCGCCTGATTTACCGGCGGTGACGGTGCCTGTTTTTTATAGATTTGGAGCTTCAGGGTTATTATTTGTAGCGTTTATCCTCGTAAGGGATTTTTGGCGTGGAACGATAAGTTTCCAATTTCCCTTGGGTACTTGGGGGCTCATTGCACTTTTAGGAGCTGGTTTTTTTTCAACTAATTTCGCTCTCGTGTATACGGGTCAAAGAGGACTGCCAGGGGACCTGGTTTCTCTTCTTTTTGCTTTTGTTGTGGTTACCAATTTAGTTGTAACATCTCTTTTCAATAAGCAGCTACCTAGCGCAAGAGTATCAGCCGCTGCGCTGATAGGTTTTCTTGGGGTTGTCGCCTTGCTGTCTCCCAACATCTGGTCCGATGGTGCCATTGAATTTGATTGGCTGACCCTGCGCCAGGTGGGGTTTTGTCTCTTAGGTACAGTCGTAGTTAGCTTTGCTACCGTCATTCAAATGGCACTTAATAGAAGGAAAGTTCCTGTTGTTACTTCAACAGCATTTGCGATGAGTTTTGGCGCTAGCTATTTGGGTCTTTATTCTTTTGTTCGAGGCTTTTCGTTTGATATACTTTCTGCCCCCCCGAGCTTTTATTGGTCTCTGAGCTTTCTTGTAATTTTCAGTTCAATCGCGTCTTTTTCGGCCTACTTAAAACTAATAGGTTTGATTTGCCCTAATCGTGGTGGATATGTCAATCTGGGCACGGCGATTGTTGCTATGACCGTTGCTTACGCTTTAGATACCGGCCTAAACTTCAACGTAGTCCAAGGTCTCGGCGTTATACTTATTCTCGGTGGAGGTTATTTGATACTTCGATACCGCGAACAAGAAGCCTAAAGCTAAGATTTAGGTTTCCTATTTCTCAAATTAATGGACCGAAGATAGTCGCATTGGGGCTTGGACCAAAAGCATTCCATGCGCTAGGGTGACGTCATGCAAGATCCTTTTGGCAGATCAATTACTTATCTTCGTCTTTCTGTGACAGACCGGTGCGACTTCAGATGTACCTATTGCATGGCCGAGCAGATGACTTTTTTGCCAAAATCCGAAGTTCTCACTTTGGAAGAAATGGGGCGACTTTGTCAGGCCTTCATTGAGTTAGGTGTAAAGAAAATTCGCTTAAGTGGCGGTGAGCCTCTTGTTCGCAAAGGAGTGATTAGTCTCTTTAATGATATTGGGAGCAAACTTGGTGAGGGTGGTTTAGAGGAGTTAGCGCTTACGAGTAATGCAAGCCAATTAGGCCGTTACGCAGAAGAATTATACTTATCAGGGGTAAGGCGAATTAATGTTTCTATTGATAGCTTGCGAGCCGAAAAATTTAGTCTGATAACACGAGGGGGTAACTTATCTCAGGTTCTAAACGGTATCGAGATTGCTAAAAGAGTTGGCCTAAAAATCAAAATCAATGCGGTAGCTTTAAAAGACTTTAGTGAGGAAGAATTGCATACCTTCGTATCCTGGTGTGGTGCCGAGGGATTTGATTTGACCTTCATCGAAGTGATGCCGTTGGGCGAAATGGGAGATCTTCAGCGTATTGACCAGTTTCTGCCCTTAACCGAGGTGCGCGAGCGGTTAAGTGAGCGCTGGACCTTGTCGCCTTCTACCCATCAAACAGGTGGGCCCTCCCGTTATTTTAGGGTTGAAGAAACAGGCCAAAAAGTTGGCTTCATTTCGCCACTAACTCAAAATTTCTGCGATGGGTGTAATAGGGTTAGAGTTACATGCACAGGTCGCTTAGTTCTCTGTCTTGGCCACGAGGATGGCGTTGATTTAAGAGAGGTGCTGCGCTCGAGTGAGGGACTGGAGCCGGTAAAGAAAGCAATAATAAAAGCTTTAAATCTGAAGCCCGAGCGTCATGATTTTACTATAGTGGAGGGTTCTAAACCGTCGGTAGCTCGCTATATGAGCACCACTGGGGGCTAGTAAGAATTTAGATCTTAGTGTGCGTCCATCCAGCTATCTGCCACACCTACGTCCACTATAAGCGGAACGCTCAAGTTGACCACCGGTTGAGATGCAGTCTGCATGGTATTCTTTACGCAAACCTCTGTTGCCGCAACTTCGCTTTCGGGAACTTCAAAAATTAGTTCGTCGTGCACTTGCAGAAGCATCTTTGCGCCGAGTCCGGCTTCGCTCAAGGCGTTTGGCATTCTTAGCATTGCCCGTTTGATAATATCTGCGGCCGTGCCTTGTATTGGTGCATTAATTGCTTGGCGTTCCGCAAAGCCCCTTCGCATTGGGTTCTTATCAGCCATTCCTGGCAAATGAATTTTACGGCCAAATAAAGTTTTCACAAAGTGTTGTTTTCGGCCAAATTCTTTCTGAACTTCCATAAAATCTTGGATTCCAGGAAAACGAGAAAAATAAGCTGTAATAAATTCCTGTGCTTCGCCTCTTGCAATGCCAAGGTTATTTGCCAGGCCAAATGCTGATATACCGTAAATTATTCCAAAATTAATTGCTTTTGCCCTAGATCTCGTCTCACTATCCATTCCGTCAAGCGGCACATCAAATACTTGGCTTGCAGTAATTGCGTGAATATCTTGTCCATCTTGGAAGGCTTGTTGCAGAGCGGTCTCTCCCGCCATATGTGCTGCGAGCCTTAACTCAACTTGGCTGTAGTCTGCTGACAAAATCTTATACCCTGGAGTAGTGACAAAAGCACCTCGAATTGCCCGACCTTCGGCAGTACGAATAGGAATGTTCTGTAAATTGGGATCTGTAGAAGATAATCGTCCTGTTTGCGCTCCTACCATCGAATAAGAGGTGTGAACTCTGCCCGTGTCCTTATTTACCTGGTTTTGCAGGGCATCTGTATAAGTTGAACGGAGCTTATTCACCTGCCGCCACTCAACTACTTTCGCGGGTAATGGATGCAATCTTGCGAGATCTTCTAAAACGCTTGCATCGGTAGAGTATGTGCCTGTTTTAGCAGATTTTTTCCCTCCCTCTAAGCTCAGCTTACCAAATAGTATTTCGCCTAACTGTTTTGGTGAGCCAATATTAAATGGTTCGCCAGCAATATCATGGATTTCCGTTTCTAAGGCAGCTGAACTTTGAGCGAAGTCATTTGAAAGCTTGCGGAGCAGGGAGGTGTCTACAACTATGCCAGCTGACTCCATGTCGGCTAGGATAGGAACTAACGGGCGTTCTATCGTTTCATACAAACTAACAACCCCTGCAGTAAGCAGCTGGGGTTTGAATATTTCCCAAAATCGGAACGTAATATCAGCATCTTCTGCCGCGTATTTACATGCAAGGTCTAAAGGAACTTGGTCAAATGTGACTTGGCTTTTTCCCGCGCCAGCAACTTCCTTAAAAGGTATTGGCTTATGATCAAGATAGCGAATTGATAGCTCATCCATGCCATGACCGTGCGTGCCGGCGTAAAGTGCAAACGACAGTAGCATGGTGTCATCATATCCGCATATGTCAAATCCGTGACGACGAAGCACAACAAGGTCATACTTTAGATTATGACCAATTTTTAAAATTGCATCATCCAACAATATTTCCCGCAAAACCGATTGAACTTGTTCAAGCTCTAATTGGGGTTGGCAGCGCAAGCCAAACTCATCAACATGGTCAATTGGTATGTAGCAGGCTTCACCGGCAGCAGTAGCAAGAGATATCCCAACTAGACGAGCATTCATTTGATTGATTGATGTAGTTTCGGTATCGATTGCTAAGTGAAAGCTTTTCTTCGCCTTGGCGGCCCAATCTTCAAGCTGGCTCAGCTCAACAATTAAATCATATTTACAGGCACCCAAAGCCTTAGTATCTGAGTATTTCGGACCATCGCTAGCTTTTAAAGAAGTTGTTGCTGGGGAGGTAATTTCCACGCCCAGTCTGTCAGCTAAGGTGCGAAACTCCATTTCTTCCAAGAAAGGTTTTAGAACGGCAGGGTCAAATTCTTTGCGCTCGAATTCGTCGATACCCACTTCAACTTCGACGTGAGTTTCTAATGTGACGAGCTTGCGTGAGAGGCGCGCTTGTTCTGCAAACTCAATTAAATTTTCTCGGCGTTTGTGTTGCTTTATTTCACCTGCTCGCTCGAGCAATACATCCAGGGTACCATAATCATTAATTAGCTGAGCGGCCGTTTTTATACCAATACCTGGAACACCGGGGACATTATCTGAAGAATCGCCAGCAAGTGCCTGAACATCTATGACTTGATCTGGCCTTACACCAAATTTGTCCATCACGCCCGATCGATCAATTAGCGTATTCTTCATGGGGTCAAGCATCGTAACCCTATCAGTGACTAGTTGCATTAGGTCTTTGTCAGAGGAAACGATAATCACGTCCAGATCTCGTTCCTCGCCTATACGCGCATAGGTTGCGATTAGGTCATCTGCTTCATAACCAGGCATTTCTACTGCAGGTAGCCCAAGCGCTCGAGTGGCCTGTCGAACTAGTGGGAACTGCGGAACTAGATCCTCTGGAGGGGCTCCTCGATTTGCTTTATAAAGATCATAAATTTCATTACGAAATGAACCGCCTTTTGGATCAAAAATCACTGCAAAATAGTCTGACGGGTGGTCTTTTCTCAGGTTTATCATCATTTGAGTAAAGCCTCGAACAGCATTCACTGGCGTGCCGTCGCTGCGAGTCATTAAGGGCAAGGAATGATAGGCTCTGAAAATGTAAGCCGATCCGTCAATGAGGTAGAGCGATTTTGGCATTAAAACGGTTTGGCGAAATTTGGAGGGGAACGCTAGCTGAAAACTTAAGACAAATCGGTCTCTAGTTTGTATCAGGCGATAAATCTTAATTAGTTTGCTGCGATAAGCGTCGACGTTGATCTCGCGCGAAGGCAGCAGTGGTGATATTAGGGAATCAGCGCCCAGCAATTCTTAAGATTTTGTTTTGTTGTCCGGGCACCAGTTGCTTCAAGCCTTTTTTGCTTCCGGCAAGTACTGATTTGGCTACGTTAGCAGGTTCCGAAATAGTCCTGCTCGGTTGCCCGCCGAGGCGCGCTGCAGCTGCATGCGGGGTATTCATGGGGCCAGGGAAAACTACCAAATGACCTCGACATAAGCCCCATGTGGCGATCGCTGATTTAGTGGCGGCATATACAGCTGCAAAAGGGTAACCAATTTGATGACTAAGTGAGCTTATCTGAATAGTTTGCGTTGGAGAGAGAGTTTCCTCTAATTTAATTGGGCCAAGGAGATTAACTTCCATCAAATGCTCTATCTTACCATAAGGCATTTTAGTTGACGGGCCTGTCCAAGTATCACCCGCGCAATTAATCAAGCGGTCTACTCGCGGGAGATTAGGCAGATCTTTGAGAATATTGCCTTGAACATCTGCTCCAGAGATATCCATGCCGATTGCGCTTGGATCTGCCGATACTAGCGCTTTCCCTAAGCCTGATCCTGCTCCTGTAACTAGGGTAGTACCATCATCAAATGGCTCTGGTTTAGGTCCGAGCACAAGCCCTAGCTTTGCGGCCCAATCTATCACCCAAGCTTTCCAGGTAGCTGGCCGCCGCCAAGGATAGGTTTCCTTCTGGATTAATGTCAGCAAGCGACCCGCCACGGCCGCTGTACTATCTAAATGTCCAGGGCTGCTAACGCCCGAACGTTCCATAAATTTCGATTGTGTTCCTGAAGGGTGATACAATAGTATTTGACCTGGGAACTCCGCCGCTAGGGCTCTCGCAAACGCTGCGATGCCAGCTTTAGCGGCGCAATACGCTGGGTAGGACGGTATTACAGCACCAGAGATAACTGAACCTACAAATGCTAGCTTAATGTTTGGATTATTCTTCAGAAGTAGCAAAGCCAGTTGCATCTGCCGAGTCAGGTTCACGGTCAATTGTAACTCAACTTCGACCCCTGGTGCTATGGCAGCGTTAAGGACCGCTATGTCCGCATTCCTAGCGAATTTAGCCAGCACTTGAGGAGCATCCTCATCTGATAAATCTTTAACAAGCATTCCGCCACTTCGTCCGGTGGTCAGAACGTTATGACCCGCTTTACCTGCCATTTCCGCCAAGCAGTTCCCAATACCGTTGCTTGCGCCGGTAATAAATATGTTGAACGGGTTGGTCTTGCCAGTCATGTACTAGGGTCTTATGGCCTCGCCCAGTTAATTTGAAGTCTCTAAAGAAAGCGAGATACATGTCTGCAGCTCCGCGCACCCTTTATGATAAAATTTGGGATAGTCACAAAATACGGGACAATGAAGATGGCACAAGCCTGATTTATATTGACCGTCATTTGGTTCACGAGGTGACTTCCCCCCAGGCTTTTGAGGGACTCAGGATGGCGGGTAGGTCTGTGCGCCGCCCTGAACTAACTCTAGCAACCCCTGATCATAACGTTCCGACAGAGGGCCGGGCCGCAGGAATTGCGGATGAGGAGTCGCGTATACAGGTAGACCAGCTTAGAACAAATTGTCGTGAATTCGGTGTGCCGCTGTTTGATATGAACGATCGCCGACAAGGGGTAGTTCATATAGTTGGTCCAGAGCAAGGTTTTACTTTGCCGGGCCTAACAATTGTTTGTGGTGACTCGCATACTTCTACCCACGGCGCGTTTGGTGCTTTGGCTTTTGGTATTGGCACATCAGATGTCGAACATGTTTTGGCCTCTCAAACTCTCAATCTTCGAAAATCAAGGAATATGAAAGTAGAGGTTACGGGTGCTCTTGGCATTGGTGTTACAGCCAAAGACGTAATTCTAGCAATCATTGGAAAGATCGGCACAGCTGGTGGAACCGGGTGCGTTATTGAATATGTGGGAGATACTTTCGAGGAGATGTCGATGGAAGGTCGCATGACCGTATGTAACATGTCAATTGAAGGTGGCGCGCGAGCTGGATTGATCGCGCCAGATGCAACCAGTTTTAGTTATCTTAAAGGTCGTAATATGGCTCCCGCTGGAAGTGACTGGGATAAAGCAGTTTCATATTGGAGCTCGTTACCATCGGATGCTGGGGCACACTACGATGAACTTGTATCGCTTTCAGCCTCGGACATTGCCCCTCAGGTAACATGGGGTACAAGTCCCGAAGATGTAGTGCCCGTGACAGCAAACGTTCCTAGCATTGATGACTTTGACGATATGAACAAACGGCAGGCAGTTGAGCGATCACTCGAATATATGGGTTTGAAATCAGGTACTCCCATGGAAGAGGTGGCAATTAACACTGTATTCATCGGCTCTTGTACCAATGGCCGAATAGAAGATCTTCGTGAAGTGGCGTCATTAGCCAAAGGCAGAAAAGTTGCTGATACAGTTCGAGCAATGATCGTCCCTGGATCTGGCTTGGTAAAGGAGCAAGCAGAGGAAGAGGGATTGGACAAAGTATTCACGGAGGCGGGGTTTGACTGGCGTGAGCCAGGATGCTCAATGTGCTTAGCAATGAATGCAGACAGATTAGCTCCGGGTGAGCGCGCAGCTTCCACGTCTAATAGAAACTTTGAGGGACGGCAGGGTCGCGGCGGGCGCACACATTTGGTTTCACCAGCAATGGCAACAGCTGCGGCATTGACCGGCAGGCTTACCGATGTTCGTCAGTTAGGTTAGCAGAGGTTCACTTCTCTTCTCCATCAACGTCGATTATTGTCGAATCTTGTTCAGTGGATTGAGAGTCGGTGCGATTTGTGAATGTGAAACTTGTTGCTCGTCCAGAAACCATGGATGACAAGCGAGCTTTTAAGGTATTGTAAACAGCCGCGCGTAATGGGGGCACCAAAAGTAGTAAGCCGGTTATATCTGTTAAAAAACCTGGGGTGATTAAGAATGCCCCGGCGAGAAGAAGACACGCGCCTGTAAAAATTGTTTTGCCAATTTCTACTTCCCCATTGAGTGACGCCACCTGTAATTCTTTGAGTGCTTTCCATCCTTGGGCTTGGACAAGAAACGAACCAATGAATGCAGAGGCGAGAACCAGCCCTACTGTTTGCCAAAACCCAATGTATTGGCCTGCCCACATGAACAACATTATCTCTATTACAGCGATAGCAAGAAGGAGGAAGGGCAAATAGCGCATTTAGAATTCCAAAATCGTTAATTGGTAGTAGACTTGCCCCTTGATAGGACAAGGCATCGACCTTAGGTTCCTCCCAAGGTATGGAGCCGATCTGATTGGTTCAATGACCAACTGTATTTAAATAGAGACAGGACCTCCGAAGTGGCTTGGATTTTTTACGCGATGATCGCTCTTTTCTTCGGCTATTTGCTTTTTGATGCATTTGGCAAACCGGTGGGCCGATCAAAACCATCATCCCAAAATAGCAAGAGACGAGTGGGAAGTGCTAATCGGGGAAACAACAGCAAAGAAACGGTGTCTTCTGATTATGATACGTTTGATTATGCATCAACTTCTGATCTAGATCAGGGATTTAAGCTTGACGATAAACTTGTTGCACCAGGTGCGGATCGCGCGCTGATTGAAGCAGGGCTCAGGGATATAATGGACGCCGATGATGGCTTCCAACTGGATGGGTTTCTAGTTGGGGCCAAGCGAACTCTAGAGCTAATGCTAGAAGCGTATCAAGCTCGTGATCGTGAGCAGTTACAAATACTTCTCAAACCTGATTTGTACGATGCTTTCAATGATGCCACAACTGCAGCTGAAGAAGCAGACGACAATAGCAAGCTTGAGTTAATCGGACTTGGGGATCCTCGGTTAGTCGACGCAAATATGGAAGATACTACAGCAGTTGTGGTCATAACAACACGCCTTGAGCAATTGGTTTCCAAGCGTGACCAGGATGGTGGTGAAGTCGAAGGCCTTGGCGAAACTGTAATGGAAACATCCGAGTATACGTTCGTTCGTGACGTTAACTCAAATGCTCCGAACTGGTATTTGCGCAGTATTGAAGAAGCGTGAATTGAAAAACCAGGTCGCTGTTTGCTAACAAGGCTCTAAGGTTTTCGTTAAAACAGGTGGGTATGAAGAAGAACACATACCTTCTTGTTTGTGGCGCTATTGCCAAGGAAGTTCTCGCCGTTTTGGATGCGAATAATTGGCAACACATAGAGGTTGATGCCCTTCCTGCTATTTTGCACAATTCTCCTGATAAAATACCTGCGATGGTTGACAAAAAACTCTCTGACGCAGGTGGTCGATATCAGAATCTTTTAGTCGGTTACGCCGATTGTGGAACCGGCGGTATGCTTGATCCGGTGCTAACGAAGCATGATGCGAAGCGCTTAGATGGTCCTCATTGCTATTCATTTTTTGCTGGTCATGCGGACTTTGAAGCGATGGCGGAGGATGAATTGGGAACGTTCTACCTAACCGATTATTTGGTTCGTCAATTCGATACCGTATTCTGGAAATCTATGGGGTTAGATCGTTATCCAGAATTATTATCCTCGTACTTTGGCCATTACAAAAGAGTGATTTATCTCGCGCAAATCCCAGACCCAGATCTTGATGCAAAAGCAGAACAATGCGCCGCGCGCTTAGGCTTGGAGTATAAGCGAATTGAGACGGGGTTAGCTCCCTTTGATAAAGAACTGTCCACTTTGGTTTAGAGCGTGTCGCTTACACCTGTATGTGTGAATGATAGGTGCTTAAAGGCAGCGGTATGGGAACTTTAACAGTAAGATACTGGCGTGACATGCCTGCCATGGTGCTTGCGAAAGCAGGGCGCCGAAACAAAGCGACCGCGCCTCTGCCAGAGCGATTTGAGAAAGCGATTGATGCGGCTGCCATGAGAGGTGGGCGTGACTCAACCGATGATTATTTGGCTGAGTGGCGAGATGGAGAGGGCGTGGCTTGTGGGGATGACTTGCAAGCGGCGGCCAATGCCAAAGCGGCTGAGCTTGATGCGGCTTATACTAATGAGAAGCTTAAAGAGCTAATTGCGAATGAGGGCAGGGAATGATGTCTACTAAAGATACAATTATTAAGTTATTTGACAATTACACTCTCGAGACTACTCCGAAAGCGGCAGAGAAAGTACCGCATTTCGGCGAACGTGCTGGTCCTGAAACCCAGATCTACGTAACCTTTCTGCCAGGGTCGGATTTCGATGGGACTCTGCAAGTTACAAAGAGAATAATCGATGAGGGTTTTACTCCTATTCCTCACTTAGCTGCCAGGTCGATGCCATCAAAAAGCTTTCTGGAAGATAAGGTCAAGGCGCTGGCAGATTTAGGTGTTGAACATGTACTATGTATTGCGGGTGGTGTGAAAGACCCCCTTGGCCCATTTACAGATACGATGCAGCTTCTCGACACCGGTGTCCTAGATGCAGCTGGCATGAGAACGATCGGCGTAGCGGGGCATCCAGAAGGTTCACCGGATATGTCTGATGAGGCGATTTGGGATGCGGTTAGATGGAAAAATGAGTTCAACCAACGCACGGATGCTGACTTATATCAGGTTACTCAGTTCGCATTTGAGGCAGGCCCCATTATTGCGTGGGACAAAGCATTACGCGCCGCAGGATCAACTATGCCCGTTTACATAGGGCTACCAGGATTAGCGACTATCAAAACCTTGCTTAGATTTGGTTTGGAGGCTGGTGTAGGGCCATCCATTTCATTTATCAAAAAGCAAGCCATGAATGTGTTAAAGTTGATGAATGTCTCCACCCCATCAAAGCAGCTGGTCGGCATAGCAGACTATGTAGCTGCAGACCCAAATAGCTTAATCAAAGGTGTTCACTTGTACCCACTAGGGGGCCTTAAAAAGACAGCTGGTTGGGCAAAGGCTGTAAAAAATGGCGAGTTCACTATGAATTCTGCTGGTACGGACTTTGAAGTGGATGTTGAAATCGGCTAAGGTTAGCCGATGACGATTGAAACAGATTTTTTAGTAATTGGCGCTGGGTCCGCTGGGTGTGCAATGGCTTATCGCCTCAGCGAAGACGCCAACCATGACGTGAAAGTCATTGAATTCGGTGGCTCTGACATTGGTCCGCTCATTCAAATGCCGGCTGCTTTGTCTATTCCGATGAATATGTCGCGCTACGATTGGGGTTATAATTCAGAGCCGGAGCCGCATCTAGGCGGGCGACGCATGCACACCCCACGCGGGAAAGTTATTGGCGGTTCATCCTCCATTAATGGTATGGTTTATGTTCGCGGACATGCAGGTGATTATGATCATTGGAATGAGACAGGAGCCCAAGGATGGGCCTATGCTGATGTCTTACCTTATTTTAAACGCATGGAATCATGGCATGACGGAGGCCATGGTGGCGATAAAGATTGGCGAGGCCAAAACGGACCACTTCACGTTTCACGCGGACCAAGAAAAAACCCTCTCTATGATGCCTTTGTTCAGGCTGGAGCTCAGGCTGGTTTTGAGCTAACCCCTGACTATAATGGGCAGAAGCAAGAGGGCTTTGGCCCTATGGAGATGACGGTTTATAAGGGTCGTCGCTGGTCCTCTGCGAATGCATACCTCAGACCAGCGCTTAAGCGATCAAATTGCAGCTTACATAGCGGACTTGTGGAGCGTCTTATATTCACCAATAAGAGATGCATTGGAGCTGAAGTCAGGGTTGGCGGCAAACTTGTGATTTTCAAAGCACGAAGAGAAGTCATTCTAGCTGCAGGTTCAATTAATTCACCAAAGCTTCTCATGCTGTCAGGAGTTGGCCCAGGTTCACACTTGCAAGAATTTGGAATTCCCGTTGTTGCGGAGAGGCCCGGTGTGGG
This sequence comes from Alphaproteobacteria bacterium, assembly GCA_964228455.1. GTDB lineage: Bacteria > Pseudomonadota > Alphaproteobacteria > UBA7985 > UBA7985 > CAXQZM01. The sequence continues at coordinate 7,854 of CAXQZM010000068.1, read as the reverse complement.
CCAGAACTTACAAGACCATTTAGAGTTATATATTCAGCAAGAGTGCCTTCAACCTATCTCACTATACTCAAAGCTTAACTGGTTTTCTAAACTGCAAATTGGCGCACAATGGCTTTTTACTAAAACAGGGCATGGTGCGACTAATCATTTTGAAAGTGCTGCATTTCTTCGTTCTAAATCCGGGGTAAAGTATCCCGATATTCAGTATCACTTTCTGCCAGTAGCGATCCGGTACGACGGTAAATCTCCAGCTAAAGCACACGGGTTCCAGGCACACGTAGGCCCAATGCGTTCAAAATCTCGAGGTAGTGTAACACTTGCCTCCACTGATCCTGCAGAGGCTCCAAAAATACAATTTAATTATATGAGTCATCCCGATGATTGGCAGGATTTTAGGCATTGCATTCGCTTGACCCGAGATATTTTCAGCCAGGCTGCTTTTGATCCCTTTCGCGGACGTGAAATTGCTCCAGGTGAAGATAAGAATAGTGACGAACAGCTGGATGAATTTATCGCTGAAGCCGTTGAAAGTGCTTATCATCCCAGCGGGACATGCAAAATGGGAGGTGTTGATGATCCAATGGCTGTGGTTGATCCAGTTTGTCAGGTGATTGGTGTTGAAGGCCTAAGAGTAGCTGATAGCTCTATTTTTCCGCGTATCCCTAATGGAAACTTAAACGGCCCCTCTATTATGGTAGGTGAGAAAGCATCAGATCATATTCTCGGCAACGATTTGCTTCCTAGGTCTAATGAAGAGCCATGGATTAACCCTCGTTGGCAAATATCCGACCGATGAGTTGGACAGGGAGGTGCCGCTGCGGACATATATCATGGAGCATCGCCGATGAGCCTAACTGGCAATGCTATTGTCACTGCGATGACTGTCGCCGTAATTGCAGTGCTCCAGTTGTCGCATGGATTGGCGCTGATTTAGATGGGTTCAATTGGACTACCGAAGAACCAAAGGTGTGGGAAAGCTCACCTGGCACCTATCGTCATTTTTGTGGTTTGTGTGGGACTCCCATGGCATTTATTGCTGAGCACTACTCTGATGAAATTGCTTTGTATGCGGCGAGTTTGGATAGTCCTGAGCTTTTCAAGCCATCATTCCACCTTAATGTTCAAAGTCAGCTTAGTTGGTTGAATATCCATGATAATCTGGAACGTTATTCAAATACTCTTTTGAATAATAAAAATCAGCTAAAAAAATTAGGGAATAAAAAAGGCGGCTATTGAGCCGCCTTAATTTCTTAAATATGCTTCATGTCCTATTGAGGAGGTAACGCGTCAATACCTTGGATATACCAATCCATCGTAAGCATAGTTGGCCAATCTACCAGGTGGTCAGCGCCGCTTGCGCACTCTTCAGGCTTTGTGCCGTCTGCTTTTATAAGGCCTTCGCACGGGAACGAGTGACGATCTCCATTAGCTAAAGCCGCTTCTAGGGCCTTCGCCTCTGCAAGGAGGTCAGCAGGGAGGTTGTCGTTATATGACGCTAGCCGCACCATACCCTGATCGCCACCCATGCTGTCTTTGGTGAGGCCCCACCAGGTGTCAGCGTCAGCGCCACCTTCCCAAGTACCACTCATCACCTGGCCAACGGTATCAATATAGTAGGAGTCCCAGTCATCAACTATCGAAAACAGGTGAGCGTTTGGACCAAAACGAGACATGTCTGATGCTTGACCAAACGCGCGTACTCCACGTGCCTCCGCAATTTGCATGCCCGCAGGTGAGTCCACATGCATGACAAGAATATCGGCTCCGTTATCTATTAACGTATTCGCTGCAGCTGCTTCTTTCACGGGGTCAAACCAAGAAAAATTCCAGATAATTTCAACTTCAATTTCTGGGTTGTGTTTTTGGGCTTCAAACATGAAAGCGTTTATGCCTCGGTAAACTTCAGGAATTGGGAAAGAGGCAATGTAGCCAATTTTATTGGTTTCTGTAAGTTTTGCCGCCATCAAACCTTGGACAACGCGACCTTCATAAAAACGGGCTGAAAAAGTAGCAACGTTATCTGATTCACGGATATATCCGGTTGCATGTTCAAATGCTACGTCAGGATATTGGGCTGCTACTTCGTTAACTGCGTCCATGAAACCAAAAGAGGTTGCAAAGATGATATCATGACCTGTTTCTGCTAGGTCAGTGAGGGCGTCAACGGCACCAGGGCCTTCTGGCACATTTTCAATATATGTAACTTCGACAGCATCACCATATGCTGCTTCAACAGCTAGGCGGCCTACGTCATGACGAAAAGTCCAGCCTAGATCTTCAACTGGACCAACATAGATATATCCGACCTTTAGCGGGTCGTCTGCAAGTGCAGGAGTGGAGAAAGCAGCAGAGCTCAATACGGCCGCTGCCAAAGTAGAAGAGAGTCTCATAGGGGGATATTCCTGTTCTTCTTTGAGATTAAATTTTGGGTGTATCCGTTTCGGATGCGCAGTCTTTAAAGCGAGTCGGCGGGGAAAACTTTTTCTAATTCGGTTCAAATGTCTTGCCAAGCGAGCCAGGAGCATTCCGTCGTATCATGGTAGCATCAAAGGATATTAGCGCTAGAACAACGATTGGGACCAAATACGGAAGAACCGGCAAAAACAGAGGAACAAACCAGCCAGGTAATCCATCTACATTCTGCAGTCGGGGACCTAGAGAAATTGTTAGACCAAAGAGAATACCTCCCAACAAGACCCTCATAGGACGCCAAGTGCCAAATAAGATTAGTGCTAATGCAAGCCAGCCATAGCCATTTGTTAAGCCCTCTCGCCAACTTGGACCTATGAGCGCGAGTGACATGTAGCCACCAGAAACCCCTGCCATAAAACCACCAAACGTAATTGCTAGAAGCCTAATGCGCAAAATTGGGTAACCTAGTGTGAATGCACTATTATGATTCTCACCAACTGCCCTCAAAACCAAACCGGCACGTGTACGGCGGAGAAACCATAGGCCTATTGGCATTGTTGCTATTGCGACAAGAGTTACAATGTTGACTGTTCCTAGTCTTAGAACGCCATTGGATAAACGCCACTCTTCTGGCACAAATCCCTGCAGCGGCGTGCCCGTAATATCGAACCCTTGGTTGCCAATTGCATTGGTAAGACTCAGGCCAAGAATGGTTAGGCCTAATCCTGACGCTATTTGATTAGCGCGCATCGTCAGCACAAGAAAACCAAATAACAAAGAGAGGATAGATCCAACCAAGCCGCCAGCAAGGAGCGCGACTAAAAAAGACCATCTACCTAATAACGGATCAAGCAAACACGTCTTGCCATCAAAACCCATCATGCCGCACGATGCAAGCGACGCAGCCACCATATACGCAGCTAGAGCCCCTACTATCATCATGCCCTCTACGCCCAAATTGATGACACCAGATTTTTCAACAATCAAAATGCCGGCGGCTGCCAATAAGAGTGGCGTTGCAAAGTTTAGGACATCGAGTGTTATCGAAACTATGAAAGCTAGGTCCATCAGGGATTCCCCCTCCAACTTATTCGATGGGTAACGAGCGTAGCTGTGCCGAGTGTGCAGAACAGGGCAATTACTTGAATGATTCCTGAAATAGAATCATCTCCCAAACCGCTTGCTTGCAGCCACCCTGCTCCCCCTTCCAAATATCCAAGCGCCAAACCTGCGACTAGAATGCCCAATGGGTTTAACCGACCGAGGAAAGCCACAATGATTGCTGTGAACCCATAGTTCTGAAGGAAGTTAGATTGATCTACCAAATAGCCTGTATCGCCAATTAAGAAAATTCCACCCGCTAAGCCCGCTAAACCACCAGAGAATAAGAACGCAATCCATATCGTCCCGACGGGTGAGAAGCCCGCAAAACGCTCTGCTCTCTTACTTTGGTTTGCTACAGAAAGACGATAACCAAGAAGAGTGAATGCCAGTAACGCAGCAACAACCAGGTAAACTTGCCATCCCCAGACTAAACCCCAGTGAAGTTTAGGTCCTTGACTAAAAACAGATGTAAACAACAAGCTATCAGGAATGCTTTCAGTTCTTGTTGGCACAGGTTTCATAGCCGCAGACATTTCCCAAGGGCCATTAGAGAGGTAAAATAAAAACTGAGCTCCAATGTAAACCAACATAAGACTTACCAAAAGTTCGTTCGTGTTTGCTAGTGTCCTGAGTGCCGCTGGAATGGCCGCCCAAACCATGCCTCCCACAACTCCAGATAATAAGATAATGGGGATAGCCCATAGACCGTTAGGCATTCCAAGAAGCAACCAAGCGCCAAATGCGAAGACCGAACCAATCGCGAACTGACCTTCTGCTCCGATGTTCCATACATTAGCGCGATAAGAAATCGAGAGGCCCAGAGCTATCAGTGATAGATAGAAAGCTGGATTTAGTGCTTTCCCCCACTGTGTGAGTGCCCGTTCTGCTTGCCAAGGATAAGTTAGCATCTGCCAAAAGGCCTCTAGCGGCATACCAGTAGTTAACCATAGGGCACCAAACGTCAGCAGGAGCGTTAGTGCCAAAGCAATACCAATTGACTTGAGGCTTGTTTGCCAACCGACTGACTCGCGATGTTCCCAGGTTATCACTGAACCATCCCTTCAAGCTCACCAGCCATGGCCCGTCCAAGTTCCGGAACAGACCATTCTACTGTAGGTCGAACGGCCGTGAGAACGCCGTTTGCTATGACTGACAAAGAATCTGTCAGCGCCATTAACTCATCTAAATCTTGTGAAATGAGCAGAACAGCGGTCCCTTGATCAGCTCGAAGCTGTATTTCTTGTCGAATGCGGCTAGCGGCCCACAAATCCACCCCCCAAGTCGGCTGGCTAATAATAAGTAAGTCCAAACCTGAATCAAGCTCACGCCCAACAACGAATTTTTGTAAGTTGCCTCCAGAGAAACTGCGCGCTCTGGCGTTTGCATCTCCTCCTCGGACATCAAAATAGTCAATAATCTGTGCAGCTTGTTTTCTGATCCATCGATTGCGTCTGAGAACGGTATTATCTTTATTCTCTGCTGAATGTTTCGTCAGCAAGGTATTGTCACTTAATTTGAAATCAGGAATCGCCGAGTGACCAAGACGCTCCTCTGGAACAAAGCGAGCTCCCTTTGCCCTTCTGTTGCGAGTAGGGATGATTGATAAGTCTTCATCACGTAGTTTTAATTCACCAGCTATCTGTGTTCCTCTAGCAGCTTCACCAGAAAGAAGCGCGAAAAGTCGATCCTGTCCATTACCCGCAATCCCAGCCACACCAAGTATTTCACCTTCGTGTAACTCAAGATCATCTAATCTTAAGCCATCGCGAGTTTCAATATTCTGAGCACTTAAAACCACTTTCGCGTTAGAAAAGCTTTTAGGTGCTTTCTCCTGAGCAGAAAGCCGCTGGCCGATCATCATTTCTGCTAAAACATCGGTATCTGTCTCTCGAGGGTCGCAGGTGCCAACTACTTTACCTGCCCGAAGAACTGTAGCTGAGTCGCAAAGTGCGCGAACTTCTCCAAGCTTATGCGAGATGAAAATAAGGCCCCTGCCTTCATCTCTTAGCTTTCGAAGAGCGTTGAACAAAAGATCGGCTTCTTGGGGTGTTAACACTGAAGTAGGTTCATCTAGAACAAGGAGCATAGGGTCGCCCAAAAGTGCTCTTACAATTTCTATGCGCTGTTTCTGTCCAGCTGAGAGACTTAGGACTAGGGCATCAGGATCAACTTCCAAGCCGTATAAGTTGCCCAATTCTGCTATTCGCTCTCTAAGATTTTCTGGTGGGACAGTTAAGCCTAACCTGATATTTTCAAGCGCGGTCATACCGTCAAATAGAGCGAAGTGTTGCTGGACCATCCCAATACCCAGTTCCTTGGCATCCTGGGGCGTTTTAATTTTCACGGCTGTGCCGTTAAAGCTAATCTTACCCGCGTCCGGCTGAACGAGGCCAAACAGGATCTTCATAAGGGTCGATTTTCCGGCTCCGTTTTCACCCAATAGCGCGTGAATTTGGCCTCCTTCGACTTCAAGGTCGATGGATTCATTCGCCCGAATTGGCCCGTAGGCCTTGGTAATTCCGGAAAGGCTTAACATGCGCCGGCGCTAACAGCCTTCTTGTTGGTTGCCAAGTCGCTGTCTGTGGGTAAGGGTGTCACTATGTTTGATATGAAAGATAAAGTAGTAATTATTACCGGGTCATCGCGTGGAATTGGTCGTGCAAGTGCTGAACAATTGGCACGCGCGGGTGCGAAAGTTGTTGTGTCATCCCGAAAAGCTGAAGCTTGTTCGGAAGTGGCATCAACTATCTCCGACGCTGGTGGGATTGCGCTAGTTGTGCCGTGCCACGTTGGAGAGCGGTCCCAGATCGAAAATCTTGTCAGTGCCACGATGGACGCTTTTGGAAGAATTGATGGACTTGTCTGCAATGCTGCAACAAATCCAACCATGGGTCCTCTGTCTACTCTAACCGATGATGTGTTCACAAAGATCATGCAAGTAAATGTTCAATCTACATTATGGCTCTCTAATCTGTGTGCTCCAATCATGGCAAAGCAAGGCGGGGGATCAATAGTATTGTTGTCCTCTATTACGGCTATTCTTGGTAATGCATTTATTGGCGCTTACGGTATGTCGAAGGCAGCAGAGGGTCAGCTTGCGAGGAATTTAGCGGTTGAACTTGGACCTGAAAATATCCGTGTAAATTCAATTGCACCAGGTTTAGTTAAAACTGATTTTGCTAAAGCCATATGGGATAACCCGGAATTAATGAAGAAACAGCTAGGTGGGACGCCACTTGGCCGCATTGGTCAGCCAACTGATATTGCGGGAATTGTACATTTCCTTCTTTCAGAGGCCGCGAACTATATCACCGGCCAAATGATAGTTGCTGATGGTGGGGAGACCATCATCTGATGGCTGTTCGAAATGGGGGGCAGCTAATTGTTGATTATCTTAAAAGCTACGGTGCAACCAAAGCTTTTGGCGTGCCTGGAGAGTCTTATTTACCCATTTTAGATGCGCTTCATGATACACAGGGCGAGTTTGATTTCGTGACTTGCCGGCATGAAGGTGGAGCAAGTTTTATGGCTTCTGCTTGGGGAAAGCTTAGGGGGGAGCCCGGGATCTGCCTTGTTACGAGAGGTCCAGGCGCGACGAATGCGTCCATTGGGGTGCATGCCTCAAAGCAAGATAGCGTCCCAATGATATTACTGATTGGGCAAGTAACCACAGAGCATCTTGGACGCGAGGCTTTCCAAGAAGTTGATTACACCCCGACATTTTCAGATCTAGCGAAGTTAGTCTTACACATTGATCACGTTAGCAAAATTCCAGAAATCATGGAGACGGCATGGAGGACTGCAATGGGTTCTCGACCAGGACCTGTAGTTGTTGTTCTTCCTGAAGAAGTTCTTACCGAGGAGATAGAAGCCGAGATTCCATGCGTCGCTCCAACGATTCAATCTCCAAGTCTTAATGATAAGTTCAAAGAAACTTTTGGTTCATGCATCTCAGATTCCAAACAACCCTTAATCGTCCTTGGACCTGGCATTAATGAGGATGCAAAATTAGATTTCCAGCAATTTTCTGAGGCCAATCGAGTTCCTGTAATTTGTGCTTTTAGAAGTCATGACAGTTATGACAATCATAGCTCAACTTTTATTGGGGAGGCGGGTGTTGGGATGCCTGCCCACGTTGCTGAAACAATCGAAAAATGCGACTTCATTTTAGCCGTTGGAGTCCGGTTTGGTGAGATGCTCACAGGCGCATATGAAATACTGAAGCCTCCTAAACTAGATAAAACACTGATTCATGTTCACCCCAGTCTGAACGAATTGGGTAAGATATTTGCTGCCGACTATATTTTTGAGGCCACTCCAACCAGCGTAGCAAGTGCT
>CAXQZM010000067.1:0-10606 GCA_964228455.1 Alphaproteobacteria bacterium | reverse complement strand
TCAATCAACACTGCATTCGCCATGATTGGCTATGATATCGTGCAGAGAGCTCAGGAGGCTACGGAAACCTTTAGTTCCAAGAAAAAGAAACGTAACTAAAATTTCAGTATGCATCATGAAGTCTATCTGATCGTAAACTGGCCATGTTAAATTGTAATGGGCTTAGAAAAGGGTGAAAGGCTAATTATGGCGGGTACTTCTTGCCCCTCAATCAGGACGCTATATGATCCAGAGATCAATGATTTTTTTCCAATGGAACCTTTGGGGGTTGATAAGTATGCCAGCCCTATGGATGTCCCTTGGGAGTAGGAAAATGCTCCGCTAGTGACGTAACCGACTATTTGACCGTTTCTCAAAATTGGTTCATTATGATGAAGAAGTGGGTTTGGATCTCTTAGCTTCACGTGGCACAAAAATGGCCCCTCAGAAGCCTTCTTGCGGGCAAGGTAGGCCTGTTGGCCAATAAAGCCCGTTCTTTTATCAAGTTTGCACGCGAAGTTGAGCCCTACCTGATGGGGTGACTCAGTGTATGACATGTCATGTCCCCAATGCAGAAAACCTTTTTCAATTCTTAGAGCATTGAGGGCTTCTCCGCCGCAAAGTTTCACCCCAAACGCCTGCGATGCCTCCCATACTTTATCAAAAACATATTGAGCAAAATCGGGGGTTACGAACACTTCCCAGCCAACTTCTCCGGTGTAAGACAATCTTTGAGCAAACACGGGTGCATGGCCAAGATAAAGGTTTTGCATGGTATTAAATGGAAACTTCCGGGTCGATAGGTCCGTCTCAGTTAGTTTTTGTAACATTTCGCGTGATTTTGGGCCAGCAATGGCTAAAACAGCATAACTCGCTGTTGCATCTCGAATGTTCACATCACGCGCTTTATCTGCTTGTGCTTGTAAATAGTCTTGGTCACGCCGAGTGCTGCTTATTGTGCTCATTACCATAAACTGTCCAAGACCGTGCCTAGCAACGGTAACGTCAGTTAGAATACCGCCTTGGTCATTGAGCATTAGGGTATAGGCAGTTTGTCCCACGTTAAGTGCCATTTGGTTAGTGCACAATCGATTCAGGAAATCTTCTGCTCCTACGCCTTCAACAATTGTCTTACCAAGCATCGAGTAATCAACGATTGCGACAGCCTCGCGAGCGGCCTTTTGCTCATTTTGGGCGTGGTCAAACCAAGAAGGTCGATGAAATGAATGATCGTAAATAGGCTCCTTATCCGTTGGGGAGAACCAGCCCGGGCGCTCCCAGCCTTGTACCTCTGCAAAACACGCGCCGAGTTTTTTCATGGAAGAATAAAATGGTGTGCGTCGAAGTCCTCGAGCAGACTGTCGCTGGCGGCCAGGCCAATGCATTCCGTAGGTGAGCACGAGAGTTTCAGGACATCTTTTTTGAAGATATGCATCCTGGGCTTGCCAGACCTCGATGCGGCTTGGATCCATTTCAGCTAGGTCCATCGGTGCGTGTCCTTTAATGATCCAGTCAGCGATTGCTTTCCCGGCCCCAGGCCCACTTTGGATTCCAGTAGAGTTAACCCCAGCTAGAACGAAGTATCCTTCCAAATTTGGTGCTTTTCCAAGTGTGAATCTGCCGTCATGAGAGTAGCTTTCTGGGCCATTAAAAAATGTTTGTATTCCAACTTTAGCTAGAATCGGAACGCGGTTCATCGCTAATTCCAATACCTCCATCACATCGTCTTCGATGAACGGTAGACTATCAAACTCAAAATCAGGTGGAACACCATCGAGCGCCCAAGGTTTGGCCTGAAAGTGAGCAAAGCCAAATAGAAGTTTTCCCGCGTCTTCCTTCCAATACGTCCCGTCACAATAGGAGCGCAGAACCGGTAAATCCTTTGGAAGGTTGTCTATAGGTTCAGTTACAAGATAGTAGTGCTCACATGCATGCAGTGGCACGCCAACCTGATTTTGTCGGCCGAGTTCGCGCGCCCACATGCCGGCGCAATTAACCACAAAATCTGCGGAAATAGTATTTGTATCGGTTTTAACCCCAATTACCTTAGTGCCTTGTGTTAGAACTTCTTCTACCTTAACATTTTCAAAGATTTGGGCCCCGTGGAGTTTGGCCCCTTTTGCAAGTGCAAGTGTAAGATCAACCGGGTTTGCTGATCCATCTCCTGGCATATAAATCCCGCCAAGCACACCATCCGGGTTCATTAGAGGCCATTGCGCTGCAATTTCACTTATTGACATAAAGTCAGCCTCAATGCCAAACAACTTTGCAAAATCAGCCTTGCGCTTAAGCTCGGCCAGTCTCTCCTGGTTAAGTGCTATTGATATTGATCCCGACTGGCGAAATCCGGGGTTTTGTCCAGTTTCTGCCTCGATCTCCTGCAATAGTTCAACCCCGTAACTTGCAAAAGCGGTTGTTGCATGACTTCCTTGGAGTTGGCCTACTAGCCCCGCAGCATGCCAAGTAGTTCCGCTCGTTAATTTCTTACGCTCCAATAGCAAGACATCTGTCCAACCAGCTTTAGCGAGGTGATAAGCAACCGAACAGCCATGTATGCCGCCTCCAATTATTACAACTTGAGCCCTGTTTGGAATTTCGTTTACCATAAAATTTTGCAGTTAAAGGGATGTTAAATTGCTGCTCAAGCCGACCAGAACAGCTTTCCGAGGCTTGGCTTCTTTTCAGTCAGTCCCGCTAATTTACTGAGATGCCAGGCTAAGGCTTGATTACTGGAAATAACCGGTTTGTTGAGCGCGATTTCTGCTTTTTCGATTACGTCGAGCGTACGCAAATTTGTGCACGAGATAAAAACACCATCAACTTTGTGGCTCGCCCCAATTCGGACTACAGCTTCAAGAATACTCTTAGGAGCAATCCTTCCAACCGTGAAGTCGTCGCTTTCATTAAACGTTGCCACTGCGTTTGTTGTGTAGCCATCTTCCTTAAGGTTGTATTGCATTTGCATCGTCACTTCGGGAGCGTAGGGTGTTACAAGTGCAATTCGCTTAAGGTTTAGCGCAGACAGCGAAGCTTTAACGGCGGTTATGGGATTAGTTGTTTTAACCCCGGGGTGGATGCTTTTGATTATACTATCTACTCTTTGTTCACCGATGACTGTCGCACCTGACGTGCATGCATATCCGATAACATCAAAGTCAAAAGAGGTCGGAAGTAAAGACACTGTGGTTGGAAGTTCCTCTTCCATTTTTTGCAAGGTCTCCTCAGACACCTCCATCGAATTAGGAATTCTTACTTTGTATAATACAATATTTGGGTCTGGATCAAAAATTCGTGTAAAGTCATGTTCGATTGTCTGATCGCTCTGGAGAACAACTAGTCCAATCTTGGCCGTTGATCCCAACCCTTGGTCGGTTTCAAAATCAAGCTCTTCCATAAGCTGTTTTTGAGTTTTTCGTTTGTTCAAAGTTCTAAATCCATAATTAAAATATCACTTTTCTGCTTCAGCCTGTTGAGCAAAAAATGAAGTAGCCTCGGGAACCGCTGGAAGCTCCATATCATAAGGTGTGCATCGAACCCGCCCACTTACTTCTCCCCTTACTAACTCATGCGTCAAACTAGAGGGTAGGTGATTGGGGCTAAGTTCGATTGCATCTTCTGCGTAGTAAGTCGTTATATATAAAGTTCTCGGTGTCTTTGACAAATTTGGCGCAGAGCCATGCAAAAGCCTAGCATGCATTAAGCAGACCGTGCCAGCTTCTCCAGTGCACTTCTGGATTTTCGGTCGATGGGGGGCAATAATGCTGTCATCAACTGCGCCAACAAATGCTCCATTTTGCCAGTGTGAAAATAGAGGGCCTTTGTGTGTCCCGGGGAGAATCTCTAGGGGTCCATTTTCTAAAGTAACCTCATCAATGAACAGCAAGCATGTGACCATATCGTCGTTAGTCATGGGTTCAAACGGGAAGTCCTGATGCCATTTAATCTGTGTTGCAGATCCTGGCATCTTGGAGTTTATTTTGCCATGGTGGAAGCGCAAGTTCGGTCCAATTAGGTCCGCACAGTAATCGACAGTTCGGGCATTCCGCATAGTGTCTGCAAAAACTTCAGAAACTTCCTCTGGCGACTGAACCCGCCGTAACGCCGGTGCATCCGCATTATGACCAGGCTGAAGATCAAATCGCGGTCGGCCATCGATTGTAACGCCGTAGTCATCCAGATGCTGTCGGCTTTCATCCACCCAGGCATTCACTTGAGACCGTAATTTAGTAAGCTGTGGTTCGTCAACAGCATTGGGTACGAGCAACACGCCGTCTTGCCAAAACTTATCTATTTGCTGTCGTGATAATAGACCCATGATCTCGCACTCCCTATCATTGGTATATACCAGAGTTTAGAGGCCGATATATGAAACTGAACGGTTATTCTGTCAACTTAATATCCTTGACCGAAATGGTATATACCAGATAAAAAAAGAGCGCTGTTTCAGCGTCACCTTTAGTTGATTTTGGGGCGTTGTGTCGGTTGGGAAGAGTTAAATGACACCAAAGCCATATTTTCTAAAGATTGCTGATATGTTAAAGCAGGAGATTGCAGGGGGCGCGCTCAAACCTCATATGGCTCTTCCTTCTGAACGGGCGCTAGCAGAGAAATTCTTAGTCAGTAGGATGACAGCGAGACGAGCGCTTGAGTTGCTAGAACATGAAGGGCTTGCATATAATGAGGAGCGGCGCGGGCGTTTTGTGTCGCCACCAAGATTGCGTTATGATCTCAGCAGCGTTGTTAGTTTAGTGGCAAATTCGAAGGCGAGGGGAGAGAAATTAGAGATAAAGGTTATTGAAACTAAGGAAATTAAAAACTCCAGTTGGTTATACGACAAATTTGAAGGTACGAATGCTGAGGCATTTCTTTCCTACACTCGGTTGTTCTCAATTGATGGTCATGCGATATTTATAGAAACAGAGTATCTAGTTTCGGATCGCTTCCCAGATTTTTTGGACCATGATCTTAAACAGTCAACAAGTCAGATTTTGGACGAAATTTACGAAACCCCGTCTTGCTCTGGTGATATCGTTATTAAAATGTGTAGATTAAGTGATAACGAGGCGGGTTTATTAAATATACCAAAGAATCGGGCAGCTATTGAGCTTGAGCAGATTACTCGGGACACTGAGGGTTTACCCATTTGTTTGGCTCGACAGATTTGGCGTGGAGAAATGGCTGAATTTTCAGCCAAAACTATTGTTAATTAGGAGTTTTAATGAAACCGGCTAGTAGACCAGAACGCGGGTTCCAAAAGGACGAATATATTCAGCGGACGCGTAACGCCCAAGAGAAAATGCGAGTTTTGGGTTTTGAGGGGATTCTTTTGAGCACAGAGCAGGAAGTCCGTTATTTCACAGGCTTTCACACATCATTCTGGCAGAGCCCCACCCGACCATGGTTTGTATTTATCCCGATTGAAGGAAAGCCGGTTGCAGTCATCCCTGAAATTGGCGCTGAGCTTATGAGACGGAGCTGGCTTGATGACATCAGAACCTGGAGCGCACCCATGCCTAAAGATGATGGCATTAGCTTACTGACAGAATTACTTGAGCCGCTATCTAGAAAGGGGCAAACGCTTGGTGTTCCGAAAGGTCACGAGACACTTATACGCATGCCACTGGGGGATTGGGAGCGCTTGATTTCAAGGCTTCCTGGGTTAGTAGTAAAAGATGCAACTAGCCTGACACAAGGCCTTCGGATGGTCAAATCAGAGGCTGAAATTGAGAAGATTAGGTATATTTGTTCGGTAGGATCAGCAGCGTTTGCAGAAATTCCGAAAATAGTTAATCTTGGCATGCCTTTAGACGAAGTGTTCAAACAGTTTCGGCTTGCGGCGATTTCTCTTGGCGCAGATGACGCACCTTATGTAGTTGGAGGAGCTGATCAGGGCGGATATGCAGACGTAATATCACCGCCATCGAACCGCCGGCTTAAAACGGGCGATATTTTAATGTTGGATACCGGTTGCAGTTGGGATGGCTATTTTTGTGATTTTGATCGGAATTGGTCGGTGGGTCCGGCTAATGATTTGGCAAAACGAGCATATGAAGTGCTTTGGAGAGCAACTGATGCTGGCATTAATGCAGCTAGACCGGGAAATGCTTGTCACGACATTCATTCGGCAATGTCGAAGATAATCTCAGAGTTGGATTCATCTGGTGGAGACATTGGTCGTTTAGGTCATGGGTTAGGTATGCAACTCACAGAACAACCTTCCCATACTGTTTTCGACGACACCATTATCGAGAGCGGAATGGTACTCACTATTGAACCCTCCCTTAGTTATGGTGATGGTTTGATGATGGTGCACGAAGAAAACATTGTTGTAACGCCAAACGGCCCAGAGCTATTAACCACTAGGGCAACACCGGACTTGATCGTCATAAATCACTAATATTGAGGGATCAAAATAGTGCGGGGCTTCTAAGATTTATTCGATCTCCACAAAGCGGATGATCAAATATCAAGCGGCAGGCATGCAAGCACATACGATTTGAGTCGATTGTTGTTCCGTAGAGTGGATCTCCGTAAATTGGGGTTCCCTCGTATGAAAGGTGGACCCGTAATTGATGAGACCGACCAGTTATTGGTTTCAGCAACAAGCGGGTTTTCCCCGAATATCTTTCAATTATTTTAACGAGGGTTTGTGAGGGTTTCCCTTGTTTAAAATCTACAATGTGTTTGGGGCGGTTTGGCCAGTCGAGGGCTAAAGGTAGGTCAATTAACCATTCGTCTTTATCTGTCGTGGGCGAGCCTGTAACAATTGCTTCATAATATTTGGTCACTTTTTTTGATTCAAACATCATATTGGCTGCCCTATGTCCCTCAGGAGTTAGACCAAAAATAACTAGGCCCGAGGTATCCTGATCTAAACGATGCGCGGCACGCACAAATTTGTAACCTTTCTGCTTGAGCCTGGCTTCTGCACAATCTGATTTGTCAGGTCCACGGCCAGGGACGGTTAAAAGATTATTTGGTTTTACGACCACCGCGATATCACTATCTTCATATACAACTTCGATAGGCGCCGGGTTTGGAACATAAGAGACGTTTTGAGTGCTTTTCACATCTTTGGGTTAGTGTAGCGAAAAAGAAAACTCCAGCACTTAGGGAATGGGAAGTATTATGAAAATCGGTTTTATTGGCTTAGGCAATGTTGGCGGAAAACTTGCTGGCTCGCTTATTCGAAATAATCAGCAAGTTATGGTTCGGGATTTGGATGAATCTCTGACCCAGTCATTTGTAGATCTAGGGGCGGACTGCGCCCCAAGCCCAAAAAAAATGATGCAGGCTTGCGATATGGTAATAACTTGTTTGCCATCTCCTGCGGCCTCCAGGGAAGTGGTAACCGGCGTTGATGGATTGCTTCACGGCATGTCTGAGGGAAAAATCTGGTTAGAGATGTCAACTACGGACGAAACGGAGGTTAAATATTTAGGTGATCTTGTGACTCAAAGAGGGGGAAGACCGGTTGATTGCCCGGTGTCTGGAGGTTGTCATCGAGCTGACACTGGTAATATTTCTATTTTTGCTGGATGCGATCGTGATACGTTTGAGATTGTGCTGCCAACTTTAACTAAAATGGGTCGAAGAGTGCTGCACACTGGGCCTTTAGGAAGCGCATCCATACTTAAAGTTGTAACAAACTACCTTGCGACAGTTAATCTAGTATCCTGCTCTGAGGCTTTAATGGTCGCCAAATTAGCTGGAATGGACCTCAATATCGCATTTGAGGCTATAGCTATTTCTTCTGGCACTTCGTTTGTTCATGAAACTGAGAGTCAAGTCATTCTAAATGGATCGCGAGATATTTCTTTTACCATGGACCTTGTCTTGAAGGACATTGGCTTATTCCAAGATATTGCAAATAGATCAGGGGTTAAGTTGGAACTCTCTCCAATGATCGTGGAAATATTTAAGGATGGAATAGCAAGGTATGGGGAGCGCGAACTTTCTCCAAACATAATTCGACGCTTAGAAGATCAAGTTGGGTCGAAGGTAAGTGCCCCCGGCTTTCCCAAAGAAATACTTGATCATGAGCCAGAAATACCCGGATATGAGGTCATCGCTCAAGACCGAAGTGAAAATGGGGGTGTCTTGAACCTGTAAATGTCTTGTAAAGGGTTTATCCTGCGACAATACGCAAAGCTGTATAACTGACCCGCGCTAGTTTTTTGGATAATGAGGCGCTAAGGCGGCTCCGATTGATTATGGAGCGTTGAATGGACGACTTGTCGACTCTGCTTTCGGGGTACTTCCCGATTTTTATTTTTTTAGGCATTGCAGTTGTTTTTGCTGTCGCACTGGTGGGTATTGCTTTTGTATTCGCTCCTTCCCGTCCGGACCTGGAGAAGAACTCCGCATATGAGTGCGGATTTGAAGCATTCGATGATGCTAGGTCAAGGTTTGATGTTAGATTTTATCTAGTGGCGATACTCTTTATTATATTTGATCTAGAAGTAGCATTTTTATTTCCATGGGCTGTGACATTCTTGAAGGTCGGTTGGACAGGTTTTTTCTCAGTAATGGTTTTTCTAACAATTTTAACGAGTGGCTTTGTTTATGAGTGGCGCAAAGGCGCTCTTGAGTGGGAGTAGTTATGAATATTCAGAGTCAAGTTATTGGGGATAGTAACACAGCGCCGTTGGCACCTGGTGAGGATCAGGATGCTGTCCTAGCAGACGCCTTGCAACAATTAGAGGAAAAAAATGTCCTTCTTGCTAATGCAGATAAACTAATTGCGTGGGCGAGATCGGGTTCGCTTTGGCCAATGACTTTCGGTTTGGCTTGCTGTGCAGTCGAAATGATCCACGCAGGCACAGCACGCTATGATTTAGATAGATTTGGTTGTCTCTTTCGTCCTTCCCCACGGCAATCCGATGTTATGATTGTAGCGGGCACATTAACAAATAAAATGGCCCCTGCTTTGCGCAAAGTTTATGATCAAATGCCAGAGCCTCGGTGGGTAATTTCTATGGGTTCGTGTGCGAATGGGGGCGGGTATTATCACTACTCTTATTCGGTTGTAAGAGGTTGTGATAGGATAGTGCCGGTAGATATTTATGTACCCGGCTGCCCACCTACGGCTGAAGCCTTGGTGTATGGTATTCTGCAGCTTCAAAGAAAAATAAAGCGTGAAGGCGGGTTGATAAAGCGATGAGCCAGTTGTCCGAAATTCTTTTAGATCTTAGAGACGCTGCCAGCTTGCAAGAAGGACTAATTTTAAAGTCGGAATCCGAGGCAAACGAGCTTGTGCTTTGGACAACCCCGGATTTGCTTCCCACCCTCGCGCAGTTTCTACGAAATGATTCATCTGCCCAGTGTAGCCAATTGATGGATATAACTGCCATAGACTACCCAGGCCGGTCTCCACGGTTTGTGCTCGCTTACCAGTTCTTGTCTTTGAAGCTAAACCTTCGCGTGCGTGCAAAATTAGCGATAGACGAACATCAGGGTGTCCCCACACTTGAGGGTCTTTTCCCTAGTGCCAGTTGGTACGAGCGAGAAGTTTGGGATATGTACGGGCTGTTCTTCGAGGGCAATAGAGATTTGCGTCGCATATTAACGGATTATGGCTTTGAAGGTCATCCGCTAAGGAAAGATTTCCCTCTCACTGGACACTCTCAAGTGCGCTATGATGCTGAAGAAAAACGCGTAGTTTATGAGCCTGTAAATCTTGCTCAGGAATACCGAAGTTTTGACTTTTTAAGCCCTTGGGAGGGCCTAACTCGTCTTCCTGGCGATGAGAAAGCGGAGGGGCGCGATAGCTAATGTCTGAGACTGCAATCAAACCCCTGACGCTTAATTTTGGCCCCCAGCACCCAGCAGCTCATGGTGTTTTACGGTTAATTATGGAGATGGACGGTGAGGTGATTAGAAATCTCGACCCACACATCGGTCTTTTGCACAGAGGCACAGAAAAACTTGCTGAAATCAAACCGTTCAATCATTCGATCGGATATATGGATAGAATGGACTATGTTTCGATGATGTGTTGTGAGCATCCATATGTGCTAGCAATCGAGAGTCTATTGGAGATTGAACCTCCCAAAAGGGCACAATATATAAGAGTCATGTACGATGAAATCACAAGAATCATGACTCATTTATTGTGGTTGGGTTGTCATGGTCTTGATATTGGAGCAATGGCCTTATTCCTCTATTGCTTTCGGGAACGAGAGGACCTATATGATGCATATGAAGCTGTATCAGGTGCAAGGATGCATGCAACATACTATAGGCCTGGTGGAGTCTATCGTGACTTACCGGATGAGATGCCACAATACAAAGCTAACAAGTTTATATCTGAGAAAAAGGTCAAAAAATTAAACTATAACAGAGCAGGCTCATTGCTTGATTTCATTGAAGACTTTACCAACCGATTTCCATCTCTTGTAGATGAATATGAAACTCTGCTCACAGATAACAGGATATGGAAGCAAAGAACCGTAGATATCGGAGTCGTGACTCCTGAAAGAGCCATGCAACTCGGTTTTACTGGTCCGATGCTCAGAGGTTCAGGCATCGAATGGGATCTCAGAAGAAATCAGAGCTACGAGGTATACGACGAACTCGACTTTTTAATCCCTGTTGGTGTCAATGGTGATTGTTATGATCGTTATCT
>CAXQZM010000066.1:0-7390 GCA_964228455.1 Alphaproteobacteria bacterium | reverse complement strand
TTTGAGCGGTGTCGTTTGCGTATGCGAGTATGGACGCCAAAGCGCCGTGTAAAATCACATCGCTTTTGCCACGCTGGCCTGTGGGTGACACCACGATCTTCTCAATCAGGGATCGGATGATCTCAGTGGTCTGGTGTTTGGTGGTATCATTCTGCAGAAGGCTGTTTAGATCCCCAATCTTGCGGGCATATAGCTCACCAATATTGGGATGGAGTACGATCTTATCTTCTTCTGTTTGCAGTGATAGCTCTCGAGTAAGTGCACGCTTTTGCGCCTCTAGTTCTTCAAGCGTATTGCGGATGCTGTCCATGGGCGTGTCTGAGTGCAACAGAAGATCAACACAGCGTTGGATACCAGTTTCCACCTTCAGCAGGTCCTGTTGAACGACCGTCTTCTGTGACGCTGTGCGTGTTTGACGTTGCTTCACCTCTGCATGAAACGCCTCAGCGAAGGCCGTTATTGTCTCTTCACGTCCAAGCAGATAGCTTTTCTGCTCAGTTTTATATTTCGCCTTTTGAATTTCCGATACATGACACCTAAAACTTTAGGTAAGTGGGTATATGGACATTTTGCCCTCTATACTTGGCGAAGAGCACTAATAACGGCTAAAATGTCTATGGCTTGCCCGTTTATAATGGGGCGATAGTAGGTGTATCGAATTGCTTCATCATGATTATTGACGGCATCTGTGATGTAGAAAAGGAAAGAATTGATGATACTTGTGACTGGATTTCAAAGTTATGGAGGCCGCAGTGAAAATCCTTCTGAACGGGTTGCTCTTGCACTGAATGGAATGACAGTTGCGGGTGTCCGGGTTCAGGGTCACAGTCTCCCAGTAGATTTTCATCAGATAAAAAAAGATATTCCAAAGCTGATCGATACCTTTTCCCCGCTTGCAATTGTCTCGCTGGGTCTATGGCCAGGCGAACCAATGATACGTATCGAGCGCATGGCTACGAACTGGTCATGGTTTGAGTTGCCAGATAATGCAGGGTACAGACAGAATGGCAAAGTGCTAGATGACGGCCCAGATGGCTATCTTACCACATTGCCTGCCGACGAAATCGAAAAAGCAGTTCGGGCTTCCGGTAGGCCTTGCCGTCAATCTGGTAGCGCTGGTACTTACCTATGCAACGCGACGGCTTATATATCTCTACACCACTGTAAGGCGAATCATTCACACGTATTATCTGGGTTTGTGCACCTTCCTTACCTACCACAACAAGTAACAGAATTACTTAAGAACGTTTCTGAGGAGAGTTGTATCGAAAGGCATCAGAGGGCCGACTGGTCGTCAATGAATCTCGAAGATATGATCGAGTCTCTTAAAATTAGTCTTGAGGTCATCGCTAGCGCATGACGACTCAAAAAAGCAATAAAATCGGGAAAATTTGTTACTGTGCTAACAAATTGGAGATATCCGTTTGCATCTGTATTTTGGTGCGCGCTGTAATTTCTGGTGAGGCAGTCCTCTAGCGAAAAATATCTGGTGAAGACTATCTGATAAATTTTTATCAGACGCTAATATTTGTTTTTATTGACACAATTCGTTTTGTGGTCATGCTGGAACTACAAAATATTAAGACTACCAATCGACGCTGCGTGTAGTTGCTTAACCGCTGGGCTGATCGCCATAGTTCTGCTCCTATGTGCCCGTTTTAAAAGGTATGGAGATAGAATTATGGAGATATTTGTCAGCATAATCGTGTTGGTTGTCCTTGCGATTTTAGCAATCCTCTTTCTCAACCGATATTACAGAAAGGCCACCCGAGAGGTTAGTCTTGTTCGGACGGGTGCGGGCGGCCAACGAGTTGTATTGGACGGAGGTTGCTTGGCCCTCCCATTCTTACACAAAGTTTCCGAAGTAAATATGAGGACAATTAAGCTTGAAATTGAAAGATTAGGGCCAAAGTCCATCATAACAAAAGATCGACTCCGAGTGGATGTTGGTGCGGAATTTTATGTTCGCGTTCGGGCTAGTGCAGAAGGCGTTGCTACTGCAGCGCAGGCGCTCGCAAGCAAATCCTTCAGATCCTCGGACTTAGCTGAAACCCTTGAGGGTAAGTTAGTTGATGCTATGCTATCCGTGGCTGCGCGTTATACAATGGACGATCTTCAGGATAATCGTTCAGGTTACTCTCAAGATGTATCAGAGCTGTTGGTTGATAATCTGGCTCAAAACGGCCTGCTACTGGAGTCCGTGTCTTTGACCCGAATTGACCAAACCCCATTTCATGCTTTGGATGAAAATAACGCATTTAATGCGCTAGGAATGCGGCGCTTAGCGGAGATTATTGCAGTTAACAAGAAGGAGCGAGCTATAATCGAGTCGGATGCTGAGGTTGCAGTGCGCCAGAGCCAGCTCGATGCTACCAAGAGAAAGCTTACAATCAGCCGCGAGGAAGAAGAAGCGACAATTACACAGCAGCGAGAGATTGAGATAGCACGTTCGCGTTCGATGGCTGAAACTGCTGAAGAGCAGGCGACATCTGAACAGCGCCGTGAAGCTGCGCGGATAGCGCGCGAGCGCGAAGTTCGCCTAAATGAAATAAATAAAGATAGAGAGCTGCGCGAGAAAGCGTTGGCGGCTGAATTGGCCACTGCATTAGCAGAGACAGAAAATGCCGTGAAAATGTCTGCTAAACGCGTGGAAGAAGCGCACGCAGAGGCCGAAGCGATCGCAGCTACCGCTGCTGGTGCTGAGGCAGAGGAAAAAGTACGTACGATCCGAGAACAGGCAGCGGCAGACCGTGAGAAGGCGTTAGCGTTGATCCGCGCCACTGAACAAGCTGAAGTTGATGATACCCGTGTTCGCTCAGAAGTGGCATCAATGCTTGCCATGGCCGAAGCAGAGGCGAAGGCGATGCTTGATAGGGCTGAGGCGCAAAAAGCAAAGCTGATAGCGGAAGCAAACGGCCGAGCTGCTGTGATTGATGCTGAGAACGCGCAAAGTATTGAGCTCATGGCGATGAAGCTTGATGAGGAGCGGATTAAGACACTCCCTGAGGTCGTGGAACGTATGCTGAAGCCAGCTGAAAAAATCGAAAGTATTCGGATAAATCACATCACCGGTATGGGTAATTCAGGGTCTGATAACGGTGGAAGCGGTGATCCAGGGACCGTGAACCAGTTAGTCGATGGCGTACTGAATATGGCACTTCAACTTCCAGCAGTTCAGAAATTGGGAGAGGAGGTGGGCATGAACATCTCTGATGGTGTACGAGGCGTAACAAAGAATTTAGAGCGGCGCAGTAGTGGGTCATCCAAAACAGAAGAAATAGACGGTAAAACCACAACAGACAGCAATAAGTCTGAAAATAATGATTAATGCAGTTAATAGAGCCTGCATTAGTTTAAACCCCAACAAGGAGTAAATAAAATGACGTTTTCACGCAGAAGTTTTCTTGCCGGATCTTCGGCATTAGCTATGTCCTCGGCCCCCATCATTGGGCGAGCGCAGGGAAATGACAAAATCATCTTTGCCTCGATTCTCGACCTTTCTGGGGGTCTAGATATATATGGGGCGCCTATGGCTGAAACTACCAAAATGGCAATTGACGACATCAATGATGCGGGTGGCCTTTTGGGGCGAGAAGTCGAACTAAAGCTTTATGATGCTCAATCGACGATCCAGTTCTATACACAATACGCTACCCAAGCCGCTGCTGGAGATCGTGCTCATACTGTTCACGGTGGAATTACATCTGCGAGTCGAGAGGCAATACGTCCAACATTGGCACGCTTTAAATCACTGTATTTCTACAATACGCAGTATGAGGGCGGAGTCTGCGATTATAATAATTTCTGCACTGGATCCACTCCTGCGCAAACAGTTGCCAAAGTTGTGCCGTATGCCATGAATAAGTGGGGCAAAAAGGTTTACATTGTTGCTGCCGATTACAATTATGGGCAAATCACTGCGCAATGGATGCAGCGCTTTGTTAAGGAGAATGGTGGTGAGACGCTTGATGTTGAATTCTTCCCGTTAGATGTGACTAACTTTGGTCCAACCATTAACAAGATCCAAACCGCAAAACCTGACTTTGTGATTTCGGCACTGGTCGGTGGCGCGCATGTATCGTTCTATCGGCAGTATGCAGCCGCTGGTATGAATAAAGAAATCCCAATTGCCTCAACTACGTTCGGCGTGGGTAATGAACAAACATTGATATCAGCCGAAGAAGGTGATGGCATTGTTGCCTCTTATTCTTATTTTGAAGGTGCTGACAATCCGACTAATAAAAAATTCCTTGAGAGACTTGATGCGCGTTTAGGTGCAGATCGACCAGTTATGAATGAACTAGCAGTACGATCATATGAGGGTGCGATGCTCTGGGCTGAGGCCGTTAAGTTGGCTGGAACACCAGATCGTGATCCCGTAATTGAGGCTTTGCGGTCGGGGTTAACCTATAATGGACCTTCAGGCGCTGTTGCTATCGATGCGCAGACTAACCACTGTAACATGAATGTTTATATTGGTGATCTAAAAGATCAGAAATGGAATATCGTAGAAAGTTACGAAGCACAGCCTCCTGCGGATACGCAGTTAGTTTGTGATTTGGTGGCTAACCCTAACCAGTCTACCTTCCTATTCGAAAATGGCCTAGCTGCTGCTGGGATCGATTAAAAAACAACAGTCCGGCCTTTGGCCGGACACTCTTTTTCAGGAGCTAACCATTGGATCTTATCGTTGCAGTTCTATTCCAACTTATCTACGTTATATCTAATTTAGCGTTGATTAGCCTAGGATTGGCAATTATTTTTGGCATGATGCGGGTCATCAACCTTGCACATGGCGAGTTCCTAATGTTGGGTGGATACACCGTCGTAGTAGCCACAAATGCTGGGATCAATATCTGGATATCGATGCTGATACTGGCTCCTCTGATAGTTGGAGTGATCGGTGTAGTAGTAGAACGGCTTTTGATACGCTGGCTTTATGGGCGGATGGTCGACACGCTTCTCGCTACATGGGGTTTATCTTTGTTACTGGTAGGGATTGTTACATCGCTTTTTGGCGCTTCGACTGGGACAACAGTATCACCACCGCTTGGAGTTTTGCGTATTGGGGAATACTCGGCTTCTGGCTACGAGTTTTTTCTAATTATTGTTACCATATTGTTGTTGTTTGGAGTCTGGTTGACGCTGCGTTTCACCAAACTCGGTCTGCTAGCGCGCGGTACGATGCAAAACGCAGAAATGGCTTCGGCGCTTGGGGTTTCGACCAGTAATATTTACATGATAACATTTGGTTTAGGTGCTGCAGTGTCGGGCCTTGCCGGTGGATTGCTGGCCCCGATCACTGGCGTGCTTCCAACAATTGGCGCTACTTATATCGCAAAGGCCTTCATAACCGTTATATCTGGTGGTGCCGCCATCCTTGCAGGGACAACCGCGGGTTCGATTCTGCTAGGTGGGATCAATGGTATCTTTTCTTTCATCGCAGGGTCTACGTTCGGTGAAATAGCACTGCTTTTAGCTGCTATAATTCTTCTCCGCTTGATGCCAAGGGGCATAACAGGCCGTTTCTTTAGGAAATCGCTATGACCAATAGTATGTTACGTAAGATGCGCCCGACTTTCATATACGCATTGCTGGGTATAATTTTTATGCTCGCTGCACCCAGTGTTCTTCAGCTCTTCACAATCATTAATCTTACCACCGCGATAGCACTATCTGTGCTTGCCTTAAGCCTGGCATTGATTTGGGGTTACGGAGGTATTCTATGTTTTGGTCAAGTTGCGTTCTTCGGACTAGGAGCTTATGTTTACACCATATCTGCAATTAATTTTGGCGGATCGACATGGGCTATCCTTGTGGCAATTATGGTTACCTCGGCCTTTGCAAGTGCGCTGGGATATTTCATTTTTTATGGCCGAGTATCAGACGTTTATCTGGGCGTTATTACGCTAACGGTAACGCTCATCTTTTTCTCACTAATAAGACGTACTTCTGGTCCTGAATATAAAATCGGGAATGCATTACTTGGAGGTTTTAACGGGGTATCCTCTCCACCTATTAACTTACCTTGGAATCCCGCGTCGTGTCTATTTCCGGAACAGGTGTTTTACGTGGCTATGGCTGCACTTATAATCTGCTATGTGTTTGTTGGTTGGCTTGTAAATACAAAGTTTGGGCGCGTTTGCGTGGCAATTAGAGAGAATGAACTACGCGCCGAACTTCTGGGGTACGACATTCGTGCATACAAGTTAGGTATCTTTACCATTGGTGCAGGTATAGCTGCTGTTGGTGGAGTACTATTTTGTAACGGGGTTGGTCGTATCACGCCGGATATTTTCAACCTATATAATGCGGCACTTACAATTATCTGGGTGATCGTTGGTGGGCGCGGGACTTTGATTGGTCCGATAGGGGCCACATTTGCGCTTTTCTACGTAACATCTGCACTTGGTGGGCAGTCTGTTTTCAACAACAATCTTGTATTAGGTATTATTCTCATAATTTTCGTCCTACTTGTACCCAAGGGAGTAGCACCGACAATCATTGGCTGGGCCAGTGCTAGACAGAAGAAATCACAGCGGCGAGTGCGACGTCGACGCCGAGCGGAGGGTACTCGATGAAACGAAAACGTGGCGATGTAGTAGTCGAGACCCGTGAACTCTGTATGCATTTCGGCGGCGTGCGCGCGGTAGAACAGGTTGATTTTACTTTATATGATCGAGAATTACGCTGCCTAATCGGACCTAATGGCGCAGGAAAGTCGACTTTTTTTAAATGTCTTACAGGACAGCTCGTGCCTACTTCAGGTGAGGTATTGATCCGCGGTCATGAAATGACAGGGGCCGAACCTTTTGAAATTGCAAGCCTTGGAGTCGGCATAAAGACACAAGTACCAAATGTTTTTGACGGTCTGACGGCTGAAGAAAATATATGGTTATCCGCACGACGCTGGCATGGTGAATCACGTGCTCGTGCATTGACGGCGGAAACCATTGATCGATTGGACTTGGGTGATATTCGCCGTTCCCTAGTAGGGCGCCTGGCACATGGTCAACGCCAATGGGTTGAGCTTGGAATGGTGGTCGCTGCTGAGCCTTGGCTAGTGTTACTGGATGAACCTGCTGCAGGCATGAC
Organism: Alphaproteobacteria bacterium; assembly: GCA_964228455.1. Lineage (GTDB taxonomy): Bacteria > Pseudomonadota > Alphaproteobacteria > UBA7985 > UBA7985 > CAXQZM01. Next base: position 295 of record CAXQZM010000066.1, on the reverse strand, counting down.
ACATGAAGAGACTTACCGTACTGCTCAACTAATTGAGGAGATAAATAAGACATCTGCCCTCATAGTCGTGGAACATGATATGCAATTCATCCGCATGATATCGCGCCAAGTAACCTTGTTCCATGAAGGTGGTATTTTGATGGAGGACACGATGGACGCGATTTCTGCCGATAAACGGGCCCGTGAAGTTTATTTGGGGCATCGATCATGAGCGCTCTGCTGCAAATTTCAGGCTTGCGGGCCGGTTATGGGCGTGTTCCGGTTCTACATGGAATAGATCGGAAGAGCACACGTC
>CAXQZM010000065.1:0-7727 GCA_964228455.1 Alphaproteobacteria bacterium | reverse complement strand
TGTTCAGAGAGAGGCGCGCGCGGCCTGGTTTCGGATGAAAAACCTAGGACTAAGTGAAGTTAGGGCAGATAATCATGACTACACCTTCTGGGACTTTAAGTCTGGTCGTTTTCAAAAAGATCAGGGACTGAATATTGATTTTATGCTTGTAACTCCTCAGCTAGCGGACAATTTGAAAGGCGCAGGCGTAGACCGTGATGCGAGAATAGAGAAAGACGCAAAACCTTCAGATCATGCTCCAATCTGGGCAGAGTTTTATAAGCCTTGAGTCAGAATTTTCCTGCTCGGAAGGTTATGATACCTAATGTTTCAGTCCATGCCTTGGGTTGAGTTTTTTAGCACCTATGGAACTGTTTTATCTGCCATACTCTTCGGAGCATTTGCAGCGCGCTCAACCGGAGTAGGCTTTGCTCTCGTGGTTGTGGCAGCGCTGCTCGCGTTGCCTAATATTGATCAACCTACTGCGTTATTTATCGCTGCTCCGTTATCGATCCTAAACCTAAGTTTTATTGCAGTAAGTTTGTATCGTGAGACGCCTACATCAACCTTAAAAGACATAAGCCCACCTTTGGCCGCTGGCTTCCTTGTCGGGTTTCTGATTGGGCTGTACGTATCCAAAGCCATAATGCTAATCCTTGGACTTATGGTTGTTTTCTACACATTTATAACCATGATCAGACCACCCATTCGTGGTAAGCCTAACTATATGGCTCGAAGCGATGTAGGAGGCGGGCTCACAGGTATAATGACTGGTGCCCTATCGTTTCCGGGGCCACCGATCAGCGCCTTTTTGCTGGCAAGAGGCTTTATTGGAAACCCGGTTCGTGTAACGATTGCTCTCGTAGGCCTCGCGGGATGTTGCGTTAGACTTTTGATCGGTGGATATTTCTCAACCCCAGTTCAAGGTTTCAGCCAAATCATGCTGATTGGGTCTGCATTGATTGTCATTGGCAGCTTGGCAGGTTCCGTGACCGCCAAATACATGTCAGACGGGTTACATCGGATTTTAATCATATCGATGACATTTCTTGCCTTTGGTTCGCTAGCAAGTGGCTTAATTGCCGAACTTGATGCTGGTTGATATTTTCCAAGTAGCGCCTGGATTGCTCTTAGCAGCATTCTTTGGATCACTTATTCAAAGGATTGCAGGCATGGGTTTTGGGATTATCCTATCAGGTTTTGTCCTCGCGGTATACGAGCCGTTCACTGCTGTTTATATTGGCGCCATAATTGGAATGGGAGTAACTGTCACAACAATGATTCAACTCAGGCACGAGTTACGCTGGTCTGAGACGCTTGTGGTAATGCCACCTACAATATTGGGCATGTCTGTGGGTTATGCTTTAGCGTTTTATTTTGGGGACGTGCCTTGGGTGCGAGCTCTATTCCAAACTTTTGGACTGATTGTGATAGTTTTTGCCGGAATTAATTTGATAGGGCGAGCCTCTCTCGCTAACTCGACGCTATTATCCAAAACTTGGGTCGGTGGCGGCGCAACTGGATTTATGACTGGAACCATAGGCATGCCTGGGCCAACTATTGCGCCATATTTTTTCTCACGCGGAATTGTTGGCACTGCCTTTATTGCGTCGATTTGCCCATTATTTTTCATGACCTCGGGCTCGCGAATTATTCTCGGATCTGGAGCTAATTTTAATGAAACAGACCTACAAATTGCATTCGTGGGCGCATTCTTAGCTATGTTGGCGGTATTTGTTGGCGGCCCGTTGGCACGCTTTGTAAACACTGCCAACCAGCGAAGAATGATAATGGCTCTCGCGCTAGTAGCTGCTGCTAGGCTCGGGATTTCCCTCTTTGATGGAGTTTGGTCCGCATATGCTGGCCTTTAATCGGTCACATATCGAGCGCTATCCAGATTCAAAATCTACTGACCGGAGAGAAAAGATTACTTAACGTAAATGCCAGCTCCTACCAACCTAGATCTCTGCGAATACATGGGTTTCAGCCTTAGCACCAGGGTGGCAAACAGCTCCTTTTTCAGTCGAACCTACCGTTTGAGCATAACGCCAAATAGCACCTGAATTATAGTTGTGTGTTCGTGGCTGCCATTTCTTACGTCTACGCACCATTTCATCAGCATCAACATCGACTTCAATAGTTCCTTCATCTGCATCAATAGTTATCAAATCACCATCTTTTAAAAGACCAATTGGCCCTCCGACAGCAGCCTCTGGACCAACATGCCCAATACAAAAACCCCTAGTTGCGCCAGAAAAGCGGCCATCTGTAATCAATGCAACCTTATCGCCGCGGCCCTGACCATAGATGGCTGCCGTCGTTGACAACATTTCACGCATGCCAGGACCACCTTTTGGGCCTTCGTTTCGGATAACTAGAACCTCACCGTCTTCATAACGCTGCCCCTGCACTGCAGAAAAACAGTCTTCCTCACACTCAAAGACCCGCGCTGGACCAGAGAAAAAGCGCTTGGCCATTCCAGCGACCTTCACAATTGCTCCTTCGGGGGCAAGATTCCCCTTCAAACCGACGACACCGCCAGTTGGTGATAATGGATTAGAAGTGGGGAAGATGACTTTTTGATCAGCGTTCCATGGAATCGTATCATGATTCTCTCCCAGGGTTTTGCCCGTCACAGTCATTTCCTCTGTGTGCATGTAGCCACCCTCTATCAGGGCTTTTATAAGCAAAGGAACACCACCGACTTCAAACATGTCCTTGGCTACAAACTTACCACCAGGCTTAAGATCAGCAATGTATGGTGTATCTTTAAAAATGTCACAAACATCATGAAGATCAAAATCAATACCACACTCATTCGCAATCGCAGGCAGATGCAAGCCGGCATTGGTTGAGCCACCAGAGGCGGCCACTACACGTGCAGCATTTTCTAGAGCTTTGCGGGTTACAATTTGACGAGGGCGTATCTGCTTCTCCACCAAGTTCATCACTGCTTCACCTGATTTGTACGCATATGTATCACGTATTTCATATGGAGCAGGGGCGCCCGCAGAATGAGGCAGTGCCAAGCCAATAGCTTCAGACACACAGGCCATAGTGTTGGCCGTAAACTGAGCTCCACAAGAGCCAGCCGACGGGCAGGCCATACACTCAAGCAAATGTAGGTCTTCATCTGACATATCACCAACGGCATGCTGTCCAACGGCCTCAAAAAGATCCTGCACTGTTACGTCTTTACCTTTAAAACTTCCAGGCAGGATTGATCCACCGTATAGAAACACAGAAGGCACATCTAATCGCACCATAGCCATCATCATTCCAGGTAGAGATTTATCGCAACCAGCAAGGCCAACTAATGCATCATAACAATGACCACGCATCGTAAGCTCCACTGAGTCAGCAATTACTTCTCTAGATACAAGAGACGACTTCATGCCCTCATGGCCCATTGCGATTCCATCAGTCACCGTGATTGTTGTAAACTCTCTTGGCGTGCCTTGAGCTGCCTCGACGCCTTTTTTTACCACCTGCGCCTGGCGAGCCAGAGAAATGTTACAAGGAGCAGCTTCGTTCCAGGTAGTGGCAACACCGATCAAAGGTTGCGCAATAGCTTCATCGCCTAAACCCATAGCATGAAGATAAGACCGGTGCGGTGCGCGAGCTGGACCAACTGTTGTGTGGCGACTTGGTAGTTTAGATTTATCAATTTTAGCCATGTTTAACCTCCTGCGAATTCAGTGCGTCCTAAAGCGGTTTTCCGGTTTTAAATCAACGGCGATCAACCTATTTAGTAAAGATGTCAGGCATGAAACCTTTTAATTGGGAGGCAGTGGAGCGTATTTTTCTTACTTCGCGCCCGGATTCATGCCCATATCTACCCAACTTGAATGAACAAAAGCTGGTTACATTAATCCAAAAGGGCGATAGCGAGGGCTTTGCAGAATTAACTAACAATGGCTTTCGAAGAAGCCACGACGCAGCCTACCAACCCATCTGTCCAGACTGTCAAGCTTGCCAGCCACTGCGGGTTCGAGCACTTGATTTTCAACCCAACAAGACGCAGCGTCGGCTTATCCGAAAATACGATGCCTTGCATCTCTCTTTGGAGGCGCCCGTCATTGATCACGAGCACTGGGTTCTTTTTACAAAATATGTGCAGGGCCGGCATGGAGGCGGATCTATGGCAAACATGACCCGTCAAGACTTTGCAGCGATGGTCAGTGACACACCCGTTAAAACTAAATTGCTCACCTGGCGTAAAGGAAGTGCAGAGGGTCCACTAGTCGCCGCTTGTCTAGCAGATTTACTTCCAGACGGACTGTCCGCGGTTTACTCTTATTTCTCACTGAACCCAAGTTATCCATCCTTAGGAACATTTGTCATACTGTCACTTATAGCTACGGCTGCAAAAGCAGAATTACCCCATGTGCACCTTGGATACTGGGTAAAAGGATCAAAAAAAATGGCCTACAAAGCTCAATTTTCTCCTGCAGAGATTTGCATAAATGGTGCATGGCAAGCGCTTCCCAAGAACAACGAAAACTACTAAAGGCGCGCCGATGTTATCAGCACGTTTATTAACCGCCTTATCTTTATTTGCCATAGTATTGTCTCCACAATCAGCTTTTGCAGCCGAGAGCGCACTTGCTCTGAAAGGGAACACCTTAGGCCTAGAGTGGGGAATTCCATTCGTTGGGATGTTGCTATCAATTGCTACATTCCCCGTAATTGCACCTCACTTCTGGCATGAAAATTTTGGTAAGATTGCAGGGTTTTGGGCTGCTTGTTTCCTAATACCGTGTCTTCTCTTCATAAGTTGGGAGACCTCCTTATTCGTTATACTCGAGGTTCTGTTCCACGAATACATACCTTTCATATTGCTTTTACTTGCTCTGTTCACAGTAGCTGGAGGTATCCACGTCAAGGGTACGCTCACAGGTCATGCGGAAACGAACGTGGCGATATTAGTAATTGGGACAGTGCTCGCATCTTGGATGGGAACTACAGGTGCTGCTATGCTCCTCATTCGCCCACTCCTTAGGGCGAATAAGGATCGAAAATATAAGGTGCATACTGTAATATTTTTCATATTCTTGGTTGCAAACATTGGAGGGTCTCTAACTCCTCTTGGTGACCCCCCACTCTTCCTAGGCTTCCTCAATGGGATCAGTTTTTTCTGGCCTACTCAAGCAATGTTTTGGCCAATGGTCTTGGTCTCAGTTTTAGTGCTAATCGTCTACTACTTGCTTGATAGATTTTATTATTATCCACATGAAAACCCTGCCGCCATGAAAGTGTCTGACATGACGCCTCACGCACCATTAAGGGTTGAGGGCCTAATTAATTTTCTCCTTCTTGTTGGTATAGTGGGCGCAGTGCTCTTGTCCGGCACCTGGAAACCCGACTGGCAACCAATCAAATTATTTACGGTTGATTATAAAACCCAAAATTTGACACGTGATCTTTTGCTTATTGTTATTACTATCCTGTCTCTAAGGCTCACCAATAACGACAGTCGAGCAAATAATGGGTTCAATTGGTTTCCAATTGTCGAGGTTGCCAAACTTTTCATTGGCATCTTCCTAACAATCGCACCCGTAATTGCTATCTTGAAAGGCGGCGCAGACGGGTCCCTAGGCTTCATAATTGGACTGGTATCCGCAGCAGATGGACAGCCTCTCCCACAGGCATATTTCTGGGCCACAGGGCTTCTATCGGGGTTCTTAGATAACGCCCCAACTTACTTGGTGTTCTTTAAGGCAGTTGGCGCAAGTCCGGACGCATTTATGACTACTTTTGCAACTACATTGCTTGCAATTTCAATGGGTGCAGTATTTATGGGGGCACTCTCATACATAGGCAACGCACCTAATTTTATGGTCAAAGCAATTGCTGAAAATGAGAAGGTGAAGATGCCTACCTTTTTTGGGTATATGGCATGGTCCTTTTCTGTCCTAATGCCAATCTTTGTGATTGTCATGTTTGTCTTCCTGTAAGCAATGGCCAACAAAACCAATTTAATTGGCCTAAGTAGGAAAGCGCTTACAGATGAGGTAACTCAACTTGGGCATCCTGCATTTCGAGCTAAGCAATTGTGGCACTGGTTGTACTACCAAGGTACAACTGAGTTTGACAGCATGTCTAATTTGTCAAAATCTTTTAGAAATGATTTAGCGGACAGATTTGTAATTGCGCGGCCGACGGTTAAGGAAGCCCTTAACTCTACAGATGGTACATCTAAATGGCTTCTCTCATATGAAGACGGAGAGGAAGCTGAAACCGTTCATATTCCCGAGTCAGATCGAGGAACTCTTTGTGTATCCTCGCAAGTAGGTTGCACGCTAACTTGCAAATTCTGTCACACCGGAACTCAGAGATTAGTGCGTAATTTGACATCTGGAGAAATACTTGGGCAGTTCATGCTTGCACGTGATGCATTTGGTGAGTGGCCCACACCCTCAGGAGGCACTCGCCTTATCTCTAATGTTGTCATGATGGGTATGGGGGAGCCTCTATATAACTATGAAGCAGTAAAAACGGCTTTAAAAATTATTATGGATGGCGAAGGCCTTGCTCTATCAAAGCGTCGCATCACCTTATCCACTTCCGGTGTTGTTCCTGAAATGCGCCGATGCGGGGAAGAGCTCAATGTTAATTTAGCGGTTTCTCTCCATGCGGTTGATAATGATACCCGAAGTGAAATAATGCCTATCAACAAGAAGTATCCGCTCGAAGAGCTTCTTTTAGCTTGCCGTGAATATCCTGGAGTGTCGAATGCGCGCCGGATCACGTTTGAGTACGTAATGTTAAAAGGTATTAACGATAGTGATGCGGATGCTCGTCGGCTTGTAAAAATCCTCTCCCGTATTCCTGCCAAAGTGAACCTTATTCCATTTAACCCTTGGCCAGGATCAAATTTCGAGTGTTCCGACCCTCTAAGAATAGCTGCTTTCCAGGATATTGTAGTTGGTGCAGGGCTATCTGCTCCCGTGCGTCAAACTCGTGGTGAAGACATCATGGCAGCTTGCGGACAGCTTAAATCTACGTCAGAAAAGCTTAGCCGTCGTGAACGAGATAGGCTTGCCGCTGACCATCTACGAGCGCAAGTTGCGGCCGTCGAGTAGACTTACGTACTACCTCTGTTATGCTCTCAATATAGTTAATAGTCTAGGTAGCCTCGCCTGCAGTACTCGCTGATGCTAGAGGCTGCTGAAGAATTAATTCACGGTATACGATCGTGATACCTGAAATTAAGATGAGTATAGCACCGGCACCAAAAAGGTAGAACGAGGTTGAGGAATTGGTCGGCGGCAAATCACCAAGTATCAGATATCCAAAGACGTACGCGCCCAGGACTGCAACGTAATCTAACGGGCCCAATATGACTGCTGGTGCAAAGCGGAAAGCTTGGCTTAAAAGTGCCATGGAAAAGGCACCAAAAATTAGAAATCCCCATATTATACTTGGATAATTGAGGGCTTCTTGAACAGCACTCAAATGCCCGACACTTCCACCCTGAGGCCAAATAAAAGCAGCTACCGTAATTATGATTACACACCAAAGGCCTGCTAGACCTTGCGTATACAAGCTGATCATCATGCCGGGTACTTCTTTGGGCACAAATCTCATAAGAATTTGAGCCGTTGCATACATTAGGCCTGACCAGAGAGGTAACGCTATTGCCCACCAAGGAACATAGCCTTGTACAGATTGGCTATCAGTCTTGGGATCTGCGCCAATTGCAAGAGCTACAAGGCCTATTCCAGCAAAGCCAACGAGTACAGCAC
>CAXQZM010000064.1:0-7982 GCA_964228455.1 Alphaproteobacteria bacterium | reverse complement strand
AGTCAGTAGGTGCTGATATTTCTGAGGCTGTTTTTTCGTATGCTAGAGAGTCAGGTGTTACTTATCGGGATGGGGAAGTAACGGAACTAGAGCAAGCCGAAAGTTTGGAGTTAAGTTTAAGAGTTTGGGTTGGGGACAGAGTTGCTTATCTAGCAGGAAATCAGATTGATAAACACGGTCTTAGGGACCTGGCAGAACAGGCTGTCTCTCGGGCTAAACTCTTGCCACCATCGGCAAGCGTAACTCTACCGGACGAGCCAGACACGCCAACTAGAAGCAACGAAGTTGATCCTTCAGAGCCTAGTTTAACGGAGATTATTTCAAGCGCGACCTATCTGTATGAGCAGTGCATGAGACGTTCAGGCATAACGAACTCTGACGGAGGACAAGTTGGCTGGTCTAAAGGGCGCAATGCTTTAGTCTCATCCAATGGACTCTCTGTATCTAGAGCTAATAGCCGATTTCAGCGTGGCATTAGCGTATTGGCTGGTAACACAAGTAATCAAGTCCGATCCTTTGATTATAGCACCGCCACCCATCTTGAAGATCTGATTGATTTAGATAGCATTATAGACCGTGCTACCTCGAAGGCGCTTGCTAAGGTTGGTGCTGCACCAATAGAAAGTTTTATTGGTGATGTCATTTTTGACGCGCCCATGGCTAAATCGATAGTGGGTGGCTTTTTAGGTGGCATCAATGGTTCTGCCGTAGCGAAAGGGCAGAGTTTTTTAAAAGATAAAATGGAAGAGAGAATATTTCCACCAGAAGTTCAAATATTGGATGACCCAACTTTGAGGCGAGGCCTTAGTTCGCGATCGATTGATCGAGAAGGCCATGTCCCAAATAAGCTAGATCTTGTAAAAAAAGGGGTTTTAAAAAATTGGCTTTTAGATCGTCGAAGCGCCGCAATGCTAGGTTTGGCAACTAACGGGCGGGCGGTTCATGCTGGTGGAGGCACAATAATGCCTACCGCCTCTAACGTACTTGTTAGCGGCGGTAAGGGAAGTCAGACTGATTTGATTTCAAAAGTAGAGCGCGGCTTATTGGTTACTGATATGATGGGCTCTGGACTAAATCCCCTTACCGGAGACTATTCGCGAGGTGCCGAGGGCTTTTTGATAGAGGACGGTAAATTAGGTGTGCCAGTTCAATCAATGACGATTGCTGGCAGTATGATGGAAATATTTAGTAGTTGTCACCTAGGGGGTGATCTTGATCAAAATGGCAGTATGCATTGTCCCTCAATCTTTGTTCCTGGCCTGCAAATTGCTGGACGCGGATGATTACGCTTTGGCTATATTCTATAGTAACATGGCTATTCTGGCCATTTTTCCACCTGTTGTTGATCAGGCGAAGGCTCATTCAAAAAGAACTTCCGTTTCGAGTGCGCGAGAGAAGAGGAATAGCGACTAAGCGCAGAGCTAACGCACCCTTGATATGGTTTCACGGCGCTTCAATAGGAGAAACACTCTCTATTTTGCCGCTTGTTCAGCTTCTTCTTTCCTCATATCCAAAAGCAGAGGCTTTAATCACGAGTGGCACCATTGCATCAGCTAATTTGATTGAAACAAGACTTCCTGAGAGAGCCCAGCATCAATTTCTTCCTTTAGACCATCCTGTTTGGGTTCAAAGGTTTTTGGATTCCTGGAGGCCGGACGTAGGCGTTTGGGCAGAGTCGGAAGTTTGGCCTAATTTGTTGCAGCAATGCAAATTGCGTGGGGTGCCAATTCACCTGGTAAATGGAAGGCTATCAGATTTATCATTCAGTCGTTGGCAACAATTTAACAGCATGGCACGTCAGTTGTTTTCCGTCTTTGACTCTGTGCTTGCACAGAGTGCCAGGGATCAACATAGATTTCAACAACTCGGTGCTGACCGGACGGTAACTGCAGGGAACATTAAGTTCGCAGGGGATCCATTGCCCGCCTCTAAAACAGAGATAGATGGCTGGCAGGCTGCGTTTTTGGACCGGCCAGTTTGGTTTGCTGCAAATACTCATCCAGGCGAGGAAGAAGTCATATTAGATGTTCATGAGCGACTCAAGAGCCAACACCCTAGTTTGATTACAGTAATCGCTCCTCGCCATGTTGAGCGGGTCCCGGATATTCAATCTACTCTTTTAACCAATAGAACGCATGCGCTTTATTCTGAGGGACCGGATATGATTGCTGCTCACTCTATTCTGTTAGTTGACCAGCTAGGCGTCCTAGGGCCATTGTACCGAACTGTTGAGGTTGCTTTAGTTGCTGGTTCACTCGTCCCTGGCATTGGTGGCCATAATCCAATTGAGCCGGCACGCAATGGATCTTCAGTATTAGTTGGTGCGCATATGGAAAGCCAACTTGATTTGGTCGATTTATTCGCACAACACGATGCGCTAGTCCAAATTTCGGATCCTAACTCTCTTTATGATGTGGTGGATTTGCTTTTATCTGACCACGGCAGGCGACAAGAGCTGATATCGCGGGCCAAGTTGCTGGTTGATAGTCAAGCTGATGTTTTGCGCTTATATTCTAGTGCACTGCTGCCAAAGGTTTCTGAGATAATTGGTGAGGCTTCAATATGAATCGACCCAAGTGGTGGAATGAGCGAGGAATGCGATCTATGGCGCTCTTGCCTGCGGGGTTAGTTTATGCCTGCATTGACGCTATAAACAGAGCAGTCATATCTCCAAAGACAGCTTCACGGCCAGTCATTTGTATAGGAAATCTTACAGCAGGTGGTGCTGGTAAGACGCCGGTTACCCAGGCGCTGGCAAAAATTTTTATTGTTCAAGGGTATCGTCCAGCAATACTTTCCCGAGGTTATGGTAGACTAAGCAATGAGTGTTTGCGGGTGGATCCGAGTATTCACTCTTGGGAGGAGGTTGGTGATGAACCACTTCTACATGCCGATATTTGCCCAACGTATGTGGCAGCAAATCGACTTAAAGCAGCTGAGTTAGCTGTAAATGATGGAGCTGACTTTCTTTTGCTTGATGATGGTTTGCAACATCATAAATTAGTGAAAGATATATCCATTGAGGTTCGACACCACGAAGACGGGCTTGGAAATGGATATCCAATTCCTGCAGGTCCCCTGCGGCAATGGTTTGGATTAGGCTCTCGTTCAGTTGACATATGTTTTGAGGTAGGTCGAGAGGTTGCGATTAAAGCGGAGTTGCCGCCAGGTTGGAAACAAGTTCGTCCAGTTGGTGCATTCTGTGGTATCGCTGATCCAAATAAGTTCTCTCTGACTCTTAGAGAACTCGGCGTGGTGGTGGACTGGTTTGAGGGCTTTGCTGATCATCACCCATTTTCAAAAATGGAGCTAGATATTATAGAGGAGAGCTCTAAAACTCATGATCTTCTTACTACCAAGAAAGATTGGGTTAGACTCCCAGAGAATTTACAACGTGTTGTTAGTCCGATTTCTTACGGAGTAAGATTTCGAGATCCACAATTAATTTTATCAAGATTACTAGACCTGCTTTAGGGCCCGACAGGAAGAGGTAGCAGCGCTGCGTCTAGTCTAAGGTCTGGTCCTAAATTTATTCGCCAGTCTAGATGGGGGCCAGTTGAACGCCCCGTTGATCCTACTGACCCTAATCTTTGCCCAATTCGAATAATATCTCCAGGATTCACATCGATCGTATTCATGTGCAAGAACGATGAAGTAAGGCCGTATCCATGATCAAGAATTACTAATCCGCCCGCATAGAAATTATTTTGATGCACCAAACGCACTACGCCTGATGAGGGAGCTAGAATAGGAGTGTTCGCTGGGCTTGCGATGTCTATTCCCCAATGCGGCGGCCCTGGGTTTCCGTTATACACCCTCTGGCTGCCATATACCCCGGTGACGCGGCCAGAAACGGGCCAGATCCAACCTGCATCGAAGAGTGCATCATGGGTTTCCGCGCTGCGGGCCGCGCGTATTTCCCGAGTTTCTCTAGTTATCTGTGTCGATGCGCTGGATGGAGGGGTAACCTTTGCTTGCTCCACACCTTCTATCCTTTGGATGGCATAGGTACGTTGATTAACGAATAAGGTTTTAATCTCAAGGCGGCCAGATGGCCAGTGTATGAGAAGATCATGCTCTGCTCCTGCTTCGTGTCCAAATCCAATTAGAAATCTGCCGTCAGAGAAAACTCTAACATTCTGTCCGTTCATCATGACCTTAGCTTCAGGGTTGGAGTGTCCGACGACCAGTCCGCCTTGCTCAAACGCGCCAACTAAGTTTAACTTTTCCTCGTCACCAAAACTTGCACTAGCAGACGCAACAACAAAAAAAAGTTGGATCGCGAAGCGAGCTATTAGCATTAGAAAAGAGTATCCTGTTCCGAAACCGGGGGATCTAAGCTCTTTGGTTTCTTTTGTGATCGCTCGTTCCCAGCGCCGAGCACGTTTGCGACACCATCAAGAAAATCTAACTTAAATTTGTGGCCAGGTTTTATTTGGGTCGCACTTATTAAGGTTTTGCCGTTTGAACCTTTGACCGTAACCCATCCTTGAGCGCGCAATGCCTCGCGGGCCGAGTGTCGAGCATGAATTGAGTTGAATAATGTCTCCACTTCTACCGCCGCGTGTTTAAGGTATCTTACCAGCCCTTGTCGCAGGCGGCTTTGTGTATCAAGGGAGTTGAGCAATGCTAATTTGGATCTCAGCGAAACCTCTGGGTGTTTTATTGACGCAGCTGCCTCGCTAATTCTAAGCCTTATTTGCCTCAGATAATTCTGAATGGTTTGGTCTATGTTACCGGTAATTAGGTCTAAATCCTGCATAGATCGATTAAGCAAAGCTTTGGGATCACTTAAAGCTCGGCTCAAGTCGTCCAAACCCTGTTTCGATTGTGTAAATAAAAGTTGTAGTGCACGCTTTAATCGATAGCCAGAATCGTTTGTTTCATTGAGTAAGTCTAAACGAACTGGCACGGCGAATTCAGCTGCGGCGGTGGGAGTGGGTGCGCGTAGGTCTGCAACATAATCTAACAAGGTCGTGTCAGTTTCGTGGCCGATTGCTGAAATAAGGGGGATTCGACAGCGGGCTGCTGCACGTATGACAATCTCTTCGTTGAAAGCCCAGAGATCCTCTAATGACCCTCCTCCTCTCGCAACAATAAGGACATCGGGCTTTTCATGGTCTGGCAGATTTGAGAATCCATCAATTGCATTTGCAATTTGCTCAGCCGCACTTCGTCCTTGGACTAGGACGGGCCAAAGCTTGATAGGTAAGGGGAATCGATCGTTTACACGATGCCAAATATCTCTTATTACGGCGCCATTCGGTGACGAAACAACTCCGATGTTTCGAGGTAAAAGTGGTAATTGCTGTTTTAGCTCTTCGCGAAATAGTCCTTCTTTTTGTAACGCCTGCTTGCGATCTTCAAGAAGCTTTAGGAGTGCGCCTTCACCCGCCAATTCTACATGCTCAACAATAAGTTGATACTTCGATTGCCCAGGGTAAGAAGTTAGCTTTCCCGTTGCAATGAGCTCCATGCCTTCAGTGATTTCAAATGGAAAATGATGAGCAATGCCTTTCCATGCAACGGCATCAATGACAGCTCTATCATCTTTAAGTGCGAAATAAAAATGACCTGATCGTGCTTGAGTAGTCCTCGAAACCTCGCCTCTTATCCGCACGCGCTCGAAACGGTCTTCTAGTGTTCGTTTTACCTCAGAAGATATTTGACTGACGGAATAGACAGGAGCATTGCTTGAACTTGATATCATTAGGGCTTTTTACCCCCTTCGCTTTGGGGATAAAGCAAATTGATGCGTATTTTGTTAATAGGAAGTGGTGGCCGGGAGCATGCCCTTGGCCGTAAAATTAAATTAGATGACCCTAAAACCGAGCTGCACTGCGCTCCCGGTAATCCTGGTCTTGCGGACTTGGGGCAGTGCCATTTGATTGAATCCGGGAATGTTGAGGGACTATTAGATTTAGCATGTTCTCTCCAACCTGACTTAGTTCTGGTTGGGCCTGAGGATCCACTAACCAGAGGTTTAGTAAATCTTCTTGAAGAAAATAAAATCAGGGTATTTGGCCCTGACCAAACGGGATCGAGACTTGAGGCGTCGAAATCATTCGCGAAAGGTGTAATGGCAGAAGCGGGTGTGCCCACTGGTGCTTTTGAAAGATTTGATAATGTTGATAATGCTAAAAAGGCACTAAAGAGTTGGCCTCAACGGGTCGTCATAAAGGCAGATGGTTTAGCGTCTGGAAAAGGAGTTATTGTTTGTGAAACCCATGAAGAAGCAAAAAGTGCTCTTGACGAGTTATCTTTCCTCGATCAGCCTTTGATTATTGAAGAAATGCTAGAGGGTCCTGAAATTTCCCTTTTCGCTTTGGTGAATGGTGAAAAAATTATTCCGCTCACAACCGCACAAGATCATAAGAGAGTTGGTGAAGGTGACGTAGGTCCGAACACCGGAGGGATGGGTGCATATAGCCCTGGAATTCTGCCAGACGGATTAACTGAGGACGAGCTTGTTGACATTGGAGTGCGCCCAATTGCTAAAACTATGTGCAATCGCGGAACACCTTTCTGCGGAGTTTTATTTGTTGGCTTTATGCTGACACCAAATGGTCCCAAGGTTTTAGAGTATAATGTCCGTTTTGGTGATCCGGAATGCCAAGTCCTAATGGCACGGATGAAATCACCGCTTCTGCCAATAATTAATGGTTTATTGAGTGGGGAAACCATAAGTCCAGTTTGGGATGATTGTTCGGCTATGACCGTTGTTCTAGCTTCAGCTGGTTATCCAGGAGCCTATGAAAAAGGAGAGCCTATAGAGCTGCCTGATACAATTCCGTCAGGAGCGCATTTGATTCATGCAGGCACTGCGCTGGAGGATGGAATGTTGGTTACACGCGGCGGCCGTGTAATTAATGCCGTAGGAGTAGGAGAGACACTCCAAGATGCGCAAGCAGCTGTGTATGAGCTTGCTAAAAAGGTTAAGTGGAGTGGGAAATTTTTTCGTAGCGATATAGGTTGGCAAGCATTGAAGTAAGCAAGTCTATCGAAGGTTCTGAAAGAATTCCCGCAGAAGCCTCTCAGACTCCTGGGCACCTTGTCCAGATTGAATTTCAGGAACATGGTGGCAGGTTGGCTGATCAAATATTTGTGGGCCAAACAAAACGCCCCCAGATTTAGGGTCACTGGCACCAAATATTAACTTTCCTATGCGAGCATTAGCAATCGCACTAGCGCACATTGGGCATGGCTCAAGCGTCACCCAAAGAGTGCAATTTGTTAAAAATTTTTGTCCGGTTGAAGCGCTTGCACGCTGAATGGCCAAAATTTCTGCGTGATGTGTAGACTGCCCCGCTGCCTCCACTTCGTTGTGAGCTTCAGCGATAACCTCATTTCCCCTTGTTAAAATGGCTCCAACTGGAACTTCACCCAATCGGCCGGCTTGTCGCGCCAGCTCAAGAGCGCGCTGCATCATTATCCTGTTCCGCCAATTGTTATTGAATCAATTTTCAAAGAAGGTTGTCCAATGCCGACTGGTACCCCCTGGCCAGCTTTGCCACAAGTTCCAACCCCTGGGTCTAGTGCAAAATCATTTCCGACCATTGAAACTTTTTTCATAGCCTCGGGTCCGTTTCCAATTAGGGTGGCTCCTTTGACGGGTTCTGCAATTTTTCCGCCACGTATTCGATAGGCTTGCGTGCACTGGAAGGTGAATTGGCCGGAGACGATATCAACTTGGCCCCCTCCAAAATTAGTCGCATAAATTCCGTCGTTCACGGAACCGATCATCTCTTCTACTCCATAGCGCCCTTCTGCCATGAAGGTGTTGGTCATTCTTGGCATGGGCTGATGTTCATATGATTCGCGACGTCCATTTCCGGTAGGTTGCATCCCCATTAGCCGTGCATTCTGTCTATCTTGCATATAGCCTACAAGAACCCCATCATCTATCAGGATATTCTCAGCAGTAGGTGTTCCTTCATCATCTATGTTAAGTGACCCACGGCGATCACTCAAGGTGCCATCAT
>CAXQZM010000063.1:0-51244 GCA_964228455.1 Alphaproteobacteria bacterium | reverse complement strand
TTACGGCATTAGCTGTTGCATCCGATAGGGATACTGGCCCTGAATTTGCTAGCCCGTTCTCTGCAAGACTAAAAAGTTTGGCCTCGGCACGTTCAATTTGGATTGATGCAGGATCGTCAACATCTTGGTCAAAAGCCTCATTAATTAAATCAGCACCGGTGTCTATGAGTTGGCGTCGAAGGTAAAGGTCATGAATTGCTTGACCATAGTCTCGCAGAGGTGCCGAGGGTACGGCAGCTGTTTGAAGGTCTTCTAGATATTGGCCATATCCCGCTGAAGCCAATAGCTGCTCGTTCTCGAAATAGGGGCGCATCTTGAGCGCATCAACCTGACCCGTTTCTGACAACTTGGTCAGAGTATCGAAGATTTTTGCATGTGCTTCTTCGCTAAAATGCTCTGGCTGTAAGAAATCAGCCATATCATCTAATTTTTCATTGTTGAGCATTAAACCGCCCAGAAGCGCTTGCTCAAGTTCGATTGATTTTGGGGGTGTTCGAGGATCCTCGCTTCCTGGAGACAGGAGGTATTCGGTGAGTTGCTTAATGGCTTCCATCACTAAGCCTCAAAACAAAAAAGGTGGCTTCGAAAAGCCACCTTAATTTTTATATGTTATCCACAGTCTGTTAAGACTGGGGATAACTACATTTTTGTTAAAGCAGAGAAATTGCAATCTATTCAGTGAAAGTGGCACTGAGCGACTAATTTACGCCTCGGCTGCTGCTGCTTCTTCCGCCGCTACCTCTGCCGCAATTTCAGCTGCAAGTGCTTCCGCCTCAACTTTTGCTTCATCTGCTTCCGCTTGAGCAGCCTCAGCTGAGGTCATTACTAGCTCACCGCGCAAGTAGGCTTCGCCTTCTTCTTTGGATTTTGCAGCCGCTACTTTTACAGTAACCGAAACCTCAGGGTGAAGTTTGATTTGTAACTCTTGCAGGCCGAGGGTTTTGATAGAACGATCAAGAACTACTTGGCTACGGGTGATGGTAAAGCCTCCTTCTGTCACGACATCAGCAATGTCGCGTGTCGCAACCGAGCCATATAGGATTCCAGTGTCTGATGCTTGACGAACGAGGATAAATCCCTGACCATCGAGGCGTTTTGCTACTGACGAGGCTTCTTCTTTGGCTTTGAGGTTATCTGCTTCAAGCTGAACACGTCGAGCTTCAAATTCTGCCATATTGGCTTTGGTAGCTCGTAGGGCTTTTCGTTGTGGTAGAAGATAGTTTCTGGCGAAACCGGGCTTTACGGTGACTACATCACCGATAATGCCGAGCTTTTCGACTCGCTCGAGAAGGATTACGTCCATAGTTGATCTCCCTTCTTATTTCTGGCCATCGCTATATGGCATAAGCGCCAGGTAGCGAGCACGTTTGATTGTCCGAGCTAATTCTCGTTGTTTTTTTGCTGAAACACTAGAAATACGAGCTGGTACAATTTTCCCACGTTCCGATACAAATCGAGATAGAAGGCGCACATCTTTGTGGTCAATAATTGGCGCGTTAGGCCCAGAGAAGGGGCAAGATTTTTTACGTCGGAAAAATGGTTTTTTCATATCTTATCTCCTTTACCCATTAATTGGAGCACGGCCAGAGGCGTAACGGCCTCCTTCTTGCGCGTTTCGCTCTTCACGTTCTTTCACTTTGCGCATCATTATCGAAGGACCGTCTTCAAATGCGTCAACGCGCGTCGTGAGATCTCTCATAATGTCTTCGTTAAGTGACATTAACCTACGCATTTCATCAATCGCTTCTTTAGAAGAAATAAGATTGAGCATCACGTAGTGTGCTTTGCGGTTTTTCTTTACTCGATAAGCTAGGGTCTTAAGGCCCCAAAACTCAGTCTTCTGTACTTCACCACCCGCATCGATGATGAGATTTGAGAACGCCTCAGTGTGCGCCTCTACTTGCGCCGTAGAAATCTCTGGTCGCGCAAGAAAAATGCATTCGTAAAAAGCCATAATTTGACTCCCTTTGGCTCAGGCGATGTTTGGTGCCCCAGACAAGTCGCCATCAGCCAATCCCTCGATAAACCACAAAAGGAACTGGCAGGAAGGTTTGTGGAGTTGAGGCCTTTAGGTAAGTGCGATCGCGCTTGCAAGCTTAAAACTTGACCAAATGCTAAAGCAGCGCCAAAGGCCGTGGCATGTCAGATACCAACTTTCCGATTAAACGAGGCTTTGTATTCCCTGGTCAAGGATCGCAATCTTTAGGAATGGGCAAAGATCTAGCAGAGGCATTTCCCGCTGCTGCGGCTGTATTTGAAGAAGTAAACGACGCGCTAGGGGAAGACCTGACTTCGATAATGTGGGGTGAAGATCTCAATGCTCTAACTCTAACGGAAAATGCCCAACCTGCTTTAATGGCAGTTTCTCTTGCAGTAGTAAGGGCATTAGAGAGCGAGGGCTACGAATTATCTAACCACGGGTCGTTTGTTGCGGGCCATTCTTTAGGAGAATATTCTGCTCTTGCTGCTGCTGGGGTACTCACTATTCGAGACACGGCTAAATTACTCAAACTTAGGGGTAGTTCTATGCAGGCGGCGGTGTCAGTTGGACAAGGTGCGATGGCAGCGATTATTGGCTTATCAAAGGACCAGGTCGAAATCTTGGTTCATGAAGTAATAACAGAAACGAATTTGGTGTGCGCTTTAGCAAATGACAATGCTCCGGGACAGGCGGTTATAAGCGGAGCTTTAAAAGCTGTAGAGATAGGTATGGCGAAAGCGAACCAGGCAGGTGCTAAGCGCGCCTTAAAACTACCAGTCTCCGCACCTTTTCATTGCGAGCTCATGGCGCCCGCAGCAAAAGTTATGGGTAAAGCGCTAAGTGAGACTGTTTTGTCTAAGTTTAACTTGCCTTTAATAGCCAATGTAACCGCAGAAAAGACTACCGATACTGGTAAAGTTGTTCCCATGCTTGTTGAGCAAATTACAGGTCAAGTGCGCTGGACTGAATCAATGCAGTATGCTGCTGAGAATGGGATTACGCAGGTTGTAGAATTGGGCGCTGGGAAAGTTTTGTCTGGTCTATCAAAGCGGATTGATAGCAGACTTTCTGCTCTTCATGCGGGCACGCTGCAAGGTATTGAGGCGCTAATTAACTAACCGGGAGGATTAACTCATGTTTTCATTAGACGGTAAAACCGCCCTTATTACCGGAGCTTCTGGGGGTATTGGTGGAGAAATTGCAAGAGCATTAGTGACACAGGGTGCGGTCGTTGGCCTCGCGGGGCGACGGCTTGATGCTCTTGAGACTCTGAGAGCAGACATAGGCGGGCATGCCTTGGTTGGTGATTTAAGCACTTCCGAGGGTTGTGAAAAATTAATATCTGATGCCAATGAGGCACTTGGTCAAATTGATATCCTTGTGAATAATGCCGGGTTGACTCGAGATGGATTGGCCATGCGTATGAAGGATGATGATTGGTCAGCTGTAATTGATGTTAATTTGACTGGGACATTTCGCCTTATCCGCTCTGCAATTAAAGGTATGATGAAACGGCGCTCAGGACGAATCATAAACATGGCCTCTGTTGTGGGCGTTATGGGTAATGCTGGGCAGGCTAATTATGCTGCCTCAAAAGGTGGGATGATTGCGATGTCTAAGGCGCTTGCAGGGGAGCTCGCTCCTCGTGGCGTCACCGTAAATTGTGTTGCGCCGGGATTTGTTGAAACAGCTATGACCGCTGATCTGCCAGAAAAAGTGAAAGAAACGATGCTAACGAACATCCCAACGGGCCGCATGGGCCGTCCAGCTGAGATCGCAGCGGCTGTCGCCTTTTTAGCTTCTGATGAAGCCTCTTATCTCACGGGCACATGCATTAACGTGAACGGCGGTATGTTGATGATGTGAGCAAAATTTAGGACCTCAAAAGATCGTTTCTGAATGAGATCTGCTCTTTAAAAAGACACTCAGATAGAACGAGCTTTGCGCTCAGATCATCTCAGGTATGGGCATATGCAGGCCAATTTGTCTCACTTTATACCTGACAAATCCGATTCTCATCGCTAGAGGGGGGCAGCCTTGGCCGCTAGACACATGTTGCCCTGGCCTTTTTGAAATAAAATCAAGGATTTAGAGACTATGAGCGACGTTCTCGATAAAGTAGCTGACATCGTTGTTGAGCACCTGGGTGTCGACAAGGCGAAAATCACTATGGAAGCAAGCTTCATTGACGATTTAGGTGCGGACAGCCTAGATAATGTTGAGCTGGTTATGGCTTTTGAAGAAGCTTTCGATCTGGAGATTCCAGATGAAGCCGCAGAAAAAATTGGTACAATTGGTGATGCTGTCACCTTAATTGAAGCACAGCTGGGTTAACCTCCCCAGAGACAGCAATTATGGAGAAGGGGCTTTATGGCCCCTTTTTTTATATTAGGTGCATCAGACTAGGGAATATTTTATGCTAAGACGTGTCGTTGTAACAGGATTTGGAGCAGTCACCTCACTCGGCGGTGATGCTGAGGCTACATGGGCGAACATATTGGCGGGCCAATCTGGTGTTTCGCAGATTAAACATTTCGATGTGTCATCATATCCATGCCAGATTGCATCAATGGTCAAGCATGACCCAGAGCACCGAAACTATTTTGATCCCGACCGAGGTCTGCCGGCAAAAGAACGCCGAAAGCTAGATACTTTCATAAATTTCGCGGTAGCTGCTGCTAATGAAGCTTTGGCTAAGGCAGGCTGGGAAGCTGATACCGAAGAGAAACAGATGCGATCAGGTGTTGTTTTCGGATCTGGGATGGGAGGTCTTGCAACGGTTAAAGAGGCTACTTTAAAATCTGAAGCAGGGGGCCCCCGCAAGATGAGCCCATTCATGGTTCCGGGTTCTATAATTAATTTAACCTCGGGGATGATCTCTATACATAATAAACTTCGAGGTCCAAATCACTCAGTCGTTACAGCCTGCGCGACTGGCACGCATGCTGTCGGGGATGCAGGCCGGTTAATTGCTTTTGGTGATGCAGACCTAATGGTTGCTGGAGGTTCAGAAAGCACCGTTAATTCTCTTGGGATGGGTGGTTTCGGCTCTGCGCGCGCACTTTCCACTTCATATAATGACGACCCGACTTCTGCATCTCGACCTTGGGATAAAGGACGAGATGGCTTTGTTATGGGTGATGGAGCTGGTGCACTCGTGCTCGAAGAATATGAGCACGCGAAAGCACGTGGGGCGAAGATTTATGGGGAGTTAGTCGGTTATGGCCTCTCGGGAGATGCGTATCACATTACTTCCCCGCACCCTGATGGTGATGGTGGCTACCGTGCAATGTCCGCGGCATTGAGTCGAGCGGCTATTAACCCGGATGAGCTTGGTTACATTAATGCTCATGGGACATCAACACCCGCTGGAGATATGGTCGAGTACGGTGCGGTTAGCCGGGTTTTGGGTGCGGCTGCGGATAAAGTGGCTATGTCCTCGACAAAATCTGCCATCGGGCATCTGCTTGGCGCGGCTGGTGCAGTAGAAGCAGTATTTTCTATTCTGGCGTTGCGTGATCAAGTATGCCCGCCCACGCTTAACTTAAATGATCCTGAAGATGACATAAAAATAAACCTTGTTCCATTGCAGGCTCAAGAGAGGAAGATCGATGTTGCTTTATCCAATTCATTTGGGTTCGGCGGAACCAATGCATCTCTGGTCTTTCGGAATCTCAAATAGCTTGGTATAAATAGTTAACATTAATGGTTAAGTTTGTGTTCTAAGATGCGGGTTTCATTTAATATTCTTGCTGTTCTCATCTTTACAGCTGCGGGACTTATTGGGATTACATTTATTGCAGACGCTCAGATAAAAGACGAATTCGGAGCTGAAACCATTACTTTTGTGGTTAATCGCGGGCAGTCAGCGCGTACCATCGGTGAGAACTTGGAAAAGGCTGGCATAATTGAGAGTGCATTTTTTTTTCGAATTAGTATACGTTTATCTGGAAAAGCTGGAGATATAAAAGCAGGCGAATACGCAGTCCCAATAGGAGCTGGCTTGGACGAAATAATTAAGATTATTACTGACGGTTCCGTTATTCAGCGGACAGTAACGATACCGGAAGGCCTGACTTCTTACCAGATTGTCCAGCTGCTAAATGCAAATGATGAGATAAATGGCGATATGGTTTATGAGATTCCGTCAGAGGGCTCACTGCTGCCAGAGACTTATGCATTCACAGCCAGTGATACGCGAGAGGATATTCTTGACTATGCAGGTGATGCCATGGACCGGCTAATATCTGACCTTTGGAATGATCGAAGCCAGAATACTGTAGTATCCAGTCCACATGAGGCTGTAATATTGGCTTCGATAATTGAAAAGGAAACAGGCCTAAATTCAGAGCGAGAGCTGGTTGCTTCTGTGTATTCAAATCGACTCTCAACACCTGGCTGGAGGTTGCAAGCAGATCCTACTATCATCTATGGAATTACAGATGGCCGTGCAGATCTAGGACGTGGCATCCGCAGGTCCGAGCTCGATGATTCCACTAATCCTTATAATACATACATTCATGACGGGCTTCCACCCGGTCCCATTTCTAACCCAGGCCGGGCAGCATTATTTGCTGCATTGAACCCCGCGTCATCGAATTACTTCTTTTTTGTATCTGACTGTAAAGGTGGCCACAGTTTTGGCAGTTCGCTCGCAGAGCATAATCGCAATGTTGCAACCTATCGCGCGAATTGTGGTTGACGATGGATTGGTTAAAGCAGTTTTTTGCTAAACCAGAATGGGGCTTCGGCCGTCGGCTAAGCGTAGGAGCCTTAATTGGATTGGCAACAGGTTTCGCTGCTGTAGGGTTTCGTTTACTATTCACTGAGATAAGTGACCTTTTGCTGCACACAGATGGAGAGGGTGTCGCGCAAGCTCGCTCTGTTATGTTATTTTTAGTGCCGACTACGGGTGGCCTGCTTGTGGGCTTGTTAACTTGGCAGTTTTTCGGGCGCGGGGCCATTCCAGGGGTGGCTGACGTAGTCTTAGCCCAAACTAGAGACCGAGGTGTTTTAAACTGGGTAGACGGCTTGAAGGCAGGGTTAGTTAACGTTCTTGCACTTTCCACAGGGGCATCAGTAGGACGAGAAGGTCCATTGGTTCATTTAGGGGCAACACTTGGCTCAATTGGTGGTGGCTGGTTAAGGGTAGATGATACTAATCGGCGTATTTATGTAGCCTGCGGTGTTGCAGCTGGTGTTGCAGCATCTTTCAATGCACCATTGGCTGGGTTGTTTTTTGCAATCGAGATAGCTCTAGGGGGTCTTACCAGTTTATCACTGGCATCGCTTGGCCCAGTCGTACTCTCAGCTATTGCAGGCACCATGGTAAGCCGGGCTATATTGCCAGCGGAGGAGGCGTTTTTAATCACCAAAACCTTGGAAATATCGGCGTGGGAGTTTCCAGCTTTCATTTTGCTTGGTCTTGTCTGCGCGATATTTTCTACGATCTTTTTGACGGCGATAAAGCGAGCTTGGATTTTTAGAAGAGCTTTAGGCCGAATACTGCCAGCATGGGTGCACCCTGCAATTGCAGGTGTTGGATTAGGTCTTTTAGCTCTTATGGTTCCAGAGGTTCTTGGTGTTGGATATGTTGCTACATTTCAATCTTTGAGTGGTGCTTACGACCAGGTATACCTAGTTACGCTTCTGATAACAAAATTTTGCGCAGTACTTCTATGCCTCAGTTTAGGTTTTGGATCCGGTATTTTCTCACCGTCGCTAATGATCGGCGCATTAATTGGGGTTCTCTTTGGACAAATTGCAACTCAGGTTGCGCCACAATTTCCAGCTGACAGTTTTGCTTACGGCTATGCCGGAATGGGCGCTATGGTCGGGGCTGTTTTGGGCGCACCTCTCTCTACCATTCTCATGGTATTCGAATTAACTCGAGACTATGCAGTTACAGTCGCGGTAATGCTCTCAGTCGTAGTAGCCGCGCAAATTACCCATGCGATCATGGGTAACACGTTCTTTGGCCTTCAACTCGAGCAGCGCGGTGTTCGGATGGTGCTTGGCGGTTGAGCCAAAGAAATTCAACCCGATCAACTTCTGGATGATTTGTACCTTAACTGCGCGAACGTTCTCAACCCCTAAAAACGTTCACGCCTATCTTAAAAAGGCGTCTAAAGTTTTATGGGTCAATTATGATCCAACGAATGAAGCATCACCTAAATGAGTAATCACATTAGATTCCAAGACAGCTCCCGATGCCGCTCGCTTTGCGCGCAGGTCCTCATTTGTTGCAAATGCCTTCATCGCATCGGGCGTTTCAAACTCTATAATGACCATCATCTTGTTATCATTTTCTTTTTCAGGACCTGCAAAGACCAGTTTACCCCCAAGGGCATTAAACTCGGCTTGGTTCTCCAAGAACATATCTTTCCATGATTGGAAGCCTTTGGTTAGGTCTTGCGTCAACATAACAAACATATTTTAACTCCTACTCAGTGGTCATGCGAGACGAAAACTCGCTAGATTTTTACCTCGCGCAACAATCATTTATTGCGTCTGGTTAACAGTAGCATCAAGGCGCGATGATGTCTAAACATCTTATTTAAGCAAGCACGTAATAACTCAAAGTAGACTAAATCAGGTCTGGTATACCAGTGCTGATTGCTAAGTTTTTTCCTGCAATCCTTATCAATCCTCCAGTAAATAGGGGCCCTTATTGCTGAGTGTCTTCTGACCAACAACTTTTGCAATTGAGTCGCCTGGTCGAACATATTTTTGAGAGTTTGTTGAGAGAATTTGTCCATCGATGGGTGATGCAATTGGTACTCTCTCATATGGAGCCGAATCAAGTGAAATTAGGTCCGCAATGTGCTGGCCTGAAGACACTTCGTCCCCAACTTTAACTCTGTAAGAGACTAGCCCCGTTCGTTCCATGCGGACATAAGCCATCGCGGTGAGTTGTGATGGCTTTTTTATCAGTCTAGGAGCCTTGTTTGGGACGCCGCTAACAAATCCTCGACCATGCAAAAAGCCAACAATGTGTCCTGCATCTTTCTCACCTTGAGCGTCTGAAACATCTGATCTACCCCGAAGCTCAACAGTGGCAGAACCTGTTGCAATCGGAATTGGATGGTTGGGGAATTTACGTTGGAGATAGACCCAAGGGGTGGGGAAGACCTCATCAAAAGACCCACCTCCGCTATCCTCCGCCATGAGGGTTGCATGTGCGCCGATCCAGGCTGCCAAATCCTCCCAATGCGGTATCAACTGCGGCATGATGAAGAGGTGAACTAACGATGGGTCGTCGCAGTGTAGATCAAGCACGATGTCTGCATCGTAAGACAAATTAAGCAGAGTTTTCTTCCATTTATCCATCGCCGATGTTTCAGGTAGATGTGCAATCCGCTGCCCGATTGCTTTGCGGATAATTTTGATGTTTGTTTTGGGGTCATTACAAAGCCCACTTTGAACTGCTTCTTCTAGACCAACCGTGAGGTTAGGCCAGCCCCTATTATAATTCTGCCCAGTTGGTTGGTGATATCGACCTAAGTGTGTGTGGTGAAATATTTGTGAAAGACCGAAAGGATTAACGGTTGGGATGACAATTATTTCGCCTTGAATTTTGCCACTATCATCCAAAGCAGATAGCTGATCAATAAGATGAATTGCTGCCATCACCCCGGGGTGCTCATCTGCATGCAGCGCTGCTTGAATATATGCTTTTGGAGAGGCTCCTGGTGAACCAAAACGATAGATTTTTAGTTCATGTGAAGTCCCGGGAGTATCACCAGTGAATTGCAGAGTTTCAATCTTTTGTGCCATTTTTGTTCTCATTTTTAGCATGACGTTCAACTTGAACTGGTCTAGGCTGTTACGCATGACAAGTGGTAACATGCCCATGCCGTGGCTAGAAGGTCTAAACGCGGCACAAAAAGACGCTGTGCTAAAAACAGACGGCGCAGTGCTTATGTTAGCGGGTGCTGGAACTGGTAAGACCCGCGCATTAACCACGCGACTGGCGCACATCCTGATTACAGGCAAGGCTTGGCCCAGCCAGGTGCTCACTGTCACGTTCACAAATAAAGCAGCACGAGAAATGCGGGAGAGAGCTGAGGCAATTCTCAGTTCTCCTACCGAGGGTTGGTGGTTAGGTACGTTTCACTCTTTAGCACTTCGGATACTAAGGAAGCATGCAGAGGCTGTCGGTCTTCGCACTGGCTTTACTATCCTGGATAGTGATGACCAGCTTAGGCTGATAAAGCAGCTAATGGATTTGGAGGGCTTGGATCAGAAACGTTGGGCACCGAGAGCATTGCTTGCGATAATATCGCGCTGGAAAGATAGAGGACTTGAGCATGATAAGATTACCAAAGCTCAAGACAGCGAGTTTGCAAATGGCATGGCAAAAAATATTTACGCATCGTATCAAGACAGATTGAGGATCTTGAATGCTGCAGATTTTGGGGATTTAATTTTACACTGTTTGACTTTGTTTAAAAAAAATCCAGAAATACTATTAAGTTATCAGGAAAAGTTCAGATATATTCTCGTAGATGAATATCAGGATACAAATGTTGCTCAATATTTGTGGTTGCGTGCTTTAGCAGGTTCGAGCGGGAATATTGCGTGTGTAGGTGACGATGACCAGTCAATTTATGGGTGGCGCGGGGCTGAAGTGGATAATATTCTTCGCTTCGAAAAAGACTACCCTGGCGCCGAGGTAATTCGGCTAGAAGCAAACTATCGCTCCACAGTTCACATATTAGGAGCTGCTGATTCTATAATTAATCAAAATGCCAACCGGCTTGGAAAAACCCTTTACGCAGCGACGAAGGAGCAAGGAGATAAAGTCCAAGTTGCCACGCATTGGTCTGGCGAAGATGAGGCACGTGCAGTTGTCGAGCAAGTTGAGGATTTACAACGTAAAGGCCTACCTCTCAAAGAAATGGCGATACTTGTTAGAGCGTCGTTTTTAATGAGGGGGTTTGAGGAAAGGTTTCTAGAGACGGGTGTGCCCTATCGCGTAATTGGTGGACCTAGGTTCTATGAAAGGCAGGAGATTCGCGATGCTTTGGCTTATCTACGTGTGATTTATCAGAGCGATGATGATCTAGCATTCGAGCGAATTTATAATACACCGCGGCGAGGCTTGGGGCCATCGACATTAAAGACAATATCAACATATGGTCGGGCTCAGAATGTGAGCCTTTATCGCGCATCGCAAGAACTTTTGACCACGGACGACTTGAGTACGGGAGTGTCGAAGAAACTAGCAGGCTTTGTGGCCCAAGTAGAAACCTGGAAAACAGCGGCGAGCTCAACGGACCACGTATCACTAGCCGAAATGGTTTTTGAAGAATCTGGTTACACACAGATGTGGCAACAAGCCAAGACAGCAGATGCTCCCGCGCGGCTTGAAAACTTAAAAGAGCTTCTGACTGCTATGGCTGAGTTTGAGAGTCTCCAGCAGTTTTTAGAGCACGTATCCTTGGTTTTGGATGCATTGGAATCTGATACTGAGGACAAAGTCACGCTTATGACCCTTCATGGTGCAAAAGGTTTGGAATTCAAGTCAGTCTGGTTGCCTGCGTGGGAAGAGGGTGTGTTTCCAAGTCAAAGAACTTTGGACGAGAGTGGGGTGAAAGGATTAGAAGAGGAACGCCGGTTGGCATACGTAGGAATAACTAGAGCACGAGAGCATCTATTTATATCGAATGCTGGGAATCGTCGAATTCACGGCCGGCTAGCTGACTCAATTCCGAGCCGTTTTATAAGTGAACTTTCGAAT
This sequence comes from Alphaproteobacteria bacterium, assembly GCA_964228455.1. GTDB lineage: Bacteria > Pseudomonadota > Alphaproteobacteria > UBA7985 > UBA7985 > CAXQZM01. The sequence continues at coordinate 39,521 of CAXQZM010000063.1, read as the reverse complement.
GATCACGTGGAGGTTCAAGAAGGGCAGGGTATCGGCTCATATTTGGGCTTTCGAAGCATTGGAGAGAGCACGTTTGGAAGCAATTCATTTGAGCGCGACGATTCCTATAACACCCCGGGATGGAAAAGAGCGAGATCCTTTAGTCGTTCGGGGAGCGCAACACCACAACGAGATGTTGAGGCGAAAGGCAACTGGATGACTAGCGAATCAGCACATGATTTTCAAATTGGTGAGAGAGTATTCCATCAGAAATTTGGCTATGGCGAAATAGCTGATTTTGATGGAAACAAACTATTTATTTCTTTTACTAGTGCCGGTGATAAGAAAGTTTTAGCTAGCTTTGTCCAGCGTGCTAGCGAAGTGTGATTTGTGATCCATGATACGCATTGAAAACTTAACTTTCTCATACCATGATGAGAAGCCTATTCTAAAAGGTCTTGATTTAAACTTCTCAGCTGGAAGTTTCCATTTTCTTACTGGTCCTTCAGGATCTGGCAAGACGACTCTGCTTAAGATCATTTCGATGGAAAATAGTGTGAAAGAGGGACACGTAATGGTAAATGGGCATGATCTTGCAGTCTTAGATAGAGAAGCTCGCGCGCTTATGCGTCGTAAAGTTGGTTTTGTCTTTCAAGATTTTAGATTGCTTCCGCAGATGACTATTTTGGAAAACGTAGCGCTTCCTCTTAGAATTACGGGTGCCTATGGCCGGGCTCAGTATCAGCAAGTTAGTGAGCTGCTTGCGTGGGTGGGGTTAAAAGAGGTAACTCGCAAGTATCCCCCTGAGCTGTCTGGCGGCGAACAACAGCGTGCAGCGATTGCTCGTGCTGTTGTGAGCAGGCCCGTTTTGCTATTGGCAGACGAACCTACAGGTAGTGTAGATGATGCAATGGCCGAGCGCATACTTCATTTATTTATGGAGCTCCATAGAGGCGGCACTACTGTTGTCGTTGCAACTCATAACCTTACCATGGCTCGTTCTTTTGATAGGCCAATTCTAAAACTCTCTGATGGTCGTGTTGACCATTGAGCTGAACATGTAATTGATTTCAGATGATTAGATTGCGTAACACCCTTTTTTACTTAGGGTCACTTTTTAGACCCATCGTGAGGTTAGAACGGACTCCAGAGCGCTATTTACTGCCTGTAGTATACGCAATATTAAGTTTGTTATGCATTCTTGCGTGTTCGCTGCCTATCAAGATTTCTCGTGGCGAAGGATATGCAGTTGATAGCACAGATGGGCATCTCGTGGCCCATATTGCTCAAGGTGACATGGCAAACGGTGAGTTTTCCAATAAAATTTTTGCTCTAATTAAGACGTTAGGGCAGAATGAGTCCATTGAAACAGTGGAGGTGTCTGCTGGTAATGACTTGATCAATAGTATGACCGTGCTTTTTGGTGAAGTTGCCTTAGTTGAACATTTATATGGTGGGATTGTTCGGATCGATTTAATCGAGAAAGTTGGAAAAGAGGCTAACCTGGAAGACTTACAGTTCGCGATCAGTGAATTTCACTCCGCGCAGATCGATGACTTTCGTGTATGGAAAAAGGCAGGTTTAAAGAGAACTTATCATGCGACATTACTGGGTTATCTATTTGCACTTTTAGTTAGTTTGCTCGCATTGGTGATACTCGCGTTGACAGTGCGGCTAAGCTTGAGAATGCAATCCAAAACGCTCAATTTGATTCATCAACTGGGTGCTACAGATTCTTTTTCGTCATTGATATTTCAATCAATAACTCTCCAGCGGTCCCTAATAGGAACGACGATAGGTTCCTTTTTAGGTGCAGGTTCTCTGGTCTTAATCGACTCAATATTAGAGATTCAAGGTTATGTCGGCGCAGCTCATTCTGGCCCAGCCCAGTTCATCCTTCTTCTTTTGGTGCCACTTGGTCTAACTGCACTGTCAGTCTTAGTAGCAAGGCAAGTTGCGCTGCAGTTCTTACGAAAAAGGCACTAGCAAGAACATTTACAGGTAAGACCGGAAACGAATTAGATTAAGTTTAAGATATCTTGTAAATAGCCAATGTATCTGTGGGCGATTTAATCTCTGCGCCAAGTCCTGTTATGCGCTCGCATCGTAACAATTTCTTCAGCCGACGTTGGATGAATGCCGACGGTTGAGTCAAATTGCCGCTTCGTAGCACCAGCTTTCATTGCGACAGCAAACCCTTGCGCCATTTCCGCTGCATTAAGTCCCACAATATGAAGTCCTACAACCTTATCTGTTTCATCATCTACAACCAGCTTCATAAACGTTTTGTCATCGGCACCTGGCAAAACATGGCGCATGGCACGAAACGTTGAGTTATAAACTCTACCACAACGATAAATTTTGCGGGCTTCTTCCTCCGTTAGCCCTACAGTGCAAACCTCGGGGTTTGAGAAAACTGCTGTGGCAACAAATTCGTAGGATTGTGCCTTTGACTCGTCTCCGTAAACGGTTTCAACGAATGCCATGGCTTCGTTAATTGCAACTGGCGTCAGAGCCATTCTGTCGGTTACATCCCCTACCGCGTATATGTTGGACTGACTTGTTTGACTATAAGCATCCACCTGAATTTCTTTTTTCACACCGACTTTGACACCTGCAGTTTCTAGGTTTAGGCCTGCAGTATTGGGGACACGCCCGGTAGCTGCTAATATCAAGTCAACCTCGATTGCAGAGCCATCGTCAAAATTCAGTTTTTTCTTCGAGCTAGTTGTAGCCTCAATTGAGACGATAGACTTGTTCATCTGTAGGTTTAGTGGCTTTTTCTCAAGCTCACTGAAAAAGTGATCCCGTGTTTCCTCATCAAAACCTCGAAGAGGGCGGTCTCCACGATAAGCTAGGGTAGTATCAGCTCCGAGCCCACTAAATATTCCTGCAAATTCTACTGCTATATAACCGCCACCATAGACCGCGATTTGCGATGGGAGATCCTTTAAATCAAAGGCCTCATTGGAGGTAATGAAGTGCTCTTTTCCGGGAATGTCTGGAATTGAAACATGTCCGCCAGTCGCAATCAAAAACCTCTCAGCTGTGTATTCTCTCTCGTCAACTTTTACAGTATGATTATCAATGAATGTTGCCCAACCATTTAGGATGGTAACATCAGAAGTTTTTAAAATTCGATTATAAACGCCCTCCAGTCTATCAATTTCAGTGTCCTTGGCATGAATTAGCTTTTCCCAGCTGAATGAAGGGGTGCCAATTTCATAACCATAACCTTCAAGATGATGCAGTTCCTCAAAGCCATGTGATGCAAATGAAAGCAGCTTTTTTGGCACACAACCGCGAATTACACATGTGCCACCCATTCTGCTGCCTTCGACAAGTGCGACTTTAGCACCTTTGGAAGCTGCCATTCGCGCGCCTCGCACACCGCCGGAGCCACCGCCAATTACAATAAGGTCGTAGTCATAAGTCATGCTAACCTCTTGTCTGTTTGATCACCAAACTTCAAGATCTTCGCATGTAAAGCTGCTATCATCTGCATTGAAAGAATTTATTTCTGCAAAATCTTATTCTGCAGGTGAAATTGGTCTTTCTTGTCCATTTTTCTATAAGCATACTGGTATTTAACAAATTTATTTTCACTTATTTTTTGACACTGTGGCTAGTTTTCTTCGCATTCGTTAATGTAAATTTTGGTGCAATTTGATTAATTCCCGCTTATGCGGCGATCAATCGCACTCTGCAGCTTTTCATCTTGCCAAGCTAAGCGCTTAGCGGTTCGGTAATAAGTGCTTAGCTAGTGGATGCGCTGTTGAGCTGGTACTTTCGAAGCACCCTGTGAGGAGCACTAAACTATGGTTGCTAACTTAGCCGTAATTATTCTGGGGGCCGGCAAAGGCACGCGGATGCAATCTGCTATGCCAAAGGTTTTGCATGAAATAGCTGGAAGAACAATGCTTGGTCATGTCCAAGCCACTGCAGATGAATTGAATCCTCAGCGCTGCCTCACCGTGTTGGGCCCAGAGGCTGAAGCATTCGAAGTTGCAGGTGAAGTAGTTATACAGAAGCACCGCCGAGGAACCGGGCATGCTGTTCAAGTCGCGTGCTCTCATTTAGACAGCTTCGATGGTTGGATTCTAGTTCTGTACGGAGATTCCCCCCTAGTACGCGCGTCTTTTCTAAAACAAATGCTGACCAGAGCTGAGGCTGAAACTGCCGATTTAGTTGTTTCAGGTTTCAGGTCTGGAGACCCCAGCACCTACGGTCGTTTGGTTGTGCAAGGCGGCAAGTTGGAAAGGATTGTGGAGTTTAAAGACGCTACTGAAAAAGAGCGCACAATTAATTTTTGTAATGGCGGGATAATGGCGTTGCGCGCGCCACAATGTCTTCATCTTCTTGATCAATTAACAACTCAGAATGCAGCTGCTGAACTGTATTTAACTGATATTGTAGGTTTAATGAGCCAGCAGGGAAGTTTGTGTATTGCAGTGGAAGCTGATGAGACTGATTTGAAAGGCGTTAATACGCGTGAAGAGCTTTCTGAGGCAGAAGCCGTGATGCAGAAGCGCTTGCGAAGCACTCACATGGACGCTGGTGTAACTATGATTGATCCAGGAAGTGTTAAACTGTCTTATGATACAAAGATTGGTGTAGATACCGTTTTGGAACCAAATCAAGTGATCGGCCCTGGGGTTACTATCGGAACGAGGGCTATCATAAGAGGCTTCTGTCATCTTGAAGAAACTGAAATCAGCGATGGGGCAAGTATTGGACCTTTTGCGCGTCTACGTCCTGGGACCAAAGTTGGACCGAAGGTAAGAGTGGGTAATTTCGTTGAGACAAAAAATGCAGATTTTGGTGAGGGGTCGAAAGTTAACCATTTATCATATGTTGGAGATGCCAAAATTGGTTCATTTGCAAATATTGGTGCTGGTACAATTACATGCAATTATGATGGTTTTTCCAAGCATCAAACGGAAATAGGCGATCGGGCATTTATTGGCTCCAATACTGCGCTAGTTGCTCCTATTTCGATAGGTGAGGGTGCAATTGTAGGCGCTGGATCAACTCTAACAAAGGACGTTCCACCTAATTCACTTACAGTTACCCGAGGCCCGATAAAGAGTGTGCAAGGGGGGGCTGTTGCGCTCCGTCAAAGATTAGTCAAACATAAAAAAGAAACAAAGAAATAATGTGCGGTATAATAGGGATAGTAGGAAATCAGTCAGTTGCATCACCTATTTTGCAAGGGCTTAAACAGTTAGAATATAGAGGTTATGATAGTGCAGGAATCGCTACCGTTCTCGAGGATAGGACGATCGCTCGTCGGCGAGCTTCTGGCAAGTTAAGTGCACTAGAGGAGGTAATCCTCCATGAACCGGTGGAGGGTACCACTGGTATTGGCCACACGCGATGGGCAACACATGGAGTGCCCAATGTTCCTAATGCGCACCCACATTCGGATGGTTGTGTTGCGGTTGTCCATAATGGCATCATTGAGAATTTTGATTATCTGCGAAAAAAGCTTCAGGGCGAGGGCGTTATATTTGAGTCTGACACCGATACCGAAGTAATTGTGCATTTGATTTCAAATTACTATCAGACAAGTGGAGATCCCAAATTTGCAGTTTTTACTGCACTCAAGGAACTTCAGGGGGCTTTTGCTTTAGCTATAATATTTCATGATCGAGGTGATTTGATCGCTTGTGCGCGAAAGGGGTCTCCACTTGCTATAGGTTATGGTGAAAGTGGGATGTACATCGGCTCAGACTCGCTCGCTCTAGCTCATCTCACAAATAGAATATCCTACCTAGAAGAAGGTGATTGGGCGATCCTAACACAGGATAACGCTAAAATTTTTGATTCGACGGGACAACCCGCCACTAGAGAGATCAAACTCTCGAAGTACTCTGGTGCAATTGTTGGCAAGGGAAATTATCGCCACTTTATGGAAAAAGAGATTCATGAGCAGCCATCGGTGGTAGGTGATACATTACATGCTCACTTAAATCCAAAGTTACACAGCGTTCACCTTCCCAACCTGTCTATCGATTTTCGTGGAATAAATCGTCTGGTGATCACCGCGTGCGGAACAGCTTATTATGCTGGTTTAGTTGCAAAGTATTGGTTCGAGAAAATCGCACGATTGCCTGTAGAAATTGATGTTGCGAGTGAGCTTCGATATCGAGACGCACCAATGAGTGATACTGATGGAGGCATTGTGCTTACTCAATCAGGTGAGACGGCAGATACTCTGGCGGCTATGCGGTACATGCGCGGTAAAGGAGTTAAAGTGCTTGCTATTGCTAACGTCGCAGAGAGCACCATAGCTCGAGAGGCTGATGGTTTGTTGCAAACTCACGCTGGGCCTGAAATTGGCGTGGCTTCCACCAAGGCTTTCACTACTCAGCTTGCAGTTCTGGCTTGCGTCGCGATTCACGCCGCGCTCGCTCGTGACGCAATCGAGGCATCAGAAGCGGAAGAACTTGTAAGGGCTTTACAAGAGGTTCCCGGGAAAATGCAGGAACTACTGCACAAGGAAAGCGATATTGAAAACTTTGCGCGCCAAATATCGTCAGCACAGGATATTCTGTTTCTGGGCAGGGGAAATTTGTATCCTGTAGCAATGGAAGGTGCCCTAAAGTTAAAAGAGATTTCATACATCCATGCGGAGGGCTATGCTGCCGGAGAAATGAAGCATGGTCCTATTGCGCTTATTGATGAAGCTGTTCCCGTAATAGTGTGCGCGCCAGAGGGGCCGTTATTCGAGAAGACGCTTGGTAATATTCAAGAGGTGCATGCAAGAGGTGGGAAAGTATACTTATTATCAGATGCAGAGGGTTTTGAACGCGGAGGTAGTTTAGCGACGGGGAAGTTTGATACTGGCCCAGTGCAGGAGTTTGTAGCCCCACTTATCTACGCATTGCCGGTACAAATGCTCGCTTATCATACAGCTGTATTCAAAGGCACGGATGTTGATCAGCCAAGGAATTTGGCTAAATCAGTTACCGTTGAATGATGGGGTTGTGTGGATTTTAGGAGATAATCATTGAGTAGAAATATTGTAAAAATTCTAGATAAAGGGTTTTCCGATATTTCTGCTGGCGAGAAAATGCTTATTTCTTCGCCAGAGAAAATTTCAGAGTTTATTTTTACGATACCCAAGGGTTCTTATTTAAGTATTAAAGAACTTAGGCGTGGACTAGCATTAAAAGCGGGGGCAGATAATACTTGTCCAGTAACAACTGGGATATTTCTAAGAATGGCAATTGAACAGCATAAAGATGATGAAAATTTTCCTTACTGGAGGGTTGTTGATGAAAAACACCCTGTAGTGAAAAAGTTAAACCTTGATGAGAATCAAATAAAAATGAGGAGAGTTGATGAGGGAATTCCGTACTAAGAAAAACCCACACAACCCCACAAATCGTTCACCGTAGAGTAACTTCCAATTACTGCCCCATAGAATTCCTTAAGTCGTCCATTAGAGCAAATTCTTTTACTGGAGGGTAATTGCAGTTCGCAGGGTGTTTTAGTTATAGACATGACGAAGTCTGACTGAATCATGGAGGCGTGTTAATGACACTCTCAGTTGTATGTATGAAATGGGGAACGAAGTATGGACCGCACTATGTTAATAGACTGTTCAAGGGTGTTCGGCGTTGGGTAAATCAAGATTTCCGCTTCATATGTTTTACCGATGACGCCAATGGAATTTTATCAGAAGTTGAGGTGCGTGAGCTTCCATCTGAACCATTCGATGAAGCAATTGACTTTGGAATGAACAAGGCTGGAAGAAAAGGTGCTTGGAAAAAAATCTCACTGTTCCGGCCCGGTCTAGCGGACATAGATGGTGTTGTTCTCGGCTTTGACCTTGATGTTTTGATCACAGGGCCCCTAGATCCAATTATTACTCATGCGCCCGGCAGTGTAGTTATGAGAAGAGAGTGGAGATACGAGTGGCAGGGTAGAGAAGGCGGGCATGGCTCGGTATTCCGCTTCCAACCAAGTGAGCATAGTTTTTTGTATAATGACTTTGCCAACGACCCATTAGCAGCAATAAATAGTCACAAAGGTTCCGAACAATACTATACATCAATGACTGCTTTGAAGCATGGTGCATTGAAGTATTTGCCAGGTTCTCTAGTTTGTAGCTTTAAACGTAACGCTATGCCAAGTTTTCCTCTAAACTTTGCCTTAAAGCCCCAGCTACCTAAAGATTGCAGAGTTCTATGTTTTCATGGAAATCCTAGCATAGAGGAGGCAATTGCTGGACATTCAAAATCTATTCGAAATTACTGTCGAGCATCAGAATGGCTCAAGGATTATTAAATTTGGCAAGGGCTTCAAATCAACGTATATAATTGTTTGAAGCCACCTGACACACCTCTGAAGCAAGCAATATTAGAAAAAAGCTATGCAAACGCTAAATTTTGAACAGGCAGTTGAAGCACTGCACAACGATCAGCTCGTAATCTTCCCAACAGAAACTGTATATGGTTTGGGAGCTAATGCCGCTAGTGATGAAGCTGTAGCTCGAATATACGAGGCTAAGGGACGTCCAAGTTTTAACCCTCTTATTGTTCATGTTAGTGGGCAAGATCAGGCGTCCACCCTCGGGATTTGGGGGCACCGCGCAGGTGCACTCGCAAATGCTTTTTGGCCCGGGCCTCTAACTATCGTTTTACCTCAAAAAAGTGAATCAAAGGTAAGTACAATTGTCACTGCAGGATCGGAAAACATTGCTCTTAGGTGTCCTGCCCGAGAGCAGGTAAGAAAATTGGCAGATAAGCTCCCTAGCGGTGTAGCAGCTCCAAGTGCCAATAAGTCTGGGCTTCTTAGCCCGAGCCGAGCTGCTCATGTCATGGATAGTTTCAGTGATGTTTCTTGGATCGGATACCTGTCCGGGGAGGAGCCTAACATTGGACTGGAGAGCACAGTCATTGATATTTCTGGGCCAAATGCACAAATCTTGCGACATGGAGCAGTAACCAAAGCTCAACTTGAGCGTGTAATTGGTCAGGTTACTGAAAATCAAAAATACCTCGAAGATTTTAGTGATGAACAGGTGAGCTCTCCGGGACAGTTACGCCGTCATTATGCGCCACCGATTCCACTTTTTCTAAATCAATTGCATGTTTTTCCTGGTCAGGCTCTCCTTGCTTTTGGCTCGGATGTTCCAGATGCTAGCCTTGTATACAACCTTTCTTACCAAGGTGATTTAGTTGAGGCCGCTTCTCGACTTTTTGAAGGGCTTCATGTGCTCAGTGGCTCTGGAGCTGATGCTATCTGTGCCATGCCAGTGCCGAATGAGGGCATCGGTAGGGCCATAAATGATCGGCTCGCCCGAGGCGCTGTTCCGCTATAATGGAAAGCATAACCTGTGATGCTTTTTTAGGTGGGCGCGTTCTTATCCATCAGCCCAAAAAAGGCTACCGGGCTGGCCAAGATCCAGTATTGCTTGCAGCAGCAGTAGTCTTAAGACCAGGAGAGCGATTTGTGGATTTGGGTTGCGGGGTAGGAACTGTAGGTCTTTGTCTCCAGGCTCGGTTTCAACAAGCAATGGGGGTTGGTGTGGAGAGTGACCCGGAGCTAGCTGCTCTAGCTAGAATCAACGTGTCCGCCGGGTTTGATATTATCGAATCAGACATATTTAAAGTAGAACCGAAGCCTGCCCCCGTTGTCCTATCAAATCCTCCATTCTTTCAAATTGGTACTGGGCGATTACCAGCAAATGATCAGCGACGAGCAGGGCGTCATAGTAATCAAAAGTTAAGTGCTTGGATTGATAGAGCTAAGGCTTGGGTTTCTCCTCGCGGGCGGATAGGCTTTGTGCTAAGCACTGCTCAATTAACAGAGGCATTAATTGCGTTATCCCCCGACTTTGGTTGCATAACTGTGATGCCCCTAGTTGGATCCTCCGGAAAAGCGACTGTACCTCGGGTTTTAGTTTTTGCCCGACAGGGCTCACGCAGTCCTTTTCAACTTACCCCACCTTTCGTAATTCGAGATGAGGAGGGGGCCTTAACGCAACAAGCGCGCAAAGTTTTGAATGAAGGCGCAACGATAAGGTTGCCGACGTTAAAATGATAAAATCAGATATCTGGATATTGTTGCAAGGGAAAAAGCCGTTAAAGACCCCTCCATGCGAATAGCCGTAATTTATTCATTTCTGGTTCCAATATTTAGTTTGCTAAACTTTTTGCTCATATCGGATACAGTTCATGCGCAAACACAGCATGGCGCAGCTCCCGATGATCAACGGCTAATATTGCCAACAATGAGACCTCAAGCTGGTGAACATTCTGATGGCTCTCAGGAAGGTCCACTTTTCCCAAGCACAGTTGAGAGTGACCGTTTTATGAGAGTTGCAACAGGCCCAGTGCGAGCCGGGTATTTCGAAGTTGGTGGAGCTTTGTGTGGTTTGATCAACTCTGATATAGAACAACATCGAATAGAATGTTTAGTGCGCCCCACCGCTGGTTCAGGAGAAAATATCGCGCTTGTATTGAGTGGGGCGGCAGAGTTTGGCCTGGTGCAATCAGATTGGCAGTCTTTTGCTGTTAAGGCAGCAAACGAACTAGCTGGTAACAGCCTTAATTTTGATCGCCTACGATCTGTCGCGGCTCTTTATCCGCTTTCTCTTCAAATTGTCGTGAAAAATGACCTGACTCGTTTTCCAGATTTAAACGGGAAAAAATTAGCTTTACCGCCCTCTTCCTCAAGTCAAGGCCAGTTAGCTGATGTCGTATTGGCGCAAGCAGGCTTATCACGTCGAGATTTTAGAAAAATTGAGATGGCTTCGGAAAGTCAAATGGCTAGAGCTTTCTGCATAGGTGAGGTTGATGCATTTTTTGTTGTCGGGCCAGCCCTGCTTCCATCCGTTGAACTCACACTGTCAAAGTGCGATGCTCGACTGCTAAGTTTAGGTGAAGATCTCTCTTCGCAGTTAACCGGAGATGGAGACGCTTTAACGGCCTTAACATTATCAACTGAAGATTATTCAAGTTTGAGCTCCTCAGTAACCACGGTTGGTTATGTGGTAAGTCTAATAGCATCTGAGGGCTTAGATGATAACATGGTTGCCGAAATGGTTAGGCATTTGGTTGAGGATGACCTTAACCTCTCATCCCGGCACCCTGCTTTGTCTTCTGCCGATAGATCATCTTTTTTTACGGGGGGTCTTACTGCGCGCTTGCATAACGGTGTAGTCAGATATTTGGACTCGCGAGCCTCTGCTGCTCTAGGTCAAGATCTCAGTGGCGCTGAATATGGAGGCGACACATTGGTTTCGGAAAATGATAACTAGTATGGTTTTTTGGTCGCGATGTGGTGAATCATATGACCTGAAGTTGGATAAGCTTTACCTTTAAATAAATCTAATTTAATAATTATCAGTAACTTAAGTATATTTTCTGAGAATTTTTTTTATGCGCCTCGCGCTTTCTTATTCCTTCATGGCCGTCGCAGTAATGCTTTTATCTGGTTGTAACTTGCTTCTTGGCTCTGTGAGTTCGAGTTCTGGGGCAATAACCAATTTAGGGTCAGGTTCTTTGACTGCTTATCGTGAGGCTCACGTGAGTGGAGTCAGAAATTCTAGTATAACTAATCCAGATGCCCGGCCTGCACGAATTCCCCCACATCAAGACTATGCATTTCGGAATGCTATACCATTTTACCCTCGCAATGCGGGTACATATGTCACTAGTGGGTATGGTTGGCGAAATTTGAGAGGCCGAGCAGACTTTCATTGTGGTGTGGATGTCGTTGCTGCTGTCGGAACAAAAGTTAAGGCAGTTGTGGGTGGCCGAGTCACACTGACCCGGTCAGCTGGTTCGCGCGGCGGAGTTGTCATTTATGCCAGTGGGCGACAGTATACATATTGGCACGTTGTGCCATCAAGAAGTCTTCGCGCTGGTCAATGGGTATCCGCCGGTCAAACAATTGGCCGACTTGCTGACTGGGGTAGCACTACACACCTTCATTACGGCATTTATCTTACGGGAAATAACTCGGATCCAAACGCAAGAAAGATAAATAACTGCGTAGATCCAATGTCACTCGCAGAGCGAGGCCTGCTTTAAAGGAGTTTGCCAGGGTTGAATAAACCTTTCGGGTCAAGAGCCTTTTTTATTGAGCGCATTATTGATGTAGCGGAGGGGTCTCGGAACCTATTTACTTCCGCTAGTCGGGCTTGCCCAACTCCATGTTCTGCACTGATGCTGCCACCCAGTTGATTAACGAGATCGTGGATGCGTTGTGTAAGCGTTCCTGACTTTCTAAGCATGTCTTCCATCGTCCAGCCTTTAGGGCAGCTAACGTTAAAATGAAAACTACCATCGCCCAGATGACCAAATGGCACGGGTGTGCAACCTGGCATGGCCTCATGACATATCTTCATACCCTGGGATATCAGGGCTGGTAAGGCTTGCATTGGTACGCAAACGTCGTGCTTCACTGACGGTCCATAACTCCGTTGGGCCTCGACTAGTCCTTCTCTAAGGCCCCATAAATTTTCTGATTGAAGATCGCTCTGAGAGACTAGAACTTCCGCGTTGTGCGAAGCTAATCGGTCTAAAAATAATTCAGTCTCTGCTTCAAAAATTTTCTCACGCAGGCCCACTTCAACAAGCATTGCAAATGGCGGTAGCCTGCCTTCAAAAGGATTACGAAGTTGCTGATTTTGCTCAAGAGCTCTGGACATGCCAACGTTCGTCATCATTTCGGCGGCATATATTTGGTTAGGAAAATCAGTTTCGAGATTCCAAAATAGTTCGAGCGCCTCTTGAGGCTGTGTAATCCCTATCAAAGCTGTTAATCGGCGATTAGCTGGAGGAAATAGCTGAAGCGTTGCTGCTGTTATAAAGCCTAAAGTCCCTTCAGAACCGATTAGGAGTGACTTTAGATCATAACCAGTGTTGTCTTTTTTAACCTGTTTTAGGCCATTCCAAACTTTGCCGTTCGGCCATACCACTTCCATACCTCTAACATGGTTCCTTAGGCTCCCGTACCGGACAACATTTAGTCCACCGGCATGACAGGCTAAAAGGCCACCAACTTGTGCACTGCCGCGTCCCCCAAGATCTATTGGCACCTCGAGGGGTGCAACAGCTTGCTGAAGGTTTTCCAATATTACACCGCTTTCAACGGTTATCAGCCGTTGCTTAGCATCAAAATTTCTGATTTTCTTTAGCCGCCTCGCTGACAAGATTAATGCCGCTCCAGCATTGCTCGTCGGAGTTGCTCCACCGGCTAGGGAAGAATTACCACTTTGAGGAACGAGGCTGGTTCCCGTTTCACTAGCCCACCGAATGATTTCTTGAACTTGCGTGATATTTTTAGGTTGAGCTACTGCAAGAACTGGCCCGGAAAATACACCACGCCAGTCCTCTCCGGCGGTTCGACATAGGTCACTATCTGTAACAATCGCGTCTGAACCGACACGGGTTTCCAGATCTATGAGGGTTTTTGGATCGGTCATACTAATTGACTAAATGTCTGGGAGGTAAACGCAAGATAGATAAGATACAGATCGAGAAAAAGCGGTTGCATAATCCAATAGTTGCTCCTAAAGGCGCCAGCACTGTCCAAGACTGCCAGGAGCTAATGGAACACCCAGAAGCTTTAATTAGGAAACTTCCTAGCATAGACGAAGAAAGAGCTACAGTTCTCTTTTCACCCAGGTGAAAGGAACCTGAATCACTTAAATCGTGGGCAGATCGCCGGAGGTGTGTGGGAGCCGCGCATCTCTAAAGCTAACGCTTTTTGTTGAAGGACCCTTATGGATCGCATTCAAAAAGAGGAAATGGTCGCCGAGCTGAAAGAAGCCTTTGAGGGTTCTGAAATTGTCGTTGTTTCCAAACAATCTGGCCTTAGTGTTGCTGAAGCTCAAACATTGCGTCGTGCAATGCGAGCTGAAGGTGCCACTTTAAAGGTTGCAAAGAACCGGCTCGTAAAAATCGCTGTTCAAGATACGTCTATGGAAGGTTTGTCAGAGTTTATGACAGGCACCACGGCAATTTCTTATGGAACAGATCCTGTAGCTCCAGCTAAAGTCCTTGCTGACTTTGCAAAAGAAAATGACAAAATCGAAATACTCGGCGCCGTCATGGGTGACAAGGTTCTATCCGCAGCTGAAGTTAATGCGTTGGCAAAACTACCCTCGCTTGACCAGCTGCGCAGCAAGATCATTGGCGTGATTCAAGCTCCTGCAACGAAAGTTGCTGGCGTAGTGCAAGCACCTGCTGGGCAACTTGCCCGTGTTTTTGCTGCATTTAGTGCAAAAGAAGCCGCCTAATTTACGAACCCAACATAACCACGATCAAACATAGGAACAAAGAAAATGGCTGATCTCGATAAACTAGTAGAAGAACTAAGCAAGTTGACTGTCCTTGAGGCGGCTGATTTAGCTTCAAAACTTGAAGAAGAGTGGGGCGTGTCCGCTGCCGCTCCTGCTGCTGTAGCTGTAGCTGCTCCCGCTGATGGCGGCGGTGCCGCTGCAGAAGCAAAGACTGAATTTGACGTTATTCTAGCATCTGCTGGCGGTAACAAAATTGCAGTAATTAAAGAAGTCCGCGGCGTCGTTGATGGTTTAGGCTTGAAAGAGGCTAAAGAACTCGTTGAAGCTGCTCCTAAAGCACTAAAAGAGGGTGTTTCTGAGGCAGAAGCGAACGAAATTAAGGAGAAGATGGAAGCTGCCGGTGCTACCATTGAAATAAAGTAAGACCTTTAATCCATCTATTTTGAAAGGGTCGCTTTAGCGGCCCTTTTTTATTTTTATCTAACAGAGCTTGGGCGGCTGCTGAGTAGAAGCAAGTTTTTGCGCAGCGCTGGCGTTCACAAATGCTTATTCCCTAACAATTAATAGCGAGTTTTGTAGCTCGGATAAATATCGCTTCACAAAGTCGCGAACTGACGAGGCATAGCAGGTTGTTTGTGTTTCGACAGTGACATGAACTCAACCAAATCCCCAAATATTGTCCTCATTATGGCTGATCAACTCGCGCCACACTTTATTGGAGCTTATGGGCACAGCGTTGTAAAAACGCCAAACATTGATGCGCTTGCAGCAAGTGGAATGCGCTTTGATGCTGCTTATTGTAATTCGCCTCTATGTGCGCCGTCACGATTTTCTTTTATGTCTGGCCAATTGATATCCAGGATTGCTGCTTATGATAACGCTTCAGAATTTAGTAGCCAGATTCCAACCTTTGCTCACTATCTTCAGCTCCAAGGATACACGACCTGCCTCTCAGGGAAAATGCATTTCGTTGGCCCTGACCAAATGCACGGATTTCAGGATCGAGTAACTACAGATATCTACCCCTCCGACTATGCCTGGACACCTGAGTGGGAGGCAAATGATGAGCGGATTGATAGATGGTATCATAATATGCAGACAGTCAAAGAGTCTGGCATGGCAATGGCAACTTTTCAGATTGATTATGATGATGAGGTGGGGTTTGCTGCTCAGCGTAGACTTTTTGATTATGCTCGTGATGAGCAAAAACCTTTCTGTATGGTCGCATCTTTTATTCACCCTCATGACCCTTATGTCGCCCGTCCTGAGTGGTGGAACTTATATAAAGATAGCGAAATTGTTTTACCTAAAGTTGAGATATGTTGGGGTGACCAGGATCCCTACTCCCAGCGTTTGCTAAACGGAATTGAGGCCGCATATACCCCTTTAACAACTGAGGAGGTAATTCGAGCTCGAAGGGCATATTATGCGAATGTCTCTTATTTTGATTCTAAGGTTGGGCAATTGGTGCAAACAATTGAAGAAATAGGGGAGACTGACAACACTATTTTTCTGATCACCGCAGATCATGGTGATATGCTAGGTGAGCGTGGCCTGTGGTACAAAATGAATTTTTTTGAGTACTCAGCGCGCGTTCCACTAATAATGTGTGGGCCAGGCGTTGCTCAAGGCTCAAGTTCAAGTGCCTGCTCTCTCGTGGACATCCTACCTACTTTGGTAGACATCGGCTCAGCAAATGGCAGCGAAAAGCCAGAATTTGGCCAGCGTATTGATGGCCGTTCGCTATGGCCTGTTGCCCAAGGTGGAACTGATAGTAAGTCAGAGGCAATCGGAGAATATTGTGCTGAATGCGCCGGTTCGCCTGTAGTCATGATCCGCCGTGATGATTTTAAGTATATCCACTGTGACGGGGATCCTGCCCAGCTTTACAATGTCGCTGCTGATCCAGACGAGCTGGTCAATCTACAGGGAGATCATGCTCACCTTGAAATTTCTCGCTCTTTTGCGGCTGAAGTCGCTGCGAAATGGGACCTGGGCGAATTAAAGAAGGATGTTATTTCGACACAGCGCTCTCGTCGAGCGCTTCACGCTGCGATGGAGGCCGCAAAGGAGAGAGGTGGCGGAGAGCATTGGGACTATCAGCCGCCATACGATGCTAGTCAGAAATATGTTAGGAACCATACTGCTTGGACGGAACAAGCAACACGTTTTCGATATCCAAAGCTTTAAATGTCACCATAATCTTTTGAAGAGCAGACAAATCTAAACTTCCTCATTTTGCGGTCGGAATAATTGGGCTAAACCTGCGCCAGCGATGAGCAAAGCTCCAATCCCCTCTGGCCAACCAAATCGCTCATATGGCAAGAAAATTGCTGCAGTTACTACTGATGTTGCTATCTCACCGGTATAGAGCAGTGCCAAGGTTGCTGGTAGTAGTCGTTCCGCCCCTATCTGCATTATAAAAGATATTGGGGCCAGCAAAAGGATTCCGGTTGTTAACACTATAAGTATGCCCCAGCCAATATCGTCAACAGATCCAATTGGCTCATTAAATAAAAAAAGCATTGCTGTACCGCAGAAAGCTCCGCTAATAAGCATTATACTAGTTATTCGAATATGCCGGTTTTGGTTTCGCAGTCTTCGATGACCTGAGAATATGCAGGTTGAGCCAATCGAAAATGCCAGACCTGATAATGTCGCCATGATGTCCCCGAGATTCAACTGATCTAGTGCAACCTGAAACTCGAAAAGGATGAGTATTCCTAACAAGCAAATGGCCGCGCCCACTGGCCCATGCCAGCTTAACCTTACTCGGAGCCATATGGTCTCAATTAATAGAGCCCAGATTGGAGCCAGATAGAAAAACAGTGCGGCTCTGACTACATCAGTCAGGGCGAGCGCAACGCCGTAGAAGGAAATAGCGATACCAAAAAGAAGCCCTCCATATTTCGCAGCTGCATCTAAGTTTAGTGGGTTAAGATTTTGCCATTTTAGTAGAGCAATCATTCCAAGCGCCGCTGCGAATATTGGCAAGACTCCTGCCCAAACTTCACTCATGCCCAGGGAGGTTAAAGCGCGCACGGGGATCCACCACAGCCCCCAACCCACTGCTGACGAGATCATTAGCCAAATGATTTTCTGATGAGATACCGAATTCATTGTCATCTTGTTATCCAGAAGATGTCAATACGCAATAAGATTGATGCGTCTGGCTGGTATGACCTTGAATCAATAACTTGCTTCCAAATTGACAGGCTATCCTGCAGTTTATTTAGTCTCTTGCATATTGATGGTTGATTAATTAAAGGCTGTCGCGAAGCGTTGGGTGCTACTCATACACCCTAGATGGCTTTTTCACTTTTCTGCAAAACTGCCCAGCGGGCAGGCCAATGTGGCCTGCGCGTTTTTTTACGTTTGGAGCCTTCATCCTCATGGTAACTACTTTCACTGATCGCAAACGCATCCGCAAATCTTATGGTCGAATTCCTGAAGCCATAGAGATGCCAAATTTGATTGCGGTGCAAAGAGCATCTTATGACCAGTTTCTTGGTATTGATGACTATGCTGGCAAGCCCAGTGGCATCGATGAGACTTATCATTCAGTATTTCCAATTCGTGACTTTTCCGGTCGCAGTGAGCTTCAATATGTAAGATACGTTTTGGAGGATCCAAAATTCGATGAAGAAGAGTGCCAACAGCGTTCATTAACCTACGCAGCACCGTTAAAAGTTACCCTCCGGCTGGTAGTTTGGGACATCGACGAAGATACAGGCGCAAAGTCTGTTAGAGACATAAAAGAGCAAGATGTCTACATGGGTGATATGCCATTGATGACTGATCATGGCACATTTATTGTTAACGGCACAGAACGTGTCATCGTATCACAAATGCACAGGTCTCCTGGCGCATTCTTTGGTCATGATAAAGGTGCTAACACATCTGGCAAGTTATTGTTTTCAGGACGTATTATCCCTTACCGTGGGTCTTGGCTTGATTTCGATTATGACACCAAAGACATCCTGCATGTGAAGATTGACCGGCGCCGAAAGTTGCCAGTTACAACCTTATTACGTGCTTTGGACTCAGATGCAGGTGAGAAAGTTCGCGCTGCTGCTGAGAAATCAGGTGCGATTCTGGAGCCTCAAGAGATTACGGGTATGACATCAGAGGAGATTCTTAAGAATTTCTACGACGTGATTCCCTACGTAAAGTCCAAAGGCGGCTGGAAGATACCTTTCAATGTGGAGGCTTTACGAGGTCAAAAATTGAGCCAAGATCTCATTGACGCAAAGACGGGAGATGTCGTCGCTGAAGCTGGGAAGAAAATGATTCCCCCAGTTCTCAAAAAAATTACAGCCGCAGGAACGACTCATTTGTTGGTAGCAGACGAAGAGCTTTTAGGTCGCTATCTAGCTGAGGACCAGGTTGACGAAAAGACTGGTATTGTTTGGGCGGAAGCTGGTGATGAGCTGACGGATGTTCTGATCGATGATCTAATTGGCAAGGGCGTGAAAACGTTCCCTACACTCGCGATAGATCATGTAGAGGTAGGGGCGCATATCCGTAACACGCTTGTTACAGATAAGGCGAGAAACCGAGAAGAAGCTTTAATTGATATTTATCGGATAATGCGCCCCGGTGAGCCACCTACATTGGAGACTGCTCAGGCGCTTTTCCAAAGTTTGTTTTTCGACCCAGAGCGTTATGATTTGTCTGCTGTTGGGCGGGTTAAAATGAACATGCGTTTGGGGTTCGAGACTGAGGACTCTCTTCGCACCCTGCGTAAACAAGATATCCTAGCAATTCTTCGGATCCTGGCAGACTTAAAGGATGGTAAGGGTGAGATCGACGATATTGACCACCTAGGCAATCGGCGTGTCCGTTCAGTTGGAGAATTGATGGAAAATCAGTATCGCCTAGGACTGCTTCGCATGGAGCGTGCAATGCGCGAGCGGATGTCATCAATCGAGATTGACACCGTTATGCCCCAAGATGTTATCAACGCTAAGCCAGCAGCAGCAGCCGTTCGCGAATTTTTTGGTTCATCGCAGCTTTCACAATTCATGGACCAGACTAACCCACTCTCCGAAATTACACATAAGCGCCGCCTGTCAGCGCTCGGTCCAGGTGGCCTTACCCGAGAGCGTGCAGGGTTCGAGGTTCGTGATGTGCACCCAACTCATTACGGGCGAATTTGTCCAATTGAGACCCCAGAGGGTCCAAATATTGGATTGATAAATTCGTTGGCCACCTATGCTCGCGTAAATAAGTATGGCTTTATCGAGAGTCCCTATCGACGTGTTGAAGGTGGCAAGGTTACTGACGAAGTGATTTATTTATCAGCTATCGAGGAAGCTGGGTATATTGTTGCTCAGGCCAATGCTCCACTCACTGCTGATCGTCGCTTCGAAGAGGAGTTAGTGAACTGTCGGCGTAATGGTGATTATGAACCGCGCAGGCCGGATGACATTCAACTTATTGATGTTTCGCCTAAACAGGTCGTTTCTGTTGCTGCATCTTTAATTACGTTATTGGAAAATGAAGATGCTAACCGTGCACTGATGGGCTCTAATATGATGCGGCAGGCGGTTCCTTTGGTGAAGGCGGAAGCGCCTTTCGTTGGAACGGGTATGGAGGCTACTGTTGCGCGTGACTCAGGTGCCGCAATTGTGTCGAAAAGATCAGGAGTAATTGATCAAGTTGATGCCGGTCGAATTGTCGTTAGGGTAATTAACGAGGACTCGGGGCTAGAGGAAGGTGTAGACATCTACAACCTACGCAAGTTTCATCGGTCAAACCAATCTACATGCATTAACCAACGTCCTCTAGTCACGGTGGGTGATCAGGTTGCTGTGGGAGATATAATTGCCGATGGTCCTTCTACGGATATGGGCGAGCTTGCATTAGGGCGGAATGTTCTAGTCGCGTTCATGCCGTGGCAGGGCTATAATTTTGAGGACTCAATATTGATTTCAGAGCGTATCGTTCGTGATGACGTGTATACTTCTATCCATATTGAAGAATTTGACATCATGGCTCGAGATACAAAGCTAGGGCCAGAAGAAATCACTCGAGACATTCCAAACGTCGGTGAGGAAGCGCTCCGAAACTTAGATGAGGCAGGCATTGTTTACGTAGGTGCAGAGGTCAATCCAGGAGATATCTTGGTTGGAAAAGTGACTCCAAAAGGAGAAAGTCCGATGACGCCGGAGGAAAAGCTCCTTCGAGCAATCTTCGGCGAGAAAGCGGCTGACGTTCGTGATTCCTCTCTTAAATTGTCACCCGGTGCTTCTGGAACAGTTGTTGATGTTCGTGTCTTTAACCGCCGCGGTATTGATAAAGATGAGCGTGCTCTTCAAATTGAGCGTCAGGAAATCGAAGTATTGGCGAAAGATCGAGATGATGAGAGATCTATCATTGAGCGGTCTTTCTATCAGAGGCTGCGTGACGTCCTTGTGGGAGAAATAGCAGTTGCTGGCCCGGACGGGAAAATGAAAGACGTCAAAATTGATGAGGCTTTGTTAGGGCAATACACGCCCGGACAGTGGCGTCAGTTTGCCGTCAAAAATGAAAAAGCCGCAAAAGAAACAGAGGCAATGAAAGCTGATTTTGATGCAGCAGTGGATGAAATCCAAAAACGCTTCGAAACCAAAGTAGACAAGCTTCAGCGTGGTGACGAGCTCCTGCCTGGTGTTATGAAAACGGTTAAAGTTTTTGTTGCGGTTAAGCGTAAATTGCAGCCAGGCGACAAAATGGCAGGGCGTCACGGTAATAAAGGTGTGATTTCTAAAATTAATCCAGTTGAAGACATGCCTTACCTTGAGGATGGCACACCCGTTGATATTGTCCTTAATCCTCTTGGAGTTCCTTCTCGGATGAACGTAGGTCAGATCTTTGAGACCCACTTAGGTTGGGCGGCTCGTGGGTTAGGCGAGATAATAGGTAACGCTGTTGAGGAATACAAAAAGACTGGCTCTGCAAAAGCAATCAAGGTTTCTCTTGATAAGGCCTATAAAGATGAAGAGGTAAAGGGTCGGATAGGTAACTTGAACGATGACGAGGTCGTTGAGTTGGCAACAGGTATGACACGTGGTGTACCATTCGCTACACCGGTTTTTGATGGAGCGCGTCAGGATGATATTGTTGATGCTTTGAAGCGCGCTGGCCTCTCGGGTTCTGGTCAAGAAACCCTTTATGATGGTCGCACGGGTGAAGCATTTGATCGTCCGGTTACTGTTGGATACAAATATCTGCTTAAGCTTCATCACTTAGTGGACGACAAGATGCATGCTCGCTCTACCGGACCATACTCACTTGTAACGCAACAGCCTCTCGGAGGTAAGGCGCAGTTCGGTGGTCAGCGGTTTGGTGAGATGGAAGTGTGGGCTCTGGAGGCATACGGCGCAGCATATACTTTACAGGAAATTCTGACTGTCAAGTCTGATGACGTGGCGGGTCGTACCAAAGTATATGAGTCGATAGTGCGTGGTGACACGAACTTCGAAGCAGGCATTCCTGAATCCTTTAACGTACTCGTTAAAGAATTGCGTGCGCTCTGCTTGAACGTCGACATGATCAACTCAGAAGATCAGGAAGATATTATTGCAGCCGCTAATCGTGGAACGTTTGACGGATCCACTGACGTAGCTGAACTCTAAGAATAAGGATTTAAGACATGTCAGAACTTACCAAGATCTTTGGCGAAGAGCCCGGCAGCTTGCAGTCCTTTGACTCACTGCGAATTAACATTGCTAGCCCAGAGCGCATTCGCTCATGGTCATTTGGCGAAATAAAAAAACCAGAGACAATTAACTATCGCACGTTCAAGCCTGAAAGAGATGGTCTCTTCTGTGCTCGTATTTTTGGTCCAGTAAAGGACTACGAGTGCCTTTGTGGCAAGTATAAACGAATGAAATACAAGGGCGTCGTATGCGAAAAGTGTGGGGTTGAGGTTACTCTCACTAAAGTTCGACGCGAGAGAATGGGCCATATTGAGCTTGCTGCTCCAGTCGCACATATTTGGTTCTTGAAGTCTCTTCCGTCCCGGATTGGTTTGCTTCTCGATCTGACTTTGAAGGAGCTTGAAAAGATTCTTTATTTCGAGAGTTTCGTCGTTGTTGAACCTGGATTAACTCCATTGAAACTGCATCAGACACTTAGTGAAGAAGAATTTTATCTTGCTCAAGAAGAGTACGGCGCGGACCAGTTTGAAGCTTTAATCGGAGCTGAAGCTATTAAGCGGTTACTTATCGATCTAGATATGGAGATGGAATACGAGCTCCTGAAGACCGATTTGCTTGAAACAGGTTCAGAGACCAAAAAGAAAAAAATTGTTAAACGTCTAAAGCTAATTGAGGCATTCAAGGCATCTGGCACGAAACCTGAGTGGATGGTTCTTGATGTTCTTCCAGTTATTCCGCCTGAGCTCCGTCCGCTTGTTCCTCTTGATGGGGGACGTTTCGCGACTTCTGATCTGAACGACCTTTACAGACGAGTTATTAACCGTAACAACCGACTTAAGCGGTTAATTGAACTCCGTGCGCCGGATATCATCGTTAGAAACGAAAAAAGAATGCTTCAAGAGGCCGTTGATGCGTTGTTCGATAATGGTCGTCGCGGTCGCACGATCACTGGCACAAACAAAAGACCCCTGAAGTCCCTGTCTGATATGCTGAAGGGTAAACAAGGGCGCTTCCGTCAGAACCTGCTCGGTAAACGTGTCGATTATTCTGGTCGTTCAGTAATTGTGGTCGGTCCGACGTTGCTACTGCACCAGTGTGGCATACCTAAAAAGATGGCGCTTGAACTGTTTAAACCATTCATTTTTGCAAAATTACAAATGTATGGAATGGCCTCTACAGTAAAGGCAGCTAAGCGAATGGTTGATAAGGAACGGCCTGAAGTTTGGGATATCCTATCCGAGGTTATACGAGAACATCCAGTTCTTCTTAATAGAGCACCAACCTTGCACCGCCTCGGTATTCAAGCTTTCGAGCCTGTTCTAGTTGAAGGTAAAGCGATCCAATTGCATCCGCTCGTTTGTACAGCATTTAACGCTGACTTCGATGGCGACCAAATGGCTGTGCATGTACCGCTCTCGTTAGAAGCGCAACTTGAGGCGCGCGTCCTTATGATGTCCACAAATAACATATTGTCGCCCGCGTCAGGTAAACCAATTATTACTCCAACCCAGGATATTGTACTTGGTCTCTATTACCTCTCCCTAGAGGGTAAGGGTGGGGAGCCTGGCGAAGGTTCTTTATTTGGCTCCATAGAAGAGGTGCTGCATGCTCGTGAGGCTGGTTTGATTCACCCGCACTCCGCGGTTAAAGCGCGCGTAAATGTGCGTGATTCGGAGACGGGGGAGATCAAGCAAGATATCGTCGATACAACAGCTGGAAGATTAATGCTGGCAGACCTTTTGCCTGACGGAGTGCCTTTTTCTGTAGTTGATCGTTTGATGACAAAAAAAGTACTATCGAATGTACTAGATGACGTTTATCGTGATGCTGGTCAGAAAAAGACAGTAATTTTTGCTGATAGACTAATGCAGCTTGGTTTTGCTGAGGCTGCAAAAGCTGGTATTTCCGTTGGTAAGGACGATTTTGTCATACCCAAGGATAAGTGGAATCTAATCGAGAAGGCTCAGGGTGAGGTCAAGGGCTTTGAATCACAGTATCAAGAAGGGTTAATCACTCGTGGTGAGAAGTACAATAAAGTACTAGATATTTGGCAACAAACCAATGACACGCTTACTGATAAGATGATGTCTGCCATTGCGAAAGGTAAAGGGCGGGATATTAATTCAGTATATATGATGGCTGACTCCGGTGCTCGTGGCTCTGTAGCACAAATGCGGCAGCTGGGCGCGATGCGTGGGTTGCTGGCAAAGCCAACTGGTGAGATCATTGAAACACCGGTTATCTCAAATTACAAAGAGGGCCTCACAATGTTGGAGTACTTTACTTCGACAACTGGTGCTCGGAAGGGTTTAACAGATACTGCACTTAAAACTGCGAACTCGGGATATCTAACCAGACGCCTAGTAGACGTAGCACAAGATGCTACTATCCGTGAGCACGACTGCGGCACTGATCGGGCGCTTACCATCCGTGATAAGATGGATGGTGGTGACATTATCGTATCGTTAGTTGAGCAATTACTTGGTCGAACGGCAGCTCAAGATATTCTAGATGCAGATGGCGAAGTTATTGTACCGGAAGGTGAGTTAGTTGTTGAAGAGCATATTCCTGCTTTAACAGCAGCCGATTTGGACTCAGTTCGGGTGCGTTCTCCACTTGTCTGTGAGGCTAAAGTTGGGGTTTGCGCAAAATGTTACGGAAGAGACCTTGCACGTGGTACGTTCGTCAACATAGGCGAAGCCGTAGGTGTAATTGCTGCCCAGTCAGTTGGTGAGCCTGGTACTCAACTTACGATGCGTACTTTCCACGTTGGTGGGGCTGCGCAGAAAGGCTCTGAATCGTCTAGCGTCGAAGCTTCAATGGATGCGAAGGTAAAGATCAGAAATAACAATGTTCTTACGAACTCAAAGGGCGAAACTATTGTCTTTGCCCGTAACTTAGAGGTTATACTTGAAGACGATAAGGGTCGCGCTCGGGCAAATTACCGCGTTCCCTATGGTGCGCGTTTGCTCGTAAAGGATAAGCGAAAAGTTAAGAAAGGCGCAAAGTTAGCAGATTGGGATCCATATACTAAGCCTATCATTACCGATAAGGCAGGCTTCGTTAACTTCGTTGATTTGATCGATAATGTTTCAATGAATGAGGTAGTTGATGAAGAAACGAACTTCGCTTCTCGCATTGTTATGGATTGGAAAACGTCTCCTCGAGGGACAGATCTAAAGCCACGCATTACCCTTAGGGATGAGGCTGGTGAAATCGTTACTCTGGATAATGGCCTTGATGCACGTTACTTTATGTCTGTTGGAGCTATTCTGCAGGTTGAACCTGGTCAACAGGTGGGAGCCGGTGATGTAGTTGCTCGCCTTCCAATTGAGGGTGGTGGTACCAAGGATATTACCGGTGGCTTGCCACGTGTTGCCGAGCTTTTCGAGGCTCGTCGTCCCAAGGATCATGCGGTTATTGCTGATATGGATGGTCGTGTTGAGTATGGTAGAGATTATAAGACAAAGCGGCGTATTATCATAAGATCTGAACAAGATCCTGAGGTCACCTCTGAGTTTATGGTGCCAAAGGGCAAGCATTTGGCTGTCCAAGAAGGTGACTTCATCGCAAAAGGTGAGTACTTACTTGATGGTAATCCAGCTCCTCATGATATTCTTGAGGTTATGGGGGTTGAAGCGCTTGCAGAGTATTTAACTGAAGAAATCCAAGACGTTTATCGGCTGCAGGGTGTTAAGATTGATGATAAGCACATTGAGGTTATTGTCCGTCAGATGCTCCAGAAAGTGGAAGTTGTGGATTCAGGTGAAACTACATTAATTGTGGGTGAAGAAATCATTCGTGATGACTTTGCAGCCGAGAATGATCGCGCTGCAAAAGAAGGTTTAAAACTAGCAACAGCCAAGCCTGTTCTATTGGGAATTACCAAAGCCTCACTTCAGACTAAATCTTTCATATCAGCAGCTTCCTTCCAGGAAACGACAAAGGTTCTCACGGAGGCTGCTGTGAATGGCAAAGTGGATACTCTGCTTGGTCTTAAGGAAAACGTAATTGTTGGACGGTTAATACCTGCCGGTACAGGATCTGTAATTCAACGGTTGCGGAAAATTGCGAAGGATAAGGATAAAGAAATGATGGACGCGCAAGAAGCTCGAGAAGCTGAAAGCGCAGCGCTTATTGCTGATTTATCCGATGAGCCGCAACCGGAACTGTAGCTTATTATTCTGCATGAGAAAAAGGGGGAGCCATTAGGTTCCCCCTTTTTTTTGGTTCTTTCCATTGGACTGCTATATAATTCTGCTGATGACAGATTAAGCTAACTTGGCTGGAAGTGATAAGCTATCTAAAGATAATTAGCTTAACTACTAACTTGCCTGGTGAAACTTATATGAAAACTTTATTGATAAGCGCGTTAACAATGGTCAGCTTGACCGCGTATACACACGCAGGACCAGTAAATCAGGCACAAGCACTGCTCAATGATCTGGGCTTTGATGCGGGCACTGTTGACGGTGTTTACGGCCGGAAAACTGAACAAGCACTGATTGAGTACTATGCTTCGCTAGGCCTGGCTTATGATGGCTTGCTGGATCAGAATGAAATAAACGATCTTCGCAAGTCTATCTCTGGCGTTGATATCTCAATTCCCCTTGCAGCTAGCGTGGAGGAGAACCCCAGATGTGGCAAGCCGTATTATGATAATCGCCCGGAGCCAGTTTCTTCTGATGAGACATATAGATATTATGATTTTTACTGGCAGCAAAATCCAGACTTATGCATACACTTCCGGCAGAGGGAGCTCTTGGAACCAGAGCTTATAAATACTGTAGAGAGAGGTCTCAATTTTGCATCTCAGAACCTTGGGCTTATAGTTCCCTTAAATGCTATGATTGTAGATCAACAAAATGCTGATCGAGAAACTTTGCGGCAAATCTCAGAAGATAACTGCATACTTCGGGGACAGGGGGGCGATCAGTTGCAGAGTTGCATATTCTATGATGATGATTGGGGGCGCAGATTTGCAGCTGCTGGCGTCGATTTTCATCATTTCTATAACGGTGGAGATTTGTCATACTTCAGAGATACCTGGCTTGATACAAATGGTCCTATTAGAATTTTAATGCATGAGTTTTATCATGTGTATCAAAATTCCATGAAGTTTTACTTTGAGGATAAACAGCTTTTTGGAGTTAGAATTCAGATTGAGGATGATCCCGAGCGATACTTGTGGGCTGATGACCGGGTTACGGTTTTCCCCAATTGGATTGAAGAGGGAGGCGCCGAGTTTGCGGCATTTGCTTTAACCGCAAAATTTGATCCAAGCATTAACATTAGGTCTCAGATGATCGAGTTTCTTGATGAGGCGAGAGGCGTGGTTAACACCGCTGCCAATAATGGTGACAGGGTGTCGTTGAAAGATTATGAGTATCAGGCCAGCTTGTATGAGTCCGAGGACAATCCAAATAACGGAATTCCGCGCAATTACGCTTATGCCTACACTGGTGGGTTTATGGGTCTTGTGTATCTATGGTCACTTGATGATGACAACTTCAAAAAAATAGTTGTAGATTATTACAAAATCTATGCTGAGCGGGATCAACAGAACCCAGGGCAGGGGTGGAAGGTGGCCTTTGAGGAATTGTTTGGAATGACCATGGATGATTTCTATTCCCAGTTTGATGAGTTCATGCTCAAGTCTAGAGATGAGCAGCTAGCTGTCCTGAGATCAAGTGAAGCTTGGAGAATGGCATCTCTAGACTAACGGAGCCTAAACTCTGACGTCATAAAAAGCATCCATTTGGCAGAGAATTCAGCCTCAGCAATTATTTACGGCTGTTTAAATTTACCACTCAATTGCCTTTAACCCGCGCTGAGGCCTTCTCTGCGTGTCAGAAAACTACTCATTATTGATATATAGTTAATTTATGTTGATGAATAATTGATATACTAAATTTTTTAAAAAGTCCTATATTTGCGGAATAAACTCATATATTGATATATACTGTAAAAATAATTGTTATAGGAATAATGCAAATGCGAATAGCGATTTTAGGTGGAGATGGTTTTTGTGGGTGGCCGACTAGTCTCCACCTTTCTGCCCAGGGTCATGATGTGACTATTATTGATAATCTTTCGCGTCGCTGGATTGATACAGAGTTAGGTGTCCAATCATTGACTCCGATGGATTCTATTCAAGAGAGAACCCGGATATGGAAGCAAGAAACTGGAAAGCAAATTGAATTTCAGCTTCTCGACTTGGCTACTGACTACCAACGCCTCAAACAGTGGCTGGTAAATTGGAAACCTGATGCGATGGTTCATTTTGCAGAGCAAAGAGCTGCACCGTACTCTATGAAGTCTGACCTGCATAAAAATTATACAGTTAACAACAATGTTTCAGCCACCCATAATATTTTGAATGCAATTGTCGAAACGAGCTTAGACGTTCATTTGGTTCATTTGGGTACAATGGGGGTTTATGGATACTCGACTGTAGGGGCCGAAATTCCTGAGGGTTACTTAGATGTGGGGATTGGATTAACCGATGGTTCAGTTGCGCAGCAATCGATACTCTATCCTACTCGACCTGGCTCCATCTATCATATGACCAAGTCCTTAGATCAAATTCTATTTCAGTTTTATGCGCAAAATGACAAAATTAGGATTACCGACTTGCATCAGGGTATCGTATGGGGTGCCCAAACACCTGAGACTGCTCTACATCCTCAATTGGTAAACCGTTTTGATTATGATGGTGACTATGGCACTGTTCTCAATCGTTTCCTAATACAAGCTGCGATTGGCCATCCGCTAACAGTCCATGGGACGGGTGGTCAGACGCGAGCGTTCATTCATATTCAAGACACTGTAAAGTGTGTTGAGAAAGCAGTAATGAACCCACCGAAATCAGGGGGCCGGGTTGAGATTTTTAATCAAATGACCGAAACACATAGAGTTCGAGACCTAGCAAAGCTTGTAGCTAAAGTGACAGGTGCTGAAATATCTTTCGTGGCTAATCCACGGCAAGAAGCTGCAGAGAATGAATTACGGGTTAAAAATGATAAGTTTAAAGCTCTAGGTTTAGACTTAATCACTCTATCTGAGGGCTTGCTTGATGATGTTCTTGAGATTTCTAAAAAGTATGTTCACCGAGTTGACCGCACGCGTATCCCCGCTGTTTCTGGTTGGACAAAGGAACACGAAAAAGATGTTTTGGATGGGTTAAAGCCAAGTCTGGCGCATGCCGCTTAACAACGCCTACGTTACTCTTGTAACTAATCCTGATTTTGTAAAGGGTGCGCGCGCGCTAGCTCGCTCGATACTAGTATGCGGGACCCAATTTCCTTTGATCGTAATGACTACTTTTGAGAGCGATGAAATTGATGAGCTGGAAGAATGGGGCGCCCAAATATTAAGTATAAATCATCCAAGTTTAAGTGATACTTTTCAGCAAGCACACGCACGTGAGAGAGTACATGTAAAAAATCCGTTCACGAAAGGGAATAAGCCGGAGTTTCATTCTCCATTGAATAATTTTGCCAAACTTCGACTATGGCAACTAACTCAATTTGATCGCGTCGTATTTTTGGATGCGGATACGATAATGCTAAAATCTTGCGATAAGTTATTTTCTTATCCTGAGTTTTCCGCTGCTCCCAATGTTTACGAGAGTTTGTCAGATTTTTATCGGTTGAATTCGGGTGTATTTGTGGCGAGTCCCAGCGTTTCAACCTATAATGATATGCTTCGTTTATTAGACGCTCCGGATGCCTACTGGCCAAGGACTGATCAAACCTTCCTTCAGAGGTATTTTCCAGATTGGCATGGCTTACCGCATACTTTCAACACTTTGCAGTATATTTACTTCCAGTTGCCACAACTATGGAACCCCAAAGCGATTCATGTTTTGCACTATCAATATGAAAAACCCTGGCAGCCTGATCATCCAAAGGCCGAGCAACTGCGGCCACTGATCGATCTTTGGTGGGAGGTTTATGAGTATGGCAAGTTGCCCAGTTGGCTGAGTTGATTATTGCAGTAACAGGGGCTGGTGGTCGCTTAGGTCGTTTCATTGTTCCAAAGCTTGAGGCGTCAGGATACACGATAAGAAGTCTCTCGGAAGTTTATACATACGGTCTTTGTACTAAAAATTTTCGGCCGTTTTTGAGGGGCTGTCATGGATTAGTACATTGCGCGTTTGCTCATCTTCCTGGCAAATACCGTGGTGGCGAAGGCGACGATCCTGAAGCATTCTGGGATCTAAATTATAACGCTACAAAAAGGCTACTTGAAGACGCAAGGTCTGAGCGCCTTAACCGAGCTATACTCTTCTCTTCGCGGGCTATTTTTGGAGATGCGCAAGTTTTACCAGCTAAGCCTAATCCAGATACGCTGTATGGAAAACTTAAGCTATCAATCGAAACCTTGGCACTGAACGTTAGTGATACCAAATTTCCAATTGTGACTCTGCGTCCAACTGGGGTCTACGGAGGCGAGGCGAAGATCAATAAGTGGACACCAATTTTTGAGAAAGCCCTTTTAGGTTCTCTGCCATCCATAAACCCAATTACTACCGAGGTTTCAGGACGCACTGTCGCGGAGGCAGTAGCACTATCTCTTAGTCAAACGGGCAATTCTATGGCAGGTCAAATTTATAACTTAAGCGATGCTAAGGTAAGCTTGCAGCAAATCCTATCTTTCGCAGGATTTGATACAGATACCATGCCGTTTTCTACGAAACTTAAAGGCCCCGAGTTACCAAATGATAGACTTCAGGAGCTTGGTCTAGTATTTCCAGGTTTACCAGGAATTATTTCAGCGGCCCAAGAACTTTACGCCGAGTTGACAGTATAAGTATTAGTGTTCAGGGCCACGAGATGCAGCGGCCAATCTTATTTGCGTTTTTCATTGTTACTTTGGATGCAATGGGCGCGGGCCTTATATTTCCTGTCCTGCCTGAGCTTTTGAGCCGTATTTTTGGGGTTCCTGCTCAGTCCAATATTGTCACTCAAGCTGGTGCCGCACTTTTTATTTTATTTGCTGTCCTAATGTTCTTTTTTGGACCGATCATTGGTAGTCTATCTGACCGTTTTGGTCGCCGGTATATATTGGCTATCGCCATGGCATTTATGGTAATCGACTACATACTAATGGCGCTCTTTCCTTTGTTCTGGGTGTTACTCATTGGACGAGCTATCGCCGCCATCGCTGGTGGTTCTTACACCGCAGCTTTTGCAATTGTTGGAGACGTCTCGGACAAAAAAAATCGGGGTCAAAATTTTGGGATTGTCTCATCTGGACTAGGTCTAGGCTTTATTCTTGGGCCTTTAATTGGCGGTTGGGTAGGATCTATTCATATAGCTTTGCCATTCTGGTTTGCCGCAGGACTAGCGGGATTAGCAGTTGTTTTCTCGCTAACTATGTTCACCGAGACCTTACCACCGAGACAGCGACGTACATTTTCTCTACGCGAAGCTAACGCCTTTGCCGTCTTTTCTCGAATTCGGAAAAATCACGCGATCAAAGGCATCTTATTAGCACTTCTGATCTTCTCATGTGGTGAGTCAATCTATGAAAGTATTTGGTCCTATTATGGGACAGCAGCGTTTGGTTGGACAGCATGGGACATAGGGTTAACTCTTATGATTTTTGGCGTCGGCATGACAGCCGTGCAGGGTGGGCTGGCTGGTCCCTCGATTAGGTGGTTTGGTGCACTTAGAGTGGCCATAGGGTCTATGGCGCTTTCCTGTGTTGGATTGTTTTTAATGACATTTGCTTGGGCAACTTGGATGATTTATGCGCTTATGCCTCTTATGTGGGCCACGGCGCTGACGCTTCCAGCTCTTCAAACACACCTAAGTGAACAAATCGATGCCAATCGTCAGGGTGAACTGCAAGGAGTTATTGCATCCATAGGATCTTTTTCCCTAATTGTGGCAGGAATATATGGTTACGCTAGCTTGCTGCTCGGCACTTGGGAGAATGGCCTTATCTATCTCCCTGGTCTGCCATTTGGTATTGCGTGCGCTCTCTGCAGCATGGCCTGGGGGCTGTTTTGGCGAGCGACCAGGACAGTGGCCATTAATTAGTAAAGTTTGGTTAGATACATAAACTATTAATTGTTCAGTCGTGAGCTGGTTTTATTTGCGTTCTTGCCAAATGAAGCTGAGCAAACGTTTGCCCAATAAGCGTAACTACTAGAATTATTCCGCTAGCCATTGTTAAAGGGCCGGGTGCTTCTTTAAGTAGCCAGAAGACAAAGACTGGGCTCAATGCTGTTTCTAAAAGCAGCATTAGGCTTGTTTGAGCGGCACTGATATAACGCGGACCAACAGATATAAGAACGAAAGAGAAAGCACTCACGATTACAACTGAGGTGAGCACGAGATGGAGCGGTGCATTCGGTAAAGTCGGCTTCCCGCCAACTAAGATGCCAAGTATACACGTGAAAATACCGGCAAAAACGTATACTGCCCACGGACTTTGCTGGTCAGGCAGGTAACGGGTTAGAGTGAATCCTAGGCCCATTGCGATTGGGATGTAAATTGCACCAAAAAAACCAAGGATTGTTCCACTGGCGGTATCTAGAACTTCATAAGCTCCTAAGCAAACTGCTAGGAAGCCAATAGCCATTGCTACCATTGTGGGTCGATCTGCGGGCTCTTGATACAGAAACCAAGACCAAAGCGCTGCTGATAGAGGGGTCGCGGCTACTGCAACTACGGTGAAAGCTGGATCGCCCTGCTGGGAGCCTAACACAAAGCCAATAGTTGTTGTGGAAAATAACAGGGCGACACCCAGGCCCGCCAACGTAAAGATACCAGAAAGCTGTGATAAAGATGTTCGGCCATAGGCGAGCAGTACCGCTGATAACATCACTAATGTAAGTGATAGGCCGCGCCAAAAGCTAAACTGAAACGGATCTGCTCCAATCAAACGAATAAGGGCGGCATCTGGAGATAGTATAATGACACCTAGTCCAGTCATTAAGGTTCCAGTGGCGAAAGGAGATAGACGCATTGTAATTGCCTTATAGAAAGCTTGCTAAGATGCACATGTTAGTCTTGAGATATGGCGATGAAAGCGCCCCTTAAAAATATAAAAGTTCGTCAGCTAAGCTCTTCGCACCTTACGGCTACAGTTATTAGCCAGGGAGCGGCACTTCAGTCTCTGATTCTGAAGCGGCCAGGCAAGCCAGACTTAGATATAATTCGGGGTTTAGGGGCGTTTAGCTCTTATAAAAATAACCCTGAGCAAGTGGGTGCAGTCGTTGGAAGAGTTGCTGGACGTATTCGTAAGGGCCAATTTCAATTAGGAGCGAAACATGTTCAACTGCTTGTTAATGATGGTGAAAATACTCTCCATGGCGGTCCTAAAGGCTTTGCCCAGTGCAACTGGTGTTGGGAGGGTGGAGATAACTTTTCCTTATCTTCTCTTGATGGTGATCAAGGTTTTCCGGGTAATTTAGAGGTTAAAGCTAGCTACTCCTTACCTCACGAACACACTCTGCGCTTGGAGCTGAGTGCTGCTTGCAGTGCACCTACTCCTATCAATTTAACACATCATCCTTACTGGAAGCTACTTGATGGTGATCTAAAGGTTCATGGGCAACAATCACAAGCCCTTGATAAAGAGCTATTGCCTGTTGGGGGTTATGTGCCTTTTGTTGCTAAATTGGATGAGGCCCTAGACAATTGTGTTCGAGTTGAGGGGGGAGGCTTTCGCGAAATGGCACGCATCACTTATTTAAATGAGAAATTTTCAATGTCTGTTTGGTCGGACTCCAGCCACCTTCAAGTCTACAATGGCAAATGTGGTTATATTTGTTTGGAGCCTCAAGGGCCAGTTGATGCTATGAACATACCAGATGAACAAAGCTGGGTTCTCACGCCTGGTGATAGTTGGAAACGCAAGATAGAATATAGGTTTGAGTTTTAGAGGCTATAACGGTCTTTCCAACCAGGTTTGGTTATTTCTGGTGCTTTATGCTTATAAATTACAATTAGAACTAGTCACGAAACAGGTGCGCAGTAGCTAGCAAATCGAGATCAGAACCCACATTACCGATGATGGAGAACCCGAGCTCACCTATGGGACAATGTAGCTGTGGCGCGCCCAACAATCCAGCGGGAGACGTTAACGCAAATTGCCGAGCTCTCTGTTCTTCACCCCATGTATTTCCGATTTCGATTAATGGCGCAGGCTCCGCAATTGTTGGCCAGACGAGCGCTGTGTCGTTCCCTAAGATTTTTCTGAATATGTCTAAATCTGCTTCAACATCTTCCAAAGCTTGTTGCTTTTGAGTTTCTGTGACAGATTTATTCCATTTTAATCGAGCTCGGATCATTGGGTGTAGGTTGATACTTTCATCGTCAGCCAAGTATCCTAACCTATCCGACACTTCTATAGCTTGAGTGAAACGGAACGCGCTCGACAAGCGCATCGCCATGTTTTCATTCCAAGGCAAGTCAACATCCGGCGCATCAATAGGGTTTTGCAGCCCGTAGAACTGCCAAACCTTCGTTGGCACAGCAAGTTTAAGCACGGTAGCCGGTCCTGGCGTTAGTGCTGCGTGCACTTTTTGAAGTGTATTTAGATTTCTAGTTAAAAAACCAGGGGTATCGAAACTTGGAGCAAGTTCCATGGCTCCAGCTATCGGCAGACTGTTCAGCGTTGGGCGCATGCCCCACAGTCCTTGATATGCAGCTGGAACTCTAACTGATCCCCCAGTATCTGAACCTAGCCCAACATCGCACAGGCCCATAGCCACTGCACTACCGGACCCGCTCGATGAGCCACCAGGCACTCTATCCGGATGTCTAACATTAAGTGGGATTCCGTAATCCGGATTAATACCAATAGTGGAGTGAGCGAGTTGCTCAGTGATAGCTTTGCCAACTATGCTCATCCCTAAGTTCATAAGTTGTTCTACCAGCGGTGCCGTATTCCGCTTAAGAGTTTGGTCGGGCCAACCTTTCAAACCGTTGCAAGTTGGGTAACCCTTGATGTCAAACAGGTCTTTTACAGCAAGCTTTAGTCCAGAGAGGGGGCCTAGTCCTTTGTATCCAAGAGGAGGATTAATTCTCAAAACAAATGGTTCATTCATGGATATATGGTGTTAACTTTGCAGAAGTACTGCAAGTCTTTGTGCGTCATACTTGTAGGCAAAACGACTTAATAGCTATATCCCCTCAATATGACATCGATACCAAAGCTGTTTCCCCTAGGCGATGATGACACGCTTTATCGCTTAATCTCTAAGGACTATATTGGGACTGATACTTTTAGAGGGCATGAAATTCTAATTTTGGAAGCCGAGGGCCTCCGATTATTATCAGAGGCAGCATTTTCGGATATAAATCATTTTTTGCGACCGGGGCACCTCCAACAACTTAGAAATATTCTGGACGATCCTGAAGCGAGCGATAACGATCGTTATGTCGCCCTGTCATATTTAAAAAATGCAAGTATTTCGGCGGGAGGTGTTCTCCCCATGTGTCAAGATACTGGCACAGCTATAATTATGGGAAAGCGCGGCCAGGCAGTATGGGTTAATGGTGACGACGCTAGTGCACTCGGTCAAGGTGTTCTTGATGCGTACGAGAAAAACAATTTACGATATTCTCAGCTGGCCCCCATAACAATGTTCAAGGAAGTTAACACTAGAAATAATTTGCCAGCTCAAGTGGACTTAATGGTGGATGGCTTTGGTGCTGAATATCAGTTGCACTTTATGTCAAAAGGTGGCGGGTCAGCAAACAAATCATTTTTGTTTCAAGCCACTCCCTCAATGCTCTCTCCAGAGCGCCTAATCCCTTTCTTGGACGAGAAAATTCGCACCCTTGGAACCGCGGCATGTCCCCCATATCATTTAGCAATTGTTATTGGTGGCTTGAGTGCTGAGCAGAATATGAAGACCGTTAAGCTGGCTTCTGCGCGGTACTATGATACTTTGCCCGCTTATGGTTCTAATGATGCTCATGCATTTCGGGATTTAGACATGGAGCAGACTATACTCGATCTTACCCGGGAAATGGGTATTGGAGCTCAATTCGGTGGTAAGTATTTTTGCCACGATGTCAGAGTTATTCGTATGCCAAGACATGGGGCAAGCTTACCAATAGGCATTGGAGTATCTTGTGGCGCAGATCGTCAAGCAAAAGCCAAAATTACAAGTGGCGGTCTTTTCTTAGAAGAATTAGAGCGAGATCCAGCTAAATTTCTACCTGATGTTTCCGAGAAAGAGCTTGTAGGTGAAGGTGTGAGAGTGGACCTTGATCGTTCAATGGATGAAATTAGGGCGCTCTTGTCTAGCTATCCAATAAAAACGCGGGTGATGCTCTCAGGAACAATTATTGTTGCACGGGATCTTGCTCATAGCAAAATCCGAGCATTGATTGAAGCGGGCGGCCAAATGCCAGACTATTTCAAAAATCACCCAATATATTATGCTGGACCTGCTAAACGACCAAAAGACTACGCTTCAGGTTCATTCGGACCAACAACGGCAGGCCGAATGGATGGTTTCGTTGATCAATTCCAAGCACTAGGTGGCTCAATGGTCATGCTTGCTAAAGGCAACCGTAGCAAACAAGTCCGGGATGCCTGCGCAAAGTATGGAGGATTTTATTTGGGCACTCAAGGGGGAGCAGCTGCCAAACTTGCTCTTGAGTCCATTAAATCTGTCGAGGTTCTCGATTTTGAAGAGTTAGGCATGGAGGCCGTTTGGCGAATTACCGTTGAGGACTTTCCAGCCTTCATAATAACAGATGACAAGGGAAACGATTTTTTTGATTAGGGCTTTTTGCTGACACTTAGACTTTATCATGTAATATGAGGGGTTAGGGGGAATGTTCATTGGATTATGAGAACTCACCAATCTTGCCACTTTGGGAGGGCGCACTAGACAGCCATGCAGAAGCTCATAGTCGCCCAGCTATTGCTATTGGCAAAGAAGTTAAGGAGGTATGGCATTGGGTTTTTCAGACGGAAAAGTCAGAACCAATTTGGAAGAAAGATCCGTCCGATAACGTACATCGTGTTTTTGAATTAGAGAATGGGGTATTGCGTTGGGAACGTCATACAGAGTTTTGGGGTCTAACGTATGTTGGCAGTGAGCCACTGAACGACAAGGTAACGCATCATGTAAGCTCGCTTGATGCAAGCCTATTGACGGGTATTCGAATTCATTTTTCTGATTCTAAGGACGGAAAACCGGATCCAGGTTTGTTTATTGGTGAAACACTTCTGGCCGGTAGGTTCAAGAACAACCAAGTTACAGTTTTTACAGATTTTAGACAGCAGACAAATGGATGTGTTAACGCATGGGTGGGCGGCTCATTCATAGATTCAGCAGACAAAGGTCGTTTTGTAAAACGCTTAATTGATCTAGAAATATATCGTTTTCAGGTATTGAGAGGATTATCATTCATAAGGCCAAAATTTATCGAGCTAGAGCACTTGGAACGAGCTTACTCACTTATCACAAATCGGCTATCTCAGGAGGGTGATACTAGCTTAGACGGGGTAATTGGCAGTTTTAAAGAGTTAGCAGCAAAAATTAATCAGTTGGCTGACAATACGCGATATAGAATAACTGCAACGAGGGCTTATTATAATATCATAAAGGCTCGTTTAGACGAGTTACGTGAAACCCCTCATGGGGCTGAGCAATCAGTAGCCGGATTTATAAAGCAACGTATTGACCCGGCTCACAGCACAGTTGCTGCATTTGATCGCAGAGCTCGGCAGCTCGAGCGTTCGATTTCGACAAGCCTAAGGCTTTATAACGCAATGATTGATAATGATATTCAAAAGCAAAACCAGCTTCTGCTGGTAAGCATGAACAAGCGCACGCAACAGCAGGTTAGACTGTCAAAAGCGGTTGAGGGTTTTTCTGTTATCGCTTTAACTTATTATGGCGCTGGTCTAGTTTACTATATGCTAAGTGCATTTGAAACAGGTTTAGATGAGTTGGCGGTTGCAGCTGCTGTTCCTTTAATAGCAGCATTCGCCTGGTGGCGAACTCGCTACTCAAAGCGACGTGCTTCTTCAGAATCCGATACGTAAGTTATGCTCTCCCGCTAGGTCTTGGAAAAACTGGAATGCAACTCTACCCGACCTTGCCCCCCGAGTTACTTGCCATTCCAGTGCATCGCTGCGCCAATTTTCAAAAGGTAATTCGAGGCCAAAGTATTCGCAATAAGCGTTGATCATATCGAGATAAGTCTGCTGGTCACACTTATGAAACCCTAACCACAATCCAAACCTGTCCGATAAAGATAATTTCTCTTCGACCGCTTCACCCGGGTTAATTGCGCTTCCTGCTTCGTTATCCATCATCTCCCGTGGCATTAAATGCCTCCGGTTCGAGGTCGCGTAAAATAGCACATTCGAAGGTCGTCCCGCTAATCCACCGTCAAGAACTGTCTTAAGAGATTTATATGCTCCATCGTCGTAATCGAATGAAAGATCATCGCAATAGATCAGGCATTGAGAATTTCTCTTTGCCAACTGGTCATTTAATTCACCAAGTGAAGAAATATCCGTTCTGCTTATTTCAATAAGCTCCAGAACTTTGCTAGTTTTTAGAGTTGTTAGATGTTCATGCAGAGACTTTACCAGAGAAGATTTTCCCATGCCTCTTGCACCCCACAGCAACGCATTGTTTGCTGGCAACCCAGTAGCAAAGCGTCGAGTGTTTTCCAGTAACAAGTTTTTTGGACGATCTATGCCAAGTAAGAGCTTCAACGGGAGCCTATTTACTTGAGCTAAGGGCTTAAGCTTCGCGATTTCAGGCTGCCAACTGTACGCATGAATTGGTGATGGACTCTCATCGCGCTCGTTACCTTTGACGGTCCCAAATGCAATTTTTTCGAGTGCTTCCGTTGCACGACGCAGTAGTGCTGAGTCAGAATCGTTTTTTTCGTTGGACATAAGTGTGCTCTAGACCTTGGAATTTAAGTGGCAAACCCCCTTATTGACTGTTAAGGGCCGGCCCAACTGATAGTAACACATTGAAAGGACATCCAAGTGGATCAAAGTTTCAGCCTAATTTTCATCGCCGCTATGATCGGTATTGTTTATTTTCTCATGATACGCCCGCAAAATCAGCAGCGAAAAAAGCATGAAGAAATGGTCGCAAGCTTGGCAAACGGTGACCAAGTTGTGATTCAAAGCGGGATGCATGGAATAGTGAAGCACGTTGATGAGGATACTGTAAAAATTGAAATTTCAGAGGGTGTTGTTATCGTTCAGCAGCGAGCAATGGTCATGTCTATCACCCAGAAAGCTCCTGAAAAAAGATCTGCTTCAAAGAAAAGCACCTCCAAAAAAGGCACGGTAAAGAAGACTACAGCCAAACCTGCTCGTCGCACCAAGGCGTCTAAATCCGCGGAATAACCGAACTAACCGAAACAGGTTTTAAGCCCTATGGTACAAATCTCTCTTGCCGCTCGCGTATTTGCGTTCATTATGATCTTGGTGGGCACTTATATGGCTGCTCCAAACCTTTTTCCGCGTACCCAAGATCAAGTTAATTCTAACGGCGAAGTGACTGGTCAAGAGTGTTTTGTGCCTTCGCCTTTTCTATGCCGGCAGATCAATCTAGGACTCGATCTTCAAGGTGGAGCATTTGCAAGTTTCGAAGTGGATGAATTAGCGTATTGGCAATCCAT
>CAXQZM010000062.1:0-3883 GCA_964228455.1 Alphaproteobacteria bacterium | reverse complement strand
TTTTCCAGGATCATCATATAAATGTCGATGATTGCGATAACCTTCATACATCGTTATCGCACCATTGAACTGGGCCATATCATCAGAAGATATAGGAGATGTGAAAACTTCAAGCTCAGCACCTAAATCAACTAGTAAATTGAGTGTTGCATCATAGCTTTTAAGTATATCTTCAGTGCAGCGGGATCGTTCTTTTTGGTCAATAATGCCAAATTTTAAGCCTTTGAAAATATTCAGCTGAATATTGAAAAGCCCGTGTCCATTCATCATATCTATTTCGATTTTTCGCCTATCTATACCTTTCATAACTGAAAACATTAACGCAAGATCTGGCATATTCCTTGTCATCGGACCTGGTGTATCCAAGGTTTGAGATAAAGGCATTATACCATCTGTAGGTAGACATGCTTTACTAACTTTTAAACCAGTTAAACCACAATACGCAGCGGGCAGTCGGACAGATCCTCCTGTGTCGCTTCCAGTTGCACAGCTGGCTAACCCACTTGCAACCGCAACGCCAGAGCCTGAGGAAGATCCTCCAGGGACTCTTGGGTGTTCAAGATCCCACGGGTTCCAGGGCGTTCCCATGTGCTCATTTGTTCCCCATCCTCCCAAAGCACACTCGACGGTCTTGGTTTTGCCAATCACAATTCCCCCGACGTCCATTAGTCTGCGCACCACTGTTCCGGTCTCAACTGAAATGCGTTGCTGCATTTCATAAGAACCACATGTGGTAATCTGACCTTTCAATTCATAAATGTCTTTTAGAGCAAACGGGATACCATGAAACGGTCCCAGACGAGAGTCTTTTGTAAAAGCTTCGTCGGCTACTTTAGCAGCTGCGAGTGCTTCGTCACTATAGATTGTTTGATAGCTACCCAATTTTGTATCGAGGTCATCGATACGCGCCAATTGTGCTTTGGTAACTTCACTTGGTGAGACGGATTTATTACGGTAGGCTTTCGAAAGTTCAACAATTGAAGCATATGGATTGCCGGCTAAGTCGCTCATAATGTTTCTCCTGCTGATTATCTCAAAAAAGCCAGTTCGATATAAAGCAATGACTTATTTCTATCCACAATCATCCAGCAACTTTGCGATCCCATTTTTGTCCAGGTACTGCAGCCAGAAGATCTTTTGTGTAGCTGTGTTGTGGATTTTCAAAGATTTTACCAGTAGCCCCAGTTTCCACAATCTCTCCGTAACGCATAACTGCCAAACGATCACAAACTTGAGCTGCAACTCTTAAGTCATGCGTGATGAATACCATCGACAAATTCATGCTTTCACGAATTTGATCTAAAAGTTCTAATATTTGTGCTTGTATTGATACATCTAGAGCTGACACTGGTTCGTCAGCCACTAAGATTTCTGGGTCTAATGCCAAGGCTCTGGCTATTCCAATTCTTTGCCGCTGCCCTCCTGAAAATTCGTGAGGGTAACGGTTGAACGCACGTTCATCCAAGCCTACGATATCAAGTAATTCACGAGCTCTGCTTTCAGCCTTTTCTTTTGATTGCCCTTGAATTATTGGCCCTTGGGAGATGATTTGACCTACTTTGATGCGTGGATTTAATGATGCAAACGGATCCTGAAATACCATCTGAATCTTAGTACGTAACGGTCGCATTTCAGCACGATTTAAGGCGCGAATATCAACGTCATCAAGCATAATATTGCCACTATCACTATCAATTAGACGAATGATACATCGAGCTAGTGTTGATTTCCCAGAACCACTTTCACCTACTACACCAAGGGTTTCGCCACGCCGTAAGTCAAGCGTTACGTCTTTGACGGCATGAACAAAGCGGTTGGGTTTGCCTAAACCAAAAAGGCTTTTTCCTCCACCAAATTTCTTCTGAATCTTGTCACCAGATAAAACAACTTGATCAGAACGAGAGCGTGGGGCTCGAGGGACCAAGCTAGGTACGGAAGCGATTAAAGCCTTTGTATAGGGGTG
This sequence comes from Alphaproteobacteria bacterium, assembly GCA_964228455.1. Taxonomy (GTDB): domain Bacteria; phylum Pseudomonadota; class Alphaproteobacteria; order UBA7985; family UBA7985; genus CAXQZM01. Next base: position 1,920 of record CAXQZM010000062.1, on the reverse strand, counting down.
CTCTGGTTTGTTAAGAACCTTATCAACTGTACCGGTTTCGACAACATTTCCATATTGCATTACAACAACACGGTCAGCAATATCAGCAACCACGCCAAAATCATGAGTGATAAATAAAACACCTGATTTGTGTATCGTTTGCATTTCACTGATTAATTTTAAAATTTGTGCTTGGGTTGTTACATCCAAAGCAGTTGTTGGCTCATCAGCAATCAGAATTTTAGGCTCTAAAGCCAAAGCCATGGCAATCATTGCTCGTTGACGTTGTCCTCCTGAAAGTTCATGTGGGTAAGCGGCAACTATTTGCCTTGGGTCGGGTAATTGAACATCCTCAAGAAGTTCAATTGCACGCTGGCGCCGTTCACTTTTTGACATCTCGGCATGGTATCTAAAGACCTCATCGATCTGAACGCCGATGGTCATTACAGGGTTGAGAGCCGTCATCGGTTCTTGAAAAATCATAGAAATTTCACTACCGCGAATTTGACGCATTCTGGGTTCAGAAGCTTTGGTAAGATCTTCACCACAAAAAGAGATTGTCCCTTGCTCAACCCTAACATGTGGTGCTGGGAGTAAGCCCATAAGAGCTCGCGCCGTCAGGGATTTGCCTGAGCCACTTTCGCCAACGATGCAAAGTGTTTCACCAGGAGAAAGATCAATGTTAAGATCTTTGACTGCCAAGTCCCTTTCAGAACCCTCTGGTAGTACGATATCAAGGTTGGATATTTGAAGGAGTTTATCAGTCAATTTCTTTCCCTCAAACGAGGGTTCAACGCATCATTTAAACCTTCGCCAACTAGATTAATGGCCAGAACTGTTATCAATATGGCTATGCCTGGGAATGTACATATCCACCAAGCCACGCGTAACATTGACCTCCCATCACTTATGATAAACCCCCAACTCATCACGTTAGGGTCACCTAAGCCTAAGAAAGCCAGCCCACTTTCGATTAATATAGCTGTGGCTACCATTAGTGACCCAATTACTATAATTGGGCTAAGACAATTTGGCAGGATTTCAGCGAGCATAATGCGAATGTCGCTCATACCTAGAGTATGACAAGCTTGAACAAATTCCCGATTTTTCAATCCCAAAAATTCGCCTCTTACCAGTCGGGCTACTGCTGGCCAAGAAACCACAGTAATTGCAATCACAACGCTCTCGATCGAAGGTTTCATTATAGCTACGAGTAAAATTGCAAATATAAAGGACGGAATTGTCTGAAAAACTTCCGTAACACGCATAAGAATATCATCAACAATCCCACCATAATACCCGGCAAAAGCACCAAAAATAATTCCTATGAAAACTGCTGCAAGCGTTGCAATTAATCCAATTAGCAAAGAGGTTTTAGCACCATGAGCAATGCCAGAGGCCACATCACGACCAATGGAGTCACTTCCTAGTAGAAAGCCATTTTCACCTGGTGCAGACAATGGAAATTTTGAGTATAGAAACGGGTCTCCGGGGTATATAATATTAGCAATAGCAGCCACAAAAATTACAACACAGAGAATTATAAGTCCAAGCACTGCTTGACGGTTGCGTGAAAACCTTTTCCAGAAATCTGCCATCTCAGTTCACTTCTATTCTTGGGTCTAGGAAACAATAAACAACATCAACTACCAGGTTCACAGCAACCACGAGGGCAGATGATAACAAAAATATACCTAAAAGCAGGTTTAGATCGCGAGCAAACAGTGACTCAAAGGCAAGCATTCCTAATCCTGGCCATGCAAATACTGACTCAACTATCACGGATCCACCAATTAATGCTCCAACTTGAACACCAGCCATCGTGACTACTGGTAGGAGCGCATTCCGAAGGACGTGCACGAAAGTAATGCGCCTCTCAGAAACACCTTTTGCTCTCGCTGTTATGACATAATCTTGACCGTACTGTTCAAGCATCGATGC
>CAXQZM010000061.1:0-7896 GCA_964228455.1 Alphaproteobacteria bacterium | reverse complement strand
TCAGTTTTAGGCATGACAGCCATTTGCAGGATAAACGTAATGGTTCCATCATCGTTGTTCAGCATAAATTGAGCTCCTGTTAGATTGCACCCGCACTATATCGAAAATTAATTTTAGGCACGCGTTTTCCAATTGACCTTTTTTGTATCTGGCAGGTAACTACTGCCATCGGATAAATGCGATAGCCCCCCCGGGGGGTGCTGGGTTAAGTGACTTATAGGGAAACGGGCAGGGGATTGCTCGTGTTCGGGATGCGAAACCACATAAATCTTTGAAAATTAAAAATCTCAATAAAATCAATGATTTATAAATTTATAGATTTTTCAATGCCTTAGTAGTGTTGGGCAAAGTGTTGACCATTATTATATCAAACCCTGTTTTTATAACGATCAACGGATTCCGTCCGCTCCGCCATTACTCTAAAGCCCAGTATTGATGTTTTTTCTACCTTGAGGCTCCTTATTAGATTTCTAACAGCAAGACTCCTGCAGTAACTCGTTACTAGCCCACCTTGTTGCTTATTTGCATATTCGGGAGGAATAGCATCGTAGGAGGAGAAACGCATGAAAACACTCGTTTTTCACAGTTCTTTTTGCGGATCTTCTGCGTCAGAAAATTGCACGTCCAGCTCTAAATAGATCTCGACTAACTGGCTAATATGAATTCTCAGTTGACGTTGGCTTCAATGCCTTACTTAATGTACGTTTTGTTTTGTTGGTGTGCGTTGGAGCGTATATGAAGCGATTGTTTTCAGGGGTTCTGGCTTGGTGGGCTTTCCTACATTTGGTTTGGATGGCATCGACCTTTTTGCTTTTTGGAGTGCTCGTCATATCCGACGACAATCCTTTACAGGTTATGTTTGAGTGGCTTTACGATGCCTACGCTTTTGGTGTGTTTCAAATGCGGGGCTGGGTAATTCTCGGTTTCGCCCCGGGCTGCTGGTTGGTCAACTACTTACTCACTGGAAACTTCCGATTTTTACCTTGGAAGCCCACTAATTAACTCTCCGGTAAAGAGTTTCGTTCATTGGCCGTTTACCCAAACAGCTCCCTGGAAATTAAGTCGCGGACACTAGATTCAGAGCTTCACATAATCCCGCACTAGATATTTTTGTGTGCTTTTAAACTTCCTGGCTTATGTTTGCCTGTGACGCAGGACTTACTGCGCGACGCGGTAGGGGATCCAGCCCTTTAACCTAATGGAAGGAGCAGCAGAGTGAAAAAGATTAGAAATACTGGTTTGGCTTTGACGATTCTATTCCTAGCGCCCCTCGCTAACGCTGATCATCATGAAGTACCAAGTTCGTCCACCCTAGAGCTTTGGGTATACAACTATCAAGATGGTAGAACGATTGACGACCTTTTTGATTGAGCCTCCAAGTTCAATTGTTGTTGTAGTTAGTTCCGCGAATTATGCTGTGGCTAACACAGCAGATATCGGGTAACTACGTGAGAGTGCTAGCGCTCGCTGCGTCTTTTTTCATATATAGCTGGGGCGTTTTGGCTCCTGAACCGGAGTCCCCATCGGCTAGACAGGAGGCTGATAATCTGATTAATTTCAGAATCGAACTACCAAAAGAGCGAAGGTCTTATTCGACAATTCAAGAGGAGATGATTTCGTCAACTCAACGTCAGTGGTCTGGTTTGAGGAAAGGCTGCCAGCCACTAGAGTTGAAAGGAATATTAGCTCGTGGCACTGGCAGGGAATTTATTGCGACAGAATGGCTAAGGAGAAACGCACTGCGGTGCTCTAAAACGGATCTGATATACATAGCGAATAACGTTCAAGATTGGAGCGATTTTGCAATGTACGATGCTATTAACTTGGCCCGCCACTACGCCCAACAAATTAAGGAGCCACAATAAGTCAGTTGGCGCCGCAGGTTTCCCTCAAAGAGTGAAGTTAGGACTTTTCTTTTTCAGGTCTGTTTTTTCTTTCTGGGTTGCGCCAAAAAAAACGCTGGCTAGCGATGAGAAGCCAAAAATTATGAAGTCGTAGATTCTTCAAATAGGCCGAAAAACAGAGTGACTTAACTTACCCTACCTGATGTTTGATGACCGTCACCCAGCGCCCTCTTTATCAGGCCCTTTACGACTCCTTTGAGACCAGGACTCAACTGCGAAAATGCTTGATATGCGGCATCACCATCGATTGATAAGGCGTTGGCCGAACCACGGAGCTCAAAGGCTTCGTTTGCAGGGACATCAGCAATGGCCTCGGCCAATCCCAAGATGCCGCCGCGCCGCAGTATGACGGTAGACCCACTCTTTCTTACTGCTACCTCTCCATCGGTGATCACTACGCCCCTGCCAGTTTTCAAGATGTCACTCAGGGTTCCATTATCTGATAAATAAACCGAGTTCAATGCTCTGTTACCCTGTAGGGCCTGAAGCGCAAGTGCTCCAGGAGAATTTGGCTCAAGGTTAAACTCGGCCTGACTTATAGAGTTTTCTATCATCTCTGTCACAAAATTCTTTTGAAGCAGCTGCAAAGTTAGCGCATCAAAAGCGCTCTTGAGTTTGGGAGAGGCGCTGTCGATCTCACTGGCCAACATATTTGCTGGTATTTCAAGGCACTTGGAATCATCTATTGCCTTCGCTGTTGCCATGCGATGCTTAGTCCCAACCACTGCCTGCTCCCCGAAAGATGCTCCCTTGGACAAGCTTGCAATCAACGTCGACCCGCCTGATACGTAGATACCCATCTCACCTTCAAGAATAACGAATACTGAGCTCGCTCTGTCTCCCTGTTCAAACAAAGTAGCTCCGGCGGGTATGGTTAATTCAGTTAGTTTTGGGTTGTTGGCGGATGGTGCTGAGGTAATTCTTGACACGAGAAATCCTTTTTGTGGCTTCGGCAGACTTTGGAATTTAGGCTATCACGTTACTTGCAAGGGAACTCCGGGGAGTAAAGCACGACACGGCATTGATGCAAGCTTTTTTGTCTCGAAATAAAGAGCAGTACTTATTTATTTAAAGCGATGCAGCCTGTTCATAAGTCTCGATTTTTGGAAATTGCTCGAGTAAACGTTTTGCGGCTCACCGCTTTATTTGACTAAACTCAAATTAAACGCATGGGTGAATAGCATTAATAGATAATGCTTTGTTAAATTAGGGTGACCGCGGCCCTTGACTTTATTTATTAGATTGTCATTGTGGGTCGCGAGCATCATAAAAATGTAAAGAACAACCGATAGCTTCAAGTAAACGGCTGCTTAGGGGTCAGCTTTTATGAAAAGAAAACTTGTGAATTCAGTTCTTGGTTTGGCGGTGGCGATGACGGTGCTAGTGTCACCATCCTCATGGGCGCAACAGTTCGTGACCGGTACGTCTCCTTCAGGCACGGAAGTGAAGGTCTCAATAAAACGTACGCCTGCTCTCGAATATCCACGCAGAGCAATGCGCCTGGGCGTTGAGGGTTTTGTAAAGGTTGGGTTTGACATTTCAGAGAACGGCAGGCCCTGGAATATCGTGGTTGAGGATAGTCAGCCCAAGCGTATGTTCGACAAGTCGGCTACCAAGTTGGTCAAAGGCATTCGATTTGACGTTCCAGAGGAAAATGGTGAGGTGGTGGAATTGACCGGAGTGTCAATGACGATAAGTTTCGCACTGTGATGGGTCTCGAGATAGACAAATGTGTAAAAGAAATCCTCTAAGGAGACGAGCCGGTGACGATTAAAGCGCGCTTACTATTGATATTAGTTGGCGGTATTCTGCTGCTGTTCGGTGCCAGTTTTTATTCCAACCAACAGTTAAGCAATGCAAATGCTAGCTACAACGCAGAGGCATCCATAACTTCATACACTTCGGCCTGGTTCGGAAGCCTTGATGGTGGTTATGTAAATAACCTTGAAGTCTACGACCCCACTGACGGCTCTTTCTCAAATATCGATTTCTGGGACTTTGAAAAAGACCCCTACACGGATGGAGACACGAACCCACTTCACGCAGCGTTTCGGGATGGGGATGAGCAGTCAGTAAGCGATTTTTTAGATGAAGTGTTTCTGGATGCAATTGATAACGAGTCTATAACATTCGTAACCGCTTATGCTGTCAATGGGCAGCGTTATTACTGCAACTCGAGCTTATATTTGGTGGGTGCAGATCCGTGCTCAGAGGATGCAAGTCCTGACTACTTAGATGAATTTGACGAGTTGTTGTCCGCCGTAGGACGAGGCTCAACGCGAAGGATTTCTTTGATAACAGATACTGCGGGCGAGCTTCCAGTATCTGTAAATGACACGATGGCTTTTGGCCTTGAAATGCCAGCAGACGATCAATCTGGGGAGTCACAAACCGTTGGTATGATTATTTTAGGAATCAACATTGTCGATGGTCTCGAAATGTTTGCAGAAAACTTCGAGATTGAGACAGCGATCGCGCTACAGGACGATGTGATCACGGTTTATGACTATTACGAAGAAGAATTGCCTGAGGGTTTGAGTGGATTAATCGAATCTGATCTCAGCGCGTCTCGCGCCGAGGGATATACTTACAGCGCCATTGTGCCCGAGTTGAAGCATAGAGTGTCCTCAATACCCTTTAGTCGTGAGACAAGGGCAAGCGAGGTCCGGCTTCTGATATTTGATGATCAGGCGGAACTGATCGAGGCCCTTGAACAGTCCAGTTTTCAAAATCAGCTTTCATTTGCTCTGGTTGGTGGGACAATTCTGTTGGTGGTTTTTTTCATAACGACAGTTTCGTTCAATCGAATCAATAGCTCGATTGTAGCGCTGGAAAAAATTGAAAGGGGAGAGCTAGAGAAAACCGACGAGAACGACTACACATTATTCACGTCTGACAATGACGAGGTGAGTAGGCTGCAGCGGTCGATAGAAGAGTACCGAGAGCATCGAATCGAGGCTGAGTCTCAGAGAAAAGAGCGCGCTCGACGCCGGGATGAGCGCGATAGCATTATGTTTGAGAAGATGTCTGTGCTGTCGCAGCAGCTTGAGGGTACGGCGCGAGATCTGCTCGTCCAAGAAATAATGGACATGAGGGACAAGCTATCATCTGGCAACGACGAGGATAAAGAACAGGCATCGATTGAAATGATGTCACGAGCGTTCTCAAAAATGTCTGAGGAAGTTTCCACACTGATCGACGCCAGAACTCAGGAGTTGGTGGTAGCGCGTGATGAGATAAGTAGCTCGATTCGCTACGCAGCTAAGCTTCAGAAAACCCTCCTACCAAAGTCATTTCCTGGTGATATCGATATAGAGGTCGAGTGGAGACCCCGTGACTTGGTTGGCGGGGATATTTATTTCATCAAAGATTTTCCTGACAGAGTATACATTGCTGTTGTTGATTGCACTGGTCATGGTGTACCGGGCGCTTTTCTTTCAATCATAGCTCGCAGTCACTTGGATAAGGCTATTCGCGAGGACGGGGACCAAACAGCAGGAGAGTATCTATCTGAGGTAAATGCGCTTCTCCGTGCGACGTTAAGTAGGGCCGATCAGAGCAACACAAGTGAAGAAGGCTTCGATGGGGGAGTTTGTATTTACAGAAGAGAATCCAGAACCCTTGAGTTCGCTGGAGCAAAAGCATCTTTGTTTAACGTTGATGGCCAAGACGCCAGTGAGGTTGGAGGTGACAGGAAGTCAGTGGGTTCGAGTAGAATTCCAGATGGGTTCCAATACTCTACGCACTACGTTAAAAGCCCGACCGGTGCTTTTGTAATGCTCACGGATGGAATTACCGATGTTATGAGTCCCGACGAGAGGCCCGTGGCCTTTGGAAGACGTAGGGTTCTTCGAATACTCAGAGATTCAAAGAATGCTACTCCGAGTAATATTGTAAAAGAGATCATTTCTAGTGTTGATTTGTATCGAGGTAATGCGCCATTACGGGATGATTTAACTTTACTCGCCTTCTCTCTGGAAGACCCGAACCAAGCGACTGAAAACTTAGCGATTAGTGGAGAATCGAAAGGATGAGGTTTGAAAAAACGCAACGCACACCCCTAGTGGAAATGAGCAACTCGCACTGCCTTATTGTTGGAGAGTGCTACCCAGAAAATATTTCTGAGTGGTCGCAACCCGTATTGGCAGCGCTCGAGGATTGTGTTGGAACACAAGACTCATTTGATGTTGATATCGAGCTTTACTACTTCAATAGCTCGTCCGCAAAGTTCCTTTTTGATTTCTTTGAATTCCTTGATGACAAAGCAGATGAGGGGGTCAGTATCGTTGTTAATTGGCGCTACAGGGCCGAGGACGACACGATGCAAGAGGCTGGCGAGGATTTTGAGGAAGACATTGAGAACTGCACCTATAACCTAGTGGAGGCGGAGCCTGCAGACGCATAAACCAGGACACTAATTGATTCTGATTCACCACTTAATTCGTCGGAAGAGGGGGTAGGTAATAAACATGACAAATCTTGACACTGTGGGCCTTCATGAATTCATGCAGCGACGAAAAACGCTGTTTTGTTACTCGGGTCCGCTGACGGAAGAGTTGTTAACTACAATATCCAATCCAGTTAGGCATCAACTCACTGAGAACGAAACTCCAGAAGCTATTGCTAATCGAGTTTTTGGGGTCTTTATTGAACAGGCGCAGAACATCATTCGGTATTCCTCACAGAAAACCAGGGCTGCGGGTGATAGTGTTGGAACCATTGCCATTAGTTATATTGACGATACATTTTTAATTGAAGCCGTGAACCAGATCTCTTCTACCCAAAAAAGCGCCCTTGAAAAGACTCTGCTCGAACTAAGTCTTAAAGACCAAAAAGATCTGCGTAAGCTTTATCGGCAACGGTTAAAAGATGGTCCCCCAGAGGACTCAAAGGGTGCCGGCTTGGGCTTTATAGAAATGGCGCGTCGCGTCAAACGCTTCGAGTTTGATTTTAATGACTCCGAGGATAATCCAATGTTCGTTTATAGAGGCTGGGTAGAGTGACTCTTTTTTAGAGTTTTGATAACAATATTGCCGATCAGCCCCTAGGCTTTTTTCAGTTCCTCTAGCAGATATTCGGCGCTCCGTCGCGTAGCTTCTATTTGATCGTCTGTCATGGACTCTAGATTCATGGTGAACGACCTGCCGCCCAATTTTAGGTTGACGGATCTTGAATCAATAGCTCGGATTACCCGACGCGCTCTGTACTCACCAATTCCTTTTAAGTGTATTGGGGGTAGCTCATCTGCTTCGATGTCTTCTTTTACCAAGTTATAGGTATCTTCAGAAATCAAGATTGAGCCGTTTTCTGCTGCAGATTCTAGGCGAGAGGCTCTATTTACCGCCGCGCCAATTGCTGTGTAGTCAAGTCTCGATTCACATCCGAAGTTTCCCACGGTCGCAAAGCCCGTATCTATGCCTATGCGCATTTGCAATTGATCCTTTAGGCCATACTTAACCCACTGATCAGAGAGGTTATCCAACTCCTGGAACATTTCTAAGGCCATTCGTACACATTTTGAGGCGTCTTCTTTTATGCCATCAGACTCTGGGTCACCAAAGAAGAGCATAATTCCATCTCCGATGTATTTGTCGATGGTTGCACCATATCTAAGCGCTATATTCGTCATAGTCTCGAGGTACAGATTCAATAAATCTGTAACATCTTCCGACTCCATATTCTCGACAAAGTCTGTAAAGCCACAGAGATCGGAAAAAAAGACAGTCAGTTTTTTGCGTTTGCTTACGCGAGCGGCTGTTTCTTGCGAGCCCGAAAAAATCGAATTGTAGAGCTGTGGAGACAGAAACTTTGATAGCTGAGCCGACATCCCTTCGAGTTGAGCGTTGGTCTCTTGGGCTTCTTCCTTGAGTTCGTTTAGACGTTGCTCGTTTTTATCGCTAAGTTTGATTATCTTCCGAGTTGTGCGAAGTAACTTTCCATAGTTTGATACGAGTTCGGAGTAATCAGATGCTGATGGTGTGCCACCTGAACT
>CAXQZM010000060.1:0-4390 GCA_964228455.1 Alphaproteobacteria bacterium | reverse complement strand
GACCCAAATGCCGGCCAAGGCATGGGCTACACAATTGCGGTAACAGAGAGAGAGGCAAAAGAAGCCAGAGCATTAACTTGTGGTATGATCACCATGGTTGATGACGCAATTGGTAGAATACGAACAACGATTGATCAGGCTGGATTGTCAGACAGCACCGTCCAAATTTTCACTTCAGATCATGGAGATCACCTGGGCGACCATAAGCTCTTGTTTAAAGGCGCCGAGCAGTACGATACACTTAATCATGTTCCATTCATTTGGTCTGATCCTAGAGGCCTATCAGCCACTAGAAATACCGAACTGGCTCAGACGCATGACATTGGAACCACTATTCTAGAACATGCAAAACTTGAAGCTCCAGATGGGATGCAAGGAAAAGTAATGAGCGTAGCAGGAGGTCAACCAAGAGCCGCGGCATTTATAGAATACGAGTCACAACGCACCCAAGAAGTTTTTGGAAAGGAACCACGAGCTCACACTATAATTTACCAACAATGGCGCATGACAATTTATCGTGGAGAATGCTCAAATGAACTCTTTGATCTCGAAGAGGACCCTTATGAGATGGTTAACCTCTGGAATAAACCAGAGCTTGTTGACCTCCGAACCAAATTGCTCTTGCTGCTCATCGAGCAAGAAATTGAGCACATTGACAGAGCCCCATTACCTACAGCTGAAGCTTGAATTTGTTATAACGATAACAAGCCGTTTAATTATCCCAAACTACTCTAAACCCTTGATGTGACGTCGTGCTTTCTGGCGAGTTACCAGACCTAGCGGCTATGCGATAGCGATAACAATAGCTTTGGTGGCACAGAAATGAACCTCCTTTGAGAAGTTTAAAACCACGCATAGTTTCCATTTTCTTTCGAGCCGCTTGACGATTTGAAGCTATCGTGAACGGATCTGCAGTCCACTCCCACACATTGCCTACCATATTGTATAGGCCATAATTATTAGGAGCGAAGGACCGCGCTGGAGATGTTGCTGCCCATCCGTCCAAACTAGAATTGAAATCTGGGAATCGACCTTGCCATATATTACATGGAAAATGCGCTTCGTCGTCGGGATCTTTCTGACCCCATGGGTAAGGAACATCGCCGAGGCCACCCCGCGCAGCATGCTCCCATTCAAATTCAGTGGCCAAGCGACCCCCAGCCCATTTCGCATATGCTAGCGCATCGTTCCAAGAAACATGGACAACGGGATGACTGGGGTGCCAAAACTGATTTGAGGTTTTTGGCCCATTTACATCTTGCCAATTAGCACCATCGACCCGTCGCCACCACTGTGCACCACGTGAGCCCATGTTGGTATCATAATCTTCTGGTACCTGTGCCCAAAACACGAAAGACCAACCAAAAATTTCAGCTTCAGTGACATAGCCAGTATCCTCCACAAACGTCAAAAAATCCTCGTTTGTGACCGCGGTAACTCCGATTTTGAAAGCTTTGATGCGCTTGTTCTTCAGGGGGCCTTCACCATCTTCTAAGATTTGTGGCTTATCTGTACCTACGAGGGCCTGACCTCCTGGCACTTTAATATGTTTGTAAGTTTTGTTGGAAAAATTTACATGAAGTAGACTTTGATCGGCCTGACTAGTAGGAATCTCTCTGCTTGGTGAACAACAGGCGGTATCTTTTTGATTTAGCGGCATGAACTTAACTTATCTTAGTAGGCTTTTTCAAAAAAGGCTTATCCGCTTCTAAACAGGTGCGCCTCCGATTTCCCATTATTTGGCCACTTAAGACCGTCGCACTGAAAATTTACTGGCAACCGACGCATAAATTAAACCGTTTGGTAGCCCCTGCCGGACTCGAACCGGCACTCCGATAAAGGAAACGGATTTTAAGTCCGCAGCGTCTACCAATTCCGCCAAGGGGCCATAGGACGCTCTTTAACATGTAAGAGCCTGACGTCTACCGTGATCCTATCAAAGAAAGGTGATTTTAAGAATATCGTACGAAAAACCTTAAACTCAGGACTGATTGATCCGACAACTACGCCTTGGTGCGCTCAGCTTTTGGATCGTAAAGAGGTTTTACGGATGCTATTGCCTCGTAGCGTTCACCGGCGATTTCCACTTCAAAAGATGACCCCAGCGTCTCTGAAACTTTCTCACCAAGCTCTATTGGCACATAACCCATTCCAATAGCAGAACCTAAATGATGGCCATAATTACCAGAGGTAAGGAAGCTAACTATTTGCCCATCCCGGATCAAAGGCTCATTGTGGTAGAGCAACGGTGAAGGATCTTTCAGTTGCAGTTGAATCATACGATTACACAACCCCGTAGATTTTTTTTCTAGGACTGCCTGCTTTCCGATGAACTCATCTTTATTTAAATCAACCGCAAAGCCTAAACCAGCCTCTAAAACATGGTCCTCATCTGTGATATCATGACCAAAATGGCGAAATGCTTTCTCAATCCTGCAGCTATCTAGAACATGCATTCCAGCGAGTGTTGGATCCTGCTCGAGAATACTCTCGAACACGTGACCAGCCATATCAGCACTAACATATACCTCCCAACCAAGCTCTCCGACATATGTCACTCTGTGAGCTCGTGCCAAACCCATGCCGATCTCAATTTCCTGATGTGTCCCAAATGGAAAGGCATCGTTGGAGAAATTTGCACCAGATATATACTCTAATAATTTCCGGCTATTTGGGCCCATTATTGCAAAAGCCGCTTCAGCTGCTGTAACATCTGTAATAACTACTGATGCGTGCCCAAGATGCTTTCTCATCCAGGCCAATTCTCGCTGCACAGTAGCAGCTGGGGTAATAAGAATATACGCATTCTCGCTTAGTCGATTTACCGTTATATCGGCCTCAATACCCCCACGAGAGTTAAGGAATTGGGTGTAAACAATTTTACCAACAGCTACATCGACCTGGCCACCGCAAATCCGATTAAGATACCCACAGGCATCTACGCCTTCCACACGAATTTTACCAAATGACGACATGTCAAATACGCCAACGTTTTCGCGAACAGCTTTATGCTCCGTTGCTGCAAGATAAAACCAGTTCTGCCTCTTCCACGAGTAGTTGTACTCCGGTGAACCGCCTTCTAGTTTTAGCTCGGCCTTCGACGACTTTGTACGCTGCTGCCACTTTAAAGGAGACCCTGGTTTAGAACTTACTGTAAAATTAGCACTCAAAGACCCAGCTTTACTTGGATCGAACCAGTTTGGCCTCTCCCATCCTGCAACTTCGCCAAAGCAAGCACCATTAGCTTTTAATTGCTCATGGACCGGCGATCTTCGAATTCCACGTGCAGTCTCCGGCTGCTTATATGGAAAATGATCCGCGTAAAGTAGGCCAAGAGTTTCTTTCGTGCGGTTAAATAAGTATGACTTGTTAGACTGAAAAGGCTGCATTCGGCGAATGTCTACGTCCCAAAGATCAAAAGGAGCTTCGCCTCCAACTATCCACTCAGCCAAGGCCTTGCCCGCGCCACCAGCTGACTGGATACCGATTGAGTTAAATCCGGCAGCAACAAAGAAGTTGCCCAATTCCGGCGCCTCTCCCAACAAATAACGGTCATCAGGTGTGAATGACTCAGGACCATTGAAAAAAGTATGGATCCCGGTTTCCGCAATGATTGGCATGCGGTTACAAGCTGCTTCTAAAATAGGCTCAAAGTGATCAAAGTCCTCTTGCAACTCATCAAAGCAAAAGTCTGAGGGGATCCCATCCATTGCCCATGGCTTAGCATTTGGTTCAAACGCACCAAGTAACAGTTTGCCAGCGTCTTCTTTATAATACGCGCACTCATCTGGCACGCGAAGGACAGGCAGCTTCCTCATCTCTGGTATTGATTCAGTAACGATGTAGAAATGCTCTGCGGCATGAAGTGGCACATTAACTCCAGCCATTTTGCCAACTTCCCGACCCCACATACCCGCAGCATTCACCACATAATCTGCAGCAATCGCGCCTTTTTCTTCCCCCTGTTCGTAGCTGACACCGGCGACACGACCACCTTCTTGATTGATCGCTGTGACTCTCACGCCCTCAATAATCTGACAGCCAAAATTCCGAGCACCTCTTGCGAGTGAATGAGTAACGTTTGATGGATCAGCCTGTCCATCAAGCGGCAAATATACACCCCCTACAACATCTTGGGTTTCGAGGTATGGATAGCGTTCCTTGACTTCTGCCGTACTGATTTCCTCGACTTCTACCCCGAAAGCACGCGCCATCGATGCTTGGCGAGAAATCTCCTCCATGCGCTCTACGGTTAGAGCAGCGGTAATAGACCCGTTTCGAGTAAAGCCAGTCTCAACGCCAGTTTCCTCGCCCAAAGTCCAGTACAACTCTTGACTATATTTTGCCAACTTCGTCATATTGTTAGTGGCGCGAAGCTGAGCAATTAGAC
>CAXQZM010000059.1:0-3154 GCA_964228455.1 Alphaproteobacteria bacterium | reverse complement strand
CACAGATTCCCGCGATCTCCGAGCAACTTTTGAATTAGCGCCCGAGGATGGCTATGATATCATTTTAGCTGATGCAACACCTGGAGGTGCGGGATATGCGCGCCGATTAGTAGAGGAAAGTAGATTCTCAATTCGTAGATTGCTTCTAGAAGCTATCAATAAACTTGATTGCCCAAGAGAATGCCAAAATAGTTGTGTGCACTGTCTTAACGATTACTCAAACCAGATTTGGTGGGACCAAATGGACAGACATTCATCAAGAGAATGGTTGCAAAAAATTGTGATGCATGCCGTCTCGCGTCCTCCGCATGTGCCCTCGGACTCAGTTCCTTCACTATCTCCAACAGGCTCTGCATTAGAAATATGGTTACGTGGGCATAAGCAAGTGTTGGCAGTGGCCAATAAGATTTGGGGAAGCGCTAATATTGAAGAAGCGCTGGGCAGTGCCAAAGGGTTACGCACTTGGCTTGAAGATGATCAGAATCGAAAAATTTGGCTAATTCATTCAAGTGACTCTGCATCGGAACCTACTGGGATTGATCGTCAAATAGCAGAAATTTTAAAGCCCTTAGAAGCTGCAGGAAGATTAATTTTCGTCGGAATGGACAGATCAAAAATCGAATTGGCACCTCAGTTAACAATGTTCGGCGGCGCTTCAAACGAAGAGTTTTTCTCACCTGGTTTGAACGAGAGTTTGCTGGCCGGAATTGGTAACGGAATTACATTTCGCCGGCAAATTCAGGAAAATATTGATGAACTTTGGATAAAGAAACACGTGAAAGAAGTCTTAAACGCACCTGAGTCTGAAGTTTTTGCATCACTTCTCGATCGGCTGAACGTCTATCGGTACCGGGCTGGACAGGTTAGGAACTTTAATGAAATTTTTGAAGCGTTATCAGATATATCTGTAAATATTTCCATACAAGATCCGTGGATTGGAGCTCAAGCAAGGAATAGAGACAAGTTGAAGCAATTTTTACAACAGCTTCTAGAACTCAGAATAAACATTAACGACTTAAAGATAGTCTGGAATCCAAGAAATGGAGAACAGTCTGAGTCAATGCAAAGGCATGAAATTACGGCAATCGCAAACAGTATGGCATCAGGTGCTGTAACAATCGATCCTTGGATACCACAGAGGGGTCAGCATTTTCATGATAGGGTTATAATCATGGATCAAGTTGCGTCTAAAGCATCTTGGCGCCTGGATGTTAGCTCCGGTCTCGATAACTTAATGTCATACCAAAAAGAGTGTAATTTATTTATTGAAAAATATCTGCGTAGGTAAAATTTCGAACATCATTTGTGAAGAGGCTCCCAAATTGGCAATTGATTTCCGATACTATTAAATACGTGAAGCCCTTCATCCCAGTTCGCAACCCCGTGGCATACATCTGCATTCGCTAAGAGCATTTCGTCGCTTGTGTCACATGCACTTCCAGATCTCGGTAAAATGACATGAAACCCTCTCTCATACTCTATCGAGTAAGGCGCCCCACCCCACCCATGATAAATTTCATCATCTACAAATAGGAAATACCTACTCCCGCCAGAGCCACTCCAAGCATAGCCATATTCACTACACCCTACGGCGCCATAGAAGACCGTTGCCAACTTTCCAGATTTATCAATTAGAATATCGTAGAAGTTTCCTTCATCCATCCATAGTTTTGCGGGCAAGAGAACATCGAAAGCATCCTTATCTGCCAATACCATAGCGTTGCATTGCAGTTGATAATCATCGAGGACACGATCGATAAGGTCTGGTTTTGCGACTACATTCAGAGGAACAGTATATTCAAAACGTGCTGACCAAACCTCTGACAAATGCGGATCAAAGCCCTCATAATTTTTGTTTTTATATAATAGCGATAGGGCTTGTGCAGCCCAGCGCACGCGCTGTGAATACGCTTTGAAAAAAAGCTGACGCGCCATATCAAAATCTTGCTTTACGTCATCGCCAAGATAATAGGCAGTACCCAATCCAAACGTGGCCGCCGGATACCCAAGCTCATGAGCTTTAATTATATCTGCGAGAGCGCGCGCACCCTGACCAATGCGCAGATACCCCCTTCCTCTTTCTAGCAAATAGCGCGGTAAATTTTCATCCTGTTTAGCAATTACTGCTGAACATGCTTCAACAAGCTCATTACCTTTGCTTACCTTCTGGCTTTTGCGAGAGGCATTAAAGGGAAATCTCATCGATGGTGACTCAGTCTTTTATGTGAATGCTGATGACAATTTTAGGGGTATTGTTGAAAAAACAGAATTTGCTGAAAGTGCAGGTTTTCACATCATCGCACCAAACCAGCGCGGTTTTAACTGTAATGATATTTTAAAGTTGATGGTTGTATCTGCGGACATAGCGAGATCGCCCGATCGCTTGTTCGAGGTTGTCATTTGTAATTGATGCCCGTACTGACTCCGCTGAAGGATCAGGGTGAAAATCATTATTAACGGGCCATCCGGTTTCCCCAGATCTATGTACCAAAAAACATTGTTCCTTCGGATACCAGTCAAATTTATTATCGCTGGGTTGAAGGCGTTCAATATTCTGTGAAGTCAGTAGTGCAGCTAGATCCTCAACTAATAAATAATGCTGTGCTTGCCGTCATTGTACTCACTCACACTATAATTTCTGCGCCTGATTTATAAATCACGCACGCAATGACAAGAGTTTTGTATCAGAAGCACGACTATCTGAAGCGATGAAATAGGAAAGAATGTTCAGGTTTATTCATATTTTGAGCTTTTTGTGCAAAACCTTGAAACGCATGAAAAGCCAGCAACGCTTTTACGACGTAAAGGTACAGAACTGGGTGGAACCTGGCAGGGTATCGACGTGTCAGCGCTGTTTGAGATCCACTTTATAAGTATCGTGGCCTCTGGATGGGGTGCAGAAGACGTGACGCAGAATTGGATGAAGGCTGCAAAGGCATCTTTACCTATCGACAGTCACCACACGGCTGTTTATGCAGATATGAGTGGGTCTGTAGCTCAATTGGTTAGAGCAGAGCGCTCATAACGCTTTGGTTGGGGGTTCAAGTCCCTCCAGACCTACCATGATGTGGCCACTACATTTATTTACAATAAGACGGCATCGTCCCTGCATAGGGTCCTGCCTCTCTCTGCGCTTGAGCATACTCACTTCCAG
>CAXQZM010000058.1:0-25388 GCA_964228455.1 Alphaproteobacteria bacterium | reverse complement strand
ACCATCGCGGCAACAGTCAGTGAGGTCTTCCATTTGCCAACCGCACGGTCGCGCTCAACGTAGAAGAAGTAGGTTGCTGCCATCATGGCAGCAGAGACGATCCAAAACGAAACGCCTACATAATCATTTGGGTCCAACATTAAAGCTCTCCTCAAGTAGTTTTACAAAATGAAATCTAGTTCCATCTCAGTGGGTACGCAGCATATGCGCGCTTTTGACGCATACAGGCATAGCCTTTGCTGCTCAACCTAGAAATTTAGATGGTGCAACCTGCATATCCACACCAACTAATTTCGATAGAGAATCGTTTGCGGGTGCTGCTTGAGTCCTAATCAACTCAACCTAGAGGCTGCTCGTCGCTAGAGCCTTCATCGCTGCCATCAAACCTATCTTCATCAGCGCCATCATCTTCTATCCGAGCAATTGAAACGATTTTCTCACCCTCTGCAACACGAAAGATCCAGACCCCTCGAGTGTTGCGACCAGCTATTCTAACATCGCGGACAGGTGTCCGAATGAGTTGGCCGCCGTCTGACACAACCATAAGCTGGTCGTCTTCCAAAATCGGGAACGCTGCAATGGCCTCAGTGCGTTCCTTACCTCTATCAAGGCCCATCAGCTCCACACCCTTGCCGCCTCTTGCTGTTATTCGGTATTCATAGAGCGAGGAGCGCTTACCCAAACCATCTTCAGCTACAGTCAGTAAATACTGATCTGCAGCTTCCAGTTCTGCAAGTCTGTCGGGAGACAAGCCAATTGGTTCAAAATCTGCCACTCCCTCTTCTTGCGCTCTCCGCATTGCAGCAGCATACCTCAAGTAAGAGTCCCGCTCTTCAGTGGTTGCGTCTGAGTGATTCACAATTGTCATGGAAATTAGCTTATCACTAGGGCTTAAATTGATCCCCCTCACGCCCATTGATGCCCGTGATTGGAAGACTCGGACATCGGCGACTGGGAAACGGATCGCTTTTCCGCGTTTAGTTGCTAACAAAACATCCTGGTCTTCTCGGGCAATCGCAACATTGACTAAGCTTTCTCCATCGTCAAGTTTCATGGCGATTTTGCCATTTGCCCTAACATTAAAGAAGTCTGCCAATTTATTTCGACGAACTGATCCACGCGAAGTTGCAAAGATCACATCCAATTCGGCAGCCTCTTCTTCATCCTCTGGAAGTGGTAAAAATGCGGATATCGATTGATCGGCAGCGAGTGGGAGCACATTAACCATTGCCTTACCTCGTGACTGAGGTGTGCCCGCAGGCAGGCGGAAAACCTTCATTTTGTATGCCATGCCGTCTGTCGAGAAAAACAATACTGGAGTATGAGTGTTGCAAACCATAAGTTCAGTAACAAAATCCTCATCTTTGGTACTCATGCCAGTTCTTCCCTTACCCCCGCGTCTTTGAGCGCGATAAGTTTCAAGAGGTACGCGTTTGACATATCCTCCATGTGATACGGTTACGACCATCTCTTCTCGTGGAATTAACTCTTCAATATTGATGTCACCCTCGAAGTCCTCGATCACGGTTCTCCTTGGATGCCCATACGCTTCCTTTACTGCTTTCAACTCTTCGACCATTATCGCCACTACTCGCTCCGCTTTCGCGAGTATATCAAGGAAGTCTTCTATCTTTACGGAGAGGTCTTTCAGCTCTTCACCAATTTTATCCCGCTCCAGGCCTGTAAGACGGGAGAGTTGCAGCGCGAGAATGCCTTGGGCCTGGCGTTCGGAAAGATAATACGAGGCGCCGTCTTTTTCTAGAGCATGCTCTGGGTCATCAATTAGTTTGATATATTCTGCGACATCTGTCGCATTCCATTTGCGCTCCATTAACTGCGCTTTGGCAGTCGCAGGATCAGGAGCCCGGCGGATTAGATCAATCACCAAGTCTATGTTCGCAACTGCAACTGCTAGACCAACTAAAATATGGGAACGGCGGCGAGCCTCCTCCAACTCATGCGCAGTCCGACGTGTAATGACCTCTTCGCGGAAATTGACAAATGCTTGAATAATTCGTTGTAAATTCAGCATTTCAGGTCTGCCACCATCGATTGCTAGCATATTGCAACCAAATGAAGTTTGGAGCTGTGTATGCCTCCATAGCTGATTGAGCACCACGTCAGCTTGATGGTCTCGTTTCACGTCGACAGCTAGACGAATACCTTCGCGGTCAGATTCATCGCGCACCTCGGATATACCTTCGATGACTTTATCTTTAGCCAGTTGACTTATGTTAGTCACAACTTTTGCTTTATTGACCTGATACGGCATCTCCGTAAAAATGATCTGCTCTCGATCATTTCCTCGAGCTACAATCTCAGCCTTAGCTCTCATCACCACGGATCCGCGGCCGGTGTGATAAGCATTATGAATCCCAGAACGACCTAAGATCGAGCCTCCCGTTGGAAAGTCCGGCCCTGGTATTATCTCCATGAGTTCATCGATCGCAATTTCGCGATTTTGTGCATAGGCGATACAAGCATCAATTGCTTCACTTAGATTATGCGGTGGAACATTAGTGGCCATGCCGACGGCAATACCGCCCGCACCATTAACGAGAAAATTAGGAAACTGAGCTGGGAGAACTTGTGGTTCCGTCGTGCTTTCATCATAGTTTGGCTGAAAATCGACGGTGGTTTTGTCAATGTCCTCGAGCATTTGACTGGCAATTCTAGTCAGTCGGCTCTCAGTATATCTCATCGCCGCAGGTGGATCATCATCTATAGAGCCAAAATTCCCCTGGCCATCGATTAATTGGACAGACATCGAAAATGGCTGAGCCATCCTAACAAGCGTCATGTATATGGCGGCATCGCCGTGTGGATGATAGTTACCCATCACGTCACCAACGGCCTTCGCTGATTTTCGGTATGCTCTATTCCAGTCGTAGCCACCTTCTTTCATTGCATATAGAATACGACGGTGGACCGGCTTCAAACCGTCTCGAACATCAGGTAATGCACGTGATACAATAACCGACATCGCGTAATCCAAATAGGAGCGCTGCATTTCATCTTCGAGCTTAATTGGCTCAATGTCTGACGGAGAAGCAGGGATGCTTGGATCGTTATTTTCGGGCATATTAGGATCGTTAGTCATAGTTTTTGTTAGCAAAGAATCGGGTGGAAAACTATGATTTTTGAGGTGTTTACAGGCTTACCGTTAGCAGGACTTCTAAGAGGTTTGGAGACAACGCTTTCGAAGTATAGCAAGTATGCACTTATGCCTGTTCGTAAGCGAGATTGGCCCTGAATTAGGTACCCAAACAGAACTTGAAAGCTAGGATCATTTGATTAACAGTTTTCTATACAGGCGTGGTAGGCCGACAAAGAGTTAACCTAGCTTTCAACAAAATAGGAGAGGATCTCATGGCGGAAGAACATTATCGATCAATGATGGAAAATCTTTACTGGTGGGGCATACCAACGCTTTTTAGGAGCCCGATTGCTTCTCTAGAAGGTAATTCAATTATGTGTGATAGCATCTCAGCTGAGGGGCAAGAGGAGGTTGATATTGCACTAATTGGGGTGCCGCACTCCGCGGGGAATGGTACGACCGAGAGAGATCAGCACCTAGGACCAAGGGCATTACGAAATGTCTCTGCTCTGCAACGCCGTGTTCACGCGCCATTCAATTTAGATCCTTGGAGCGCTGCTAAGGTTGTCGATCTAGGAGATGTGCCTTTCCCAAGAGCAAATGATAATGAACACTGCATTCAACAGATTACGGATTTCTACACCAGGGTCGATGCAGCCGGCGCCCGGCCCATCTCGATCGGTGGAGATCATTCCATAACTGGGGGGATTGTCCAAGCTTTAGGTGGGGGTAAGTTGGCTGGTGGTGAGCCAGTTTGCTTTTTGCACTTAGACGCACATACAGATGTGTTCACAAAAGTGGACCATTTTCTTGGTGCAAAAAAATCTGCAGCTCATTGGGGCGCTTATCTCGCCGATCAAGGCCAAGTAGACCCTACTAATTCGATGCAAATAGGGCTGCGAGGGCATGCACGAACATTGGACTGGTTACAGCCATCTTATGACTATGGATACAACGTGGTAACAATGGCGGAATATCGTGAGCGGGGAGCTGCTGATGTTATCTCGCAAGTAAAGGAGGTCCTCAATGGTCGTCCTGTATATATTACATTCGATTTAGACTGTCTTGACCCTACGATCGCACCTGCTGTCTCTAATTTAGAGCCTGGCGAAAAAGGCTTTGACATAGACGAGGCAGTCGGGCTCCTAAGAGCAGTCCGAGGCTTCAATATAGTCGGTGGTGATATCGTTTGTATGATGCCAACAAAAGATAGTCCAAATAATATAACCGCACACACAGCTGGTGCGATAATGTTCGAAATGATATGTTTGATTGCGGAGCAAGCTCGCTAGTCCCCAACTGCTCTAATGAAATCTATTAATAGAGTATATCCAATAAAAAAGGGAGCAACAGCGGCTCCCTTTTTAAATTCATCGATTGTTAGTTAGGCATTAGGCAGCTTCGCCGTAAACTACTTCGAAGCGTTTATTTTTTGAAACTGGCGGACACTCCTGGATTGATACCACATCGCCTTCTTTACAGCGATTTTCTGGGTCATGAGCTGCAAACTTCTTCGATTTCTTTACGAATTTTTTGTATAGAGGGTGCATAACCCGCCGTTCAACAAGAACGGTTGCAGTTTTATCTTGTTTGTCGCTTGTAACGACGCCTTTTAGAACGCGTTTTGGCATAGTATGTTTTTCCCTTAGCTCGCAGCAGCAGCAGCCTTAGTGGCCATAATCTGCTCGTGCATGATGGTTTTAATTCGCGCGATATCTTTCTTCAGTTTTTTGAAGTCTGCTGTGCCTTCAAGGGCTAAATTAGCTTGCTTGAAACGCATGTTCATGAGTTCTTCGCGTTTCTTGATCAGCTCTTCTTTTAACTGATCGCGGCTTTTCTCACGGATTTCTGAGGGTTTCATCTCTCTGATCCTTTTTTAAACGCCCGTCGCAATGCGGGTAACAATTTTTGTTTTGATTGGTAGCTTCGCCGCTGCAAGATCAAAGGCTTCACGTGCTACGTCTTCCGAAACACCATCAATTTCAAACAGAATACGGCCTGGGTTAACGCGAACCGCCCAGTAATCTATCGATCCTTTGCCCTTACCTTGGCGAACCTCTGCAGGCTTTGAAGACACAGGAAGGTCCGGGAATACCCTGATCCAAAGTTTTCCTGCACGTTTCATAGCACGTGACATTGCACGCCTACTTGCCTCAATTTGACGAGCGGTTACCCTCTCACCTGAGAGCGCTTTGAGCCCGTAAGACCCGAAGTTAAGTTCATATCCACCTTTCGCTTTGCCGCGTAAGCGACCCTTAAAGGCTTTTCGAAATTTTGTCCGTTTTGGGAGCATCATAGCTGAAAGGCCTCCTTAACCTGCGCGAGAGCCAACGGGCCCGCCTGCGTGGAAATCTTGGGCGCGTTTCTCATGCGCCTGTGGATCATGTTCAAGAATGTCGCCGCGATAGATCCAAACTTTTACACCAATAATCCCATATGTTGTGAGACCTTCAGCGAAGCCATAATCTACATCAGCACGTAAAGTGTGAAGCGGAACACGACCTTCACGGTACCACTCGGTTCGAGCAATTTCTGCTCCACCTAAGCGACCTGCACAGTTGATTCGGATACCTCCAGCTCCTAACCGCATCGCGGTTTGAACTGATCTCTTCATTGCGCGACGGAAAGATGCACGGCGCTCTAGTTGCTGAGCAACTGATTCGGCAACGAGCTGAGCGTCAACCTCGGGTTTACGAACTTCAACGATATTTAGAGCCACCTCTGATCCTGAGAGTTCATTCAGGTCTTTACGAAGCTGTTCTATGTCGGCACCTTTCTTACCAATGATAACCCCGGGTCTAGCAGCATGTACCGTAACCTGAGGCCGTTTGGCAGGACGCTCAATAATCACTTTCGCAATCCCCGCCTGCTTTAAGCGATTTGTAATAAATTCACGGATCTTAAAGTCTTGGTGAAGTAGGTTAGAGTACTCTTTTCCCTCTGCGTACCAACGGCTATCCCACGTGCGGTTAACGCCGAGGCGGATCGAAATTGGGTTTACCTTTTGTCCCATTTTATGCTGCCTCCTCTTGTTCCCGAACCACGATGGTGATGCGGCTGCATTTCTTCAAAATTTTACCAACGCGACCTCGAGCTCTTGCTCGAAAACGTTTGAGAACCATTGATTTACCAACGTAGGCCTCAGCAACCACAAGTCGATCAGGGTCTAAGTCGTGGTTATTTTCTGCATTTGCAATTGCAGATTGCAGAGTCTTCTTAACCTCGCCAGCAACCCGGCGTTTAGAGAATGCTAGCATTGTTTCTGCATCACCGACGGGTTTGCCGCGTATCATAGCCGCTACCAAGTTGAGCTTTTGTGGGCTAGTTTTTATTTGCTTGTTAATTGCCTGAGCTTCATTGTCAGCCAGACGTCTTTGATTTGGCTTGCTCATAACTATTTCCGTTTCGCTTTCTTATCTACTCCGTGTCCATAGTAGGTGCGAGTAGGGGAAAATTCACCAAATTTGTGGCCAACCATATCCTCTGTTACCAATACGGGAACGTGCTTGCGTCCATCATAGACACCAAAATTAAGCCCTACAAACTGGGGAAGAATTGTTGAGCGTCGTGACCAAGTCTTGATCACATCATTACGACCGGATTCGCGCACCTTTTCTGCCTTCTTAAGCAAATAAGCGTCGACGAATGGGCCTTTCCAAACTGAACGTGACATTGATCTACCTCTACTTCTTCTTCGCCTGGTGACGGGTTCGCATAATCAAACGATCCGTCTTTTTGTTTTTGCGGGTTTTTGCGCCTTTTGTCGGTTTACCCCAAGGGGTGACTGGGTGACGACCACCAGAAGTACGTCCCTCACCACCGCCATGTGGGTGATCAATTGGGTTCATCACCACGCCACGAACATGTGGACGCTTGCCCTTCCAGCGATTACGACCAGCTTTGCCAAAGTTTTGATTGGAGTGGTCAGAATTAGAAACAGCACCAACGGTCGCCATACATTCTTGACGAACACGACGCTGTTCACCGGAGTTCAACCGAAGTAGAGCGTAGCCGGAGTCACGACCAACTACCTGAACGTAAGTACCAGCTGAACGCGCGATGCGTCCTCCCTGACCTGCTTGAAGTTCGACATTGTGAACAATTGTTCCCACAGGAACGGAAGATAGGGGTAACGCATTACCTGGCTTAATATCCGCTTTTTCACCTGCATCTACTCGATCACCAGCAGCTAACCGCTGTGGTGCGAGAATATATGACAGATCTCCATTATCGTACTTAATTAGCGCGATGAAGGCCGTCCGGTTAGGATCATATTCAAGACGCTCTACAGTCGCTGCCTCAAAACGCCGGCGCTTAAAATCAACCTTGCGATAACGGCGTTTGTGTCCCCCGCCGCGCTGCCACATTGTAATACGGCCTTGGTTGTTACGACCGCCTGACTTCGTCAAACCAACCGTTAAATCTTTTACCGGTTTTCCCTTCCAGAGCTCTGATCGATCGACAAGTATCAATTCTCGCTGAGAGGGTGTGACGGGATTAAAGGACTTTAGTGCCATGATAAACCTCCGCCTTTACGCTTGCACTGCTTCGAGCGTTTGCCCGGGCATCAGCGTAATATACGCTTTTTTGTAGTCATTTCTGCGCCCAGGCTTGCCCCGGAAACGCTTTTTCTTACCGTCTTGGTTGAGCGTGTTAACCGCTTTTACCTTAACGCCGAAAATCTCTTCAACAGCTGCCTTTATCTCCGGCTTCGTGGCGTCACTAGCTACGTCGAAAACGTAAGCGCCAAACTCAGCAGCGTTTGTTGCTTTCTCTGTGATTCTTGGGCGGCGAAGAACTTCAAACTTTCGCTCTTGTGAAACTGCTCGAGCGGCTGTTCCTGCAGCCCGCTTACTCAGCATAAATCCGCGACTCATGATAAACGCTCCTCAATAGCTGCAACTGCGTCTTTGGTTAAGAAAACCTTGTCGTGACGCAGGATGTCATAGACGTTGGCGCCGGCTGACGGTAGCACGTCAAGCCCAATTATATTACCTGCAGCCAGGCGGAAATTTTGATCCACCTCGGAACCGTCAATCACGAGAACTGAGCCTTCTCCAAAAGCTGCTAGTTTAGCCTTTAAGTCCTTTGTTTTTGGGGAGGAAACTTTTGTGCTATCAATAACTGTTAGCGTTCCCTCAGCAACTTTAGATGCCAAAGCAGTTTTTAGTCCAAGTGTCCGTATTTTTTTCGGCAATTTATGGCTATGATCCCGTGGGGTTGGTCCATGTGTAACACCACCACCGCGGAAGAGGTTGACCCGACGAGACCCGTGACGAGCGCCTCCAGAGCCTTTTTGACGTACAAATTTCTTAGTTGTTCTAGAAATTTCGGAGCGGCCTTTGACTTTATGTGTTCCGGAACGTGCCTTTGCAAGTTGGTAATTTACGACACGAGCTAGTATATCTCCACGAACTTCCACTGCGTAAATATCATCTGAAAGCTCTATGTCGCCAGACTTTTTATTTTCTAAGGTAAAGATAGGCGTTTTCATTACTCTGTTCCTTCCTCTGCTGCTTCGGGAGTGATTACTTCCTCAGCAGGGGTTTCAACCGGCACGGTCTCTGAAACAGCCTCTACTGCCTTTAAGCCAGCGGGTAATGGCAAACCCTCAGGGCTTTCGACTTTCTCGCCATCCTTGATAAGAACAACACCAGTCTTGGGGCCAGGAACTGCACCTTTGATGTATATCAAGTCGCGAGCTTCATCGATTTTTACGACCTCTAATGATTGAACAGTTGTCCGGTGAGCGCCCATGTGGCCCGCCATCTTCTTGCCTTTGAAAACTTTACCTGGATCTTGGCATTGCCCAGTTGAACCGTGTGAGCGGTGAGATATTGACACGCCGTGAGTTGCGCGAAGTCCAGAGAAATTGTGGCGCTTCATTGCACCAGCAAAACCTTTACCAATTGATGTGCCGGTAACATCTACCTTTTGGCCAACTAAAAAGTGAGAGGCTGCTATTGTTGCGCCTGGCTCTAGCATATTTTCTGCTGCCACGCGGAATTCAACAAGTTTGCGCTTAGGTAGAACTTTTGCTTTGGCAAAGTGACCGCGCATTGGCTTTGTCACATTTTTTGCTTTTGCTTGGCCTGCGCCAAGCTGGACAGCATTATAGCCGTCTTTCTCTGGTGTGCGCACAGATACTACTTGGCATTGGTCCAGCTGCATCACCGTTACTGGGATATGAGCTCCAGTATCGGAAAACAGGCGGGACATCCCTAATTTCTGCGCGATTACGCCGGTACGCATAATCTTTTCCTTTTCTTTAAGGCCGCATCCTCAGGACGAAGCCTTTTGCCTGGTTGGTCCAGGACCCCCCTACATTTGTCGGCAGCAGGGACGCCTTTATGCCTTCAGAATTTGCCGAAGGGCTTTAAAAACTTAAAGGTTAACCCTTAAGTTTAATTTCTACATCTACACCGGACGCTAGATCGAGCTTCATTAGAGCATCGACGGTCTGTGGTGTGGGATCAACTATGTCCAAAAGCCTTTTGTGGGTGCGGACTTCAAATTGATCGCGGGACTTTTTGTTAACGTGAGGACCACGTAAAACGGTAAATTTCTCAATACGAGTAGGGAGGGGTATAGGACCGTGAACATCTGCGCCGGTACGTTTGGCTGTTGAAACTATTTCCCGCGTGGATGCATCCAGAATGCGATGGTCAAATGCCTTCAAGCGAATGCGGATGTTTTGGTTTTCCATACGGAAGCGTCCTATTTAATTGTGCGCCTTGGCATTTTTGCTTTAGCGCTGTTCCTACTACTCTATCAAAAATCGACCTCGTCGGACTCGTTAGAATCCAAGAGGAGGCGTGCCTATACAGGCCTAATCGGCAGGCGCAAGAGGGTTTTCGCAAGTTTTTTTCTGTGATGTTATTAGGTCGCGGGCGCCGTGGCATGCTTAGGCGCAGAATTACGAGACAAAAGAAAAAGGCCGCCCGAGGGCGGCCTGATTAATAAAACAAGGACCTAAATGGTCTGAGCTGTTTCTCACTCAGTTATTGAGGTTACAACGCCGGCTCCAACTGTACGGCCACCTTCGCGAATTGCAAACCTGAGGCCCTCATCCATTGCGATAGGTGCGATGAGGGTAATATCCATGGTAACGTTGTCACCTGGCATAACCATCTCGGTACCAGAAGGAAGCTCTACAACACCCGTAATATCCGTAGTACGGAAATAGAACTGGGGGCGGTAGTTGGTGAAAAATGGAGTGTGGCGACCGCCTTCATCCTTTGTAAGAATGTATGCTTCCCCTTTGAATTTGTGATGCGGCTTGATCGAGCCAACGTGAGCCAAAACTTGACCACGCTCAACTTCTTCACGTCCAACTCCACGTAGCAATGCGCCGACGTTTTCGCCCGCTTGACCCTCGTCGAGGAGTTTCCGGAACATTTCGACACCGGTTACCGTTGTTTTAGAAGTGTCCTTGATCCCTACGATCTCGACTTCTTCTCCAACTTTAACAACGCCTGTTTCAATTTTACCTGTCACGACTGTTCCGCGTCCAGAAATCGAGAACACGTCCTCGATCGGCATGAGGAATGGCTTGTCTGTGTCACGCTCAGGCTCAGGAATGTAGGAATCACAAGCTTCCATAAGCTCCATGATTTTTTCCTTGCCGATATTGTCATCACGACCTTCAAGCGCCGCTAGTGCAGAACCTGCGATGACCGGAATATCATCACCAGGAAACTCGTACTCAGATAATAGCTCACGGATTTCCATCTCGACCAGCTCAAGAAGCTCATCATCATCAACCATGTCGACTTTGTTCATAAACACGACAAGGGCGGGAACACCGACCTGACGGGCTAACAAGATGTGCTCGCGCGTCTGAGGCATTGGGCCATCAGCAGCGTTAACAACTAAGATACCACCATCCATCTGCGCTGCACCGGTGATCATGTTTTTCACATAATCTGCGTGTCCGGGACAATCGACGTGAGCATAGTGGCGTGACTCTGTCTCATATTCAACGTGTGCAGTTGAAATTGTTATTCCACGCGCTTTTTCTTCTGGTGCTTTATCAATCTCATCAAATGCAAAGGCATCTGAACCATTTGCTTCGGCCATGACCTTTGTGATCGCAGCTGTGAGTGTAGTTTTACCGTGGTCAACGTGACCGACGGTGCCGATGTTTACGTGAGGTTTGGTACGCTCAAACTTTTCCTTAGCCATAATCCTAGCTTTCTTTCTGGTTAGATGGCGGGGCCCTTAGTCCCCAGCCATTAGTTTATCAAGAGGTAATGGGGGCTGATTAGCCCGCCATTTTTGAAACAACTTCATCCGCTACGGCCTTTGGTACAGGGTCATAGTGGCTGAACTGCATTACGAACTGCGCCCGTCCGGAGGACATGGAACGCAGCGAGTTTATGTAACCAAACATGTTGGCGAGTGGTACAAGTGCCTTAATGATGGTGTAGGCGGTCAGAGCTTCAGAACCCTGAACTTGACCACGGCGAGAGTTAAGGTCACCGATGATATCACCCATGTAATCTTCGGGTGTGGTTACCTCGACCGCCATCATTGGCTCCAATAGTTGAGGAGCTGCTGTCGGAATTGCTTCTCGGAAACAAGCCCGTGCGGCAATTTCAAATGCACCGACAGATGAGTCAACATCGTGCGTTTGACCATCAACAAGGGTAACTTTCCAGTCAATTAGAGGAAAACCTGCGATAGTGCCATTGTCTGAAGAGTCTTTAAAACCCTTTTGGACCCCAGGGATATACTCTTTTGGAACAGAGCCACCTACAATCTTTGACTCGAACTCAAATCCACCACCTTTCTCATTAGGCTCAATAACCACTGAGATTTTAGCGAACTGACCTGAGCCACCAGACTGCTTTTTATGGGTATAAGTTGTCTCGATAGTTCGAGTAATGGACTCACGATAAGCAACTTGTGGTGCACCAACGTTAGCTTCAACGTTGAATTCACGCCTCATTCGATCTACTAAGATGTCTAAGTGGAGCTCACCCATGCCGGCAATAATTGTCTGCCCTGACTCTTCATCAGAAGACACGCGGAATGATGGATCCTCTGATGCAAGCCGTTGCAATGCTATACCTAGTTTTTCCTGATCGGCTTTAGTTTTGGGCTCAATAGCGAGCTCAATAACGGGATCTGGAAAGTCCATCGGGTCAAGGATAACAGGCTTCAAGCTATCAGATAAAGTGTGGCCAGTCACAGCGTCTTTAAGTCCGACTAAAGCCACAATGTCTCCGGTGCCGGCACTATCAACATCCTTTTGCTCGATAGCGTGCATCTCAACAATACGTCCCACACGTTCTTTCTTACCAGTATTAGTATTCAGAATTGTATCGCCCTTATTTAGCCGCCCTGAATAAATTCGAGTAAAGGTTAGTGTTCCAAATTTGGTCGCCATCAGCTTGAAGGCAAGGGCTGAAAAAGGCTCCTCATCAGATGGTGCACGCTCAACCTCGGACACTTCGTCCTTATAATCGATGCCCTTGACAGCAGCAACATCCAGAGGAGATGGCAAAAAATCTACCACTGCATCAAGTAAGGTTTGAACCCCCTTGTTTTTGAAAGCAGATCCCGCCAAAACCGGTGTAAATGCTGATGCAATTGTGCCTTTTCGTATACACTTTTTGAGTGTCTCTAAATCTGGTTCTTCGCCTTCAAGGTAGGCTTCCAAAGCCTCTTCATCCTGCTCAACGGCCAACTCAACAAGCTTCTCGCGATATTCCGCTGCTTGATCTTTGAGGTCATCAGGAATTTCAACCTCGCTGAAGGTTGCTCCGAGATCTTCCCCGTCCCAGATGATTGCTTTCATCTTGATGAGATCAACAACGCCTACAAACTCAGCCTCATAACCTATCTGAAGGTTTAATATCAGTGGTGTAGCGCCCAAACGATCCTCAATCGTTTGGGTAGCCCTTAAAAAGTCAGCACCCATGCGGTCCAGTTTATTAATAAAGCACATGCGTGGGACGTTGTAGCGGTCTGCTTGACGCCAAACCGTTTCCGACTGAGGCTGGACTCCTGCAACGCCTTCAAAAACAGCAACTGCACCATCGAGTACCTTCAGAGATCGTTCAACTTCAATTGTGAAATCAACGTGCCCAGGGGTGTCAATGATGTTAATGCGGTGCTCTCTCCAAGAAGCAGTAGTTGCGGCTGACGTAATTGTAATTCCCCGCTCTTGCTCTTGTTCCATCCAGTCCATGGTCGCGTTACCATCATGGACCTCACCGATGTTGTGAGATTTCCCAGTGTAATACAGAATGCGCTCGGTTGTTGTGGTTTTACCCGCATCAATGTGCGCCATGATACCGATATTCCGGTAGGTGTTCAGATCATGAGATCGTGACATGGTTTAAATCCTTATTTTCTCAGTCTACCAGCGGAAGTGCGCAAACGCTTTGTTTGCATCCGCCATTTTGTGAGTGTCTTCACGCTTTTTAATAGCATTTCCGCGGTTTTGCTGCGCATCCATAAGTTCGTTAGCGAGACGATCAATCATTGTTGTCTCAGAGCGCTTACGTGCTGATTCGATTAACCATCGTATTGCAAGCGCTTGAGCACGATCTGCGCGCACGTCCATTGGCACCTGATATGTTGCACCACCAACCCGACGGGAGCGAACTTCTACTTTGGGAGATACATTTTCCAGTGCTTCCCGGAATACAGATACACCGTCTCCGCCTGTTCGGCCGGAGATCCGGTCAAAAGCACCATATACGATTTTTTCTGCGGCAGATTTTTTGCCATCGTACATTAGTACATTCATAAATTTTGTTACAACAAGATCACCAAATTTGGGATCAGGTAAGACTGCGCGTTTTTCAGCTGCGTGACGACGAGACATGTGAGGAGCCCCCTAAAAAAATTTGCGGTTTCGTAATTTGGCAAGAATAAGCAGTATCGCTTATTTTGGCCGCTTAGCACCATAGTGAGAACGACGTTGGCGGCGATCTTTTACGCCCTGGGTGTCCAAAGTACCCCGGATTACATGATAGCGAACGCCAGGCAAATCTTTGACGCGGCCCCCACGAATCATTGCTACTGAGTGTTCCTGTAGATTGTGACCCTCGCCAGGGATGTATGCAGTTACTTCAAAACCATTGGTTAGACGAATACGCGCCACTTTACGAAGCGCCGAGTTAGGCTTTTTAGGTGTTGTAGTGTACACCCGGGTGCAAACACCACGTTTTTGAGGACAGGCCTCTAGAGCAGGTGCTTTGTTAGCTCTGGGCTTGTCTTTGCGACCTCTTCGGATCAGCTGATTTACAGTCGGCATTAATGCCTCCTTCTTCGTTCAATGTGCGATTTGCCATTATCTAGGCTTCGCAGATGGCTTCATGTTGATTTGTGTCAACTCACAAACGCCTTCTTTGACCCCGATCCCTTAAGGCATACAACGCAACGGCGGACACCAGGATCAGACTTGTCTCAAAAGCCCACTTATAAGCGAACAAAATACAGCCCGACAACGTGTCTGGCGGATCGCGCGCCTTTAAAAGGGGATTCGGTTGAGGTCAATCCTTTTGCCAAGCTAAAAATTTGGGGTTATTTTGATTAGACGTCAAACTGGCGTATCACACTAAATCCAAGGGTTGAAAATCTGCTCATGGCTTCAAACTCTTGTGTCACCCTGTCCAGTGCAAGTTCTTTTGTGACAAGAATCTCTGGCTTTACTTTCCCCTGAGTAACCATCGCCAATAAACCTAAGAAATTTTGTGTTGGCATGCCTTTGACTCCACAAATACTGATTTCTTTGGCGATAACATGGTCAATTGGTACTTGAAGATGTCCAGCTGATTCTGAGGTCGTCATCCCAATTTGTGCGTGTCGACCGCGAACACCCAAGGTTTCTATGACGGGCCCGCATGTCTGCGGCATTCCCAAGGCATCTACAGAGACATTTGCCGAGCGGCCTGCGGTATCCTTAACAGCCTCTGCCAGCGATCCGCTAAGTTGTAGCGCGTTAATAGTATGCGCAGCCCCCACCTTTATGGCGAGTTCCAAGGCGTCATCTCGAATATCAATAGCCACAACTTCTGCACCATGAGCTACAGCGATCTGGATAGCTGAAAGGCCAATTCCCCCTGCACCTGCGACAACTACAAGCTCGCCTGGTTGAACTTTAGTTCTCTCAGTTATGGCCCCCCAAGAGGTCATATAGCGGCATCCAAGGGCGGCGGCAGTCGTAAATTCGAGTTCTTCCGGCATTTTAATCAGGTTAAAATCTGCAGCTTGTATTTCTACATACTGTGCCATTCCACCCCAATATCCGAAACCTGGTTTAACTGGATCTGAGCACATATGGGGCAGGCCTGATCTGCAAAAATTACAGGTGCCACGGCCCCCAATAAAAGGTGCGATTACGCGATCTCCTTTTTTGACATGTCGCACAGCTTTGCCCACCTCTTTTACAATTCCACAGAATTCATGTCCAAGGACCCAAGGAAGTGGCATGTTCCAGGTGCCATCCCAGCAGTGAAAATCAGATCTGCAAACACCGTTTGCTTCAACCTTTAAAATAGCGCCATTCGAGTGACAAACGGGATCAGGTACAACTTGAATCTCGAGGGGTTGGCGAATGCCAGTTAAAACTGCAGCTTTCATGTCGCATTCCTATTGCCTTATTCTAAAACTAAACTGTAATAAGGGCGACTGAACTAAAGTCAGACCGACATTCTCTGTAATCTAGGAGCGAAAAATGAACGAAATGAGTAAAAAGCCGGGTGTATGCCCTTTTTCGTCTGAACGAGTGAATGAAGCTGCGGGTAAGGGACAAGCTAACCGAGACTGGTGGCCAAAAGCTTTAAATATTTCGATACTGCATCAACATCAGCCAGTCTCTAGCCCAAATGATAACGGTTATAACTATGCTGAAGAATTCGCGTCGATCGATTACGACAGCTTAAAGGCTGACTTGACAGCCCTAATGACAGATAGTCAAGATTGGTGGCCGGCCGATTATGGTCATTATGGACCCTTTATGATCCGAATGGCGTGGCAC
Source organism: Alphaproteobacteria bacterium (assembly GCA_964228455.1). Taxonomy (GTDB): domain Bacteria; phylum Pseudomonadota; class Alphaproteobacteria; order UBA7985; family UBA7985; genus CAXQZM01. The sequence continues at coordinate 9,297 of CAXQZM010000058.1, read as the reverse complement.
GCTGCAGGCACATACCGCACGGCCGATGGCAGAGGTGGAGCGCGAACTGGCACTCAGAGGTTCGCACCTTTGAATTCATGGCCAGACAATGGCAATCTCGACAAGGCGCGACGTCTACTATGGCCAATCAAACAGAAATATGGGCGTAAAATTTCCTGGGCCGACCTCATGGTCTTAGCGGGCAATGTAGCACTCGAATCTATGGGCTTTGATACGTTCGGTTTTGCTGGCGGTCGGGAAGATGTTTGGGCCCCCGAAGAGGATGTGTATTGGGGAGCAGAGGCTGAATGGCTGACAAATCAGCGCTATGAGGGAAAAAGAGATTTAGAGAATCCGCTTGCTGCGGTGCAAATGGGCCTCATCTATGTAAATCCTGAAGGGCCAGATGGAAATCCAGACCCTCTAGCATCAGCTGCGGACATTCGAGAAACTTTCGGGCGAATGGCTATGAATGATGAAGAGACAGTAGCTCTCGTCGCAGGTGGCCATACATTTGGGAAAGCCCATGGCAATGGTGATGCCAATGCACTAGGCCCGGAGCCAGAGGGCGCAGGTATTGAAGAGCAAGGCTTTGGTTGGATTAATCCTCAGGGAACTGGAAAAGGTTTCGATTCAGTTACTTCTGGTATCGAGGGGGCTTGGACCCCAACCCCGACCAAGTGGGATATGTCCTATTTTGAAACGTTGTTCGGTTATGACTGGGAGTTGGGTAAATCTCCGGCTGGAGCTAACCAGTGGCACCCGGTAAATGGGGAGGGTAGGAATGTACCCGACGCACACAAGGCGGAAGTTAAGCATGCTCCCATGATGACAACCGCTGATATGGCAATGCGAATGGACCCATCATACCATGATATCTCGAAGAGGTTCATGGAAAATCCGGGCGAGTTTGCTGATTCTTTCGCAAGAGCGTGGTTCAAGCTAACTCACCGTGATATGGGGCCGAAGGTTCGCTATGTAGGCCCTGAAGCTCCAAAAGAGGAGCTCATATGGCAGGATAATGTTCCTGTCGGCGATGGCACTATTGATGTTTCGTTGGCCAAAGCACGGATCATAGAAAGTGGTCTAAGTGTTGCTGAATTAGTTTCTACTGCATGGGCGTCGGCATCCTCATTTAGGGGATCAGATCTTCGTGGCGGCGCCAACGGCGCGCGATTAAGGTTAGAGCCACAGAAAAGTTGGGAGGTTAATAATCCTAGCCGGCTAAATAAGGTTCTCAATGTGTTGGAAAATATTCATGAGACGGTAGGCGGATCTTTCGCGGACTTAATTGTCTTGGCTGGAAATGTTGGGGTTGAAATGGCCGCAAGTGCAGCAGGTGAAGAGGTATCTGTTCCTTTCACGCCAGGTCGTGGCGATGCGAGTCAAGACGTGACAGATATTGAGAGTTTTTCTTACTTAGAACCACAAGCGGATGGTTTTAGAAATTATCAGCCAAAGGCGTTTAAGGTATCAGTCGAGGATATGCTCATCGATCGTGCCAACTTATTGACTTTGTCAGCTCCAGAGTTGACCGTATTGATTGGTGGTTTGCGTGTGATTGGCGCGAATTGGGATAACTCAGATTTAGGAGTTCTCACCGATTCTCCAGGTGCTCTTACTAATGACTTCTTTGTAAATCTGCTTGATATGTCAACAAGGTGGGCTCCTGCCGACCCATCAGAAATGACATATACTGGGAAGGATCGCGATACTGGAGCGCAGAAGTGGAGGGCTTCTCGGGCTGATTTAATTTTTGGTTCTAATTCTCAGCTGCGGGCTCTGGCAGAGGTCTATGCTTGTGATGATGCTAAAGGTAAATTCATATGCGATTTCGTCAGCGCTTGGGTAAAAGTCATGGAGCTAGATCGTTTTGATTTAGAGATGTAGTCAACGGATGCTACATCTGGACTCTTGGTCCAGCGAGTTAAAAGAACTAGGGGGCAGCGCCCCCTTTTTTGTTGAAGAATTTGAGCTATGCCCACCGATATTTAAGCTTGCGGAGGCTTACTTACTTATCTTCCTTTAAGCTCGCAAGCGATCTGAGAAGCGAGGCGAACGTTGCTTTTAATCAGCGCTAAATTGGCATTTAACGTTTTACCATGGGATAGTTCTACGAGCCTCTTAAGAAGGAACGGAGTTATGTCTTTGCCGACAATCCCCTGTTCTAGACTTTCATTCAAAGCTTGATTGATCCACCGTGTTTCATCTGCCTTTTTTAACGCGTCGGTCTTTGGAACAGGGTTACATATAAGTAGGCTTTGGCTGAGGCCCAGTTGGTCTTGGATGCCGAGGATTTGTGCGACTTCAGCTGGAGTGTTCGCACGATGTTCAAGTGCTATGCCGGAAGACTGCGTGAAGAAGCTGGGGAATTCATTTGTATTGAAACCTAACAACGGTACCCCGGCAGTTTCAAGCGCCTCAAGTGTTTTCGGTAGATCTAGGATTGACTTTGCTCCTGCGCAAACGACTGCAACAGGCTGCTGAGCTAATTCAGGTATATCTGCACTGACATCGAAATCATCCTCGGCGCCCCGATGAACACCGCCAATGCCCCCAGTAGCAAAGATTCGAATGTTAGCCTTGGCAGCGCAGATCATGGTTCCTGCTACTGTAGTTGCTCCTAGACCGCCACTAGCCAAAACTGTCGCCATGTCTCGACGGGATACCTTTGAAACCTGACTATCTGGACTTGCCAGCTGCTCAAGCTCTTCTTGCTCTAATCCAATACAGATATATCCGTCTCGGAGTGCAATAGTTGCTGGCTCAGCACCCTCCTCTCTCACTATCGCCTCTACTTGTTGCGCGATTTCTAAATTTTGCGGGTATGGCAATCCATGAGAAATTATGGTGCTCTCAAGAGCAACAAGTGGTTGTCCGTTGGCTTTCGCCTTTTGGACTGCTCTGGAAAACTTTAGCATGGTAAGGCCCTTAAAGCAGAGGATAATGCTTGGTCTAGCGTCTGTCCCTTTAGCACACGACTAAGCACCAATCCTGAGAGGCGATCTCCAAGCCCATTTGCGCTATCTGGGTTCCAGTCCGGTGCTTCATATGATGCAGTTTCGCGCCCTTTTTCGTAAATTGCGGCGCCCTTTGAGCCGCGCGTTACTACCGCAAAAGATACTTTTTTAAGATCTGCACCCAGTACCTGTGCTTCTGAGCTGTTACAGAACAGAATTCTCAATTTATCCAGAATCGGAACAAGCCGCCGCACCTTCGCGGGACTTACTGCTAAAGCAAAAATCGAATTTAGCGGGCCCAATCCAGCTAGTGCACCCTCGGGTCCGTTGCAATCTACAACTACCGAACCAGCTGATTGAGCATTTTTAGTCAACGCTTCGTACCACTCGTATGTCATATGTTTCTCGTAAATTTCCATATCTGCAAAACCATTGAGAACTTTGCCAGCAGCATCTTCCAAGCTCACATAGCGAGCCGACGGGGTGTCTTGCACTTGGGTAATAAGTGAACCTAAAACCGGAGGGGCCTCAAATCCGTATATCGATGCAAAATCACATGCGTATCCCTCGGCTTTGAGAGCTCGTGACATGTTCGCTGCGGCGCCACCTGGCTGCCGACTGGTTTTTACTGGTATGGACTCGCCTTTCACGAGGGGTTGTGAAACGATCCAGCGCTCGTCCCAATGATTACCGCCAATTAATAGAAGATGGGTCACTTAAACAAAACTAATGAAGAAGCTAGTAGAGCCATTCCAAAAACCATTCCATAAACGGTCTCATGACCTTTTGCGTATCGCTTTGCCATGGGTAGTAGCTCGTCTAAACTCAAGAATACCATTACACCTGCGATCATACCAAACAGCACTCCATAAGTCATTGCATCGGGATTTCCGCCTAAAATAAAGTATCCGAGTAATGCTCCTATCGGTTCGGCAAGCGCGGAAACTAGTGTCCAAATGAACGCTTTAGTTCTAGATCCTGTCGCATAAAAAATGGGGAGCGCTATTGTAACGCCTTCTGGAATATTATGGATTGCAATTGCAATTGCCAATGATGAGCCGACAGTTGGGTCGTCCAATGTTGAATAAAAGGTTGCTAATCCCTCAGGTATATTGTGTGCGGTAATGGCCGCTGCTGCAATCAAACCAGCACGAGCCAGAAAGGGATCAGGGCCTTGAGAGCGCCCTGGTTGCTCAAGTTTACCATGTGGGTTCGGGACCAACCGGTCTAACATTATAACCACTGCTACCCCGGCAAACAGCATAAGAGTCGCCATGGCATACGGCGACTGCTCGTCACTGCCACTGAACCACAAAGCACTCATGAAACTCTCTTGAGATTTAACAAAAATTTCTACAAGTGAGACGTAAACCATTGCACCTGCGGCAAAGGCCAATCCAAAAGATAAAAGGCGGGGATTGGCGGTAGTACCTCGAATTACGGCTAACCAACCAATAAGTGTGGCTAGCCCAGCCAGAACTGTGACTGCGAAGGCAATAATTATTGTTTGTTCCATGCCTCGCAGATGACGTTACTAATAAATAAGAGCAAGGTTTATATTAGCATTGTCAATACTATGTGAAAAAGGCGGTAATTCACCGAAAGAAGCCTTAGAACAGCTTGCAAATTTTTCTGAGTTTAATATTCAGAATAGCGATGGCGGTGCCTCTTTTCAGAGAACACCACCAAAAAAAATTATCTAGCCATTTCCAAAATCAATTTTTGGTCCCCAAGTTGTTCCCAAAACAATTATGGCGATAACTAAGCTAATCGCTACCGTGCCCATGTCTGCGAAATAATTTTGGGAGGCGTAGGTGCCAGCTTCCGCTCCGTATTGTGCTATCCAAGCTTCACTACCTGGAGAAATCGGTTTTCCAGCATCTTTCAGGTCTGCTAATCTTATCGCAGCAGTTTCCTGACTTGCATACCGCACAGCGCCTACTGTGAGCCCGAAGAAGACAGTCATTAAACCAAAAGCTGTGCTCATAATCTTCGCAAGTAGCGAGCTAGTCTGTGAGAACCGAGCTACCCGAAAAGCGATAAATGTTGCGATAAGAACTGCAATCTGAAACAGTCCGTTAGCTGAGAGTCCGCTGTTTAATAGGTCATAAATTTCATATTCACTCATTGCCTTACTCCTTCTTTTAAGACGAGAAATCTTGGACTAAATTACATTTCAGAAACAAGGTTACTCTAAATTAAAATCAGAGCATTATTTCAGAAAAGATTATTCCATAGTTACCAGTAGCTGCTTAAACTCTGAATTCAAAGGGCTCAACGTCTAAGAAACTTTCTAAAATTATCTGTGAGCGCATGCCATCTTCGTTTATAGAACTTATAGCATTCAGAGCTACCCAAGTTCGTCACTCTTTAAATTTTCACGAACTATCGTCAGTAAACCAGCCCCAGCTATACAGCCACACCCAATCCATCCAAGCAAACTAGGCCAGTCATTCCAAATGAGGATGCTCCAAATAATTGATACCGGGATGTAAACATACTCAAACGGAGCCACTAAACTTGCTTCCACATTAGCATATGCATTGGTTAGGGCAAAAGATAGGAAACCAAACAACAACGCCGCTCCGGCGAGCCAAGCCCAGTGCATTAGGCTTGGCATTCTCCAGTCGCGCACGATGAAACTCATTTCTGGACCAAGAACTTCTTCAGAAAACTGCTCGAAAGGTACAAAAAATACAATGACGGAAATAACTATACCAACCAAGATGTATGATAAATGTTGAACATTGGTCATGGCAAGGGTGCTTACTCTGTTGGACATCAAACGAGTGAAAACATTGTACAGGGCGTAGAAGAGCGCCCCAACAAGAGGTAATACAAAAACCGGATTGAAGCTTGTTTTGCTCTCTGGCAGGGCAATTAATAGGATGCCACCAAGTCCTAAAACTTGCGCCGATATGCGCCACAATCCAAGTCTTTCGCCCAAGAAAAAAACTGAGAGTAGTGAGATCATTAATGGTGCTGTAAAAAAAATTGCGGTAGCTTCCCATAAGCCTAAGAATGCCAGGCCGGAGAAGAAGCACACCATTGCCAATGCAATCATGCATCCGCGAAGGAGCATTAAACACCAAGTGCTTAGGCTATGCCCGGCCAAGCTACGCCATGTTGATCGCAAGAAGATCAGGAAACTAAGGATGAGACCAGCACGTATGATTATGACCTGCGAGAGAGATACATCATTATTCATGAGTTTTATCGCCGCATCATTCAGCGGCATTAAACCCATAGCAATGGTCACCGTGACTAATGCGATAATAGGGTTGCTGAATACCAACTTCATAATTCGCATTTGGCAGGACTAAGACATAGCACTCATTTGTGAGCGACTATGCAGTAGTCGCGTTTAATACGAAAAAATTAAGGCAACCTAAAAGGGTCTGGATCTATCTTCAAAAATCTTAGTGCGAGCAATTATTCTAGGCTTGGCATGTCTCGCTTAGAATTCTTGTGTCGAAGTATGTGAACATGGTTGGCATCATATAACGCTGAATCAGTGAAGTCTGCATCTACATCCAACACTCTACCCACAAAAACAATTGCCGTCCTGGTTATCTTCTCCGCTCGGGCTTTTGCGGCAAAAGTAGACAACGTTGCCCTTATGAACTTTTCATCAGGCCAGCCGACCCTATAAGCAACGACAACCGGACAATCCGCACCGTAAAGCGGTATTAAGTCTTTTTCGATTTTACGGAAATTGCGAATAGAAAGATGGATAGCGAGAGTCGCCCCAGATTGTCCAAAAACACTCAGGTCTTCGGAGTTGGGCATTGCACTCGACTTCATTGCGGTTCGGGTTACGATGAGGGACTGCCCGATATCAGGGAGAGTTAATTCCTGTCCCAGAGCGGCAGCTGATGCGGCAAATGCTGGAACACCTGGGGTGATATCATAGGGAATGTTCACACTTTTAAGTCTCCGAATTTGCTCTGCGATGGCCCCGTAAAGTGAAGGATCACCAGAATGCACCCGCGCTACTGATTTCCCAGACGAAATTGCCTCTTCGATGAGTTCCATGATCTGGTCCAGGTGAAGCGGAGCTGTATCAATTACAGCAGCAGTTTTGGGAGCAATTGCGACGACTTGTTCCGGGACAAGAGAGCCCGCGAATAAGCAAACTTCACACTCGCCAATTAACCGGGAAGCTTTCAACGTAAGTAACTCGGGATCTCCAGGACCGGCGCCAATGAAGTGCACTCGGGGTTTAATCATGATAACTTGTATCCTCTAGGCGTGAACATGAAGTTTTTATGCCGTTGAGTAAAAGAAGCTCCTACGATTACGCAAGTAAACATATCGATATCGTCAGGGTTTAGATCGCTTAGAGTCGTAAGTGTAATGTCCTCGTCAGCGCGAGCGACGTTTCGACCGAAAGCTACGGGACAATCATCTGGGCGATTACGTGCTAAAATCTCGATAGCGCGTGGAAGTTGCCAATTACGTGTTCTTGATTTGGGATTATAAAATCCAATCACGAAATCACTTTCTGCTGCTGCTTTTACTTTCTTTTCAATAACTTCCCATGGAGTATTAAGGTCAGATAGCGAAATTGCGCAGAAATCATGACCCAGTGGAGCCCCTACTTTTGCTGCCAAGGCGCTCATAGCTGTAATCCCGGGCAGAGTTTCGACAAATGTTTGTTGCCATTCACTCCTTTCGGGATGACGCGCAAGCAGTTCATAAACTACTTGCGCCATGGCATATACCTGGGGATCACCTGAGCAAATGAGCGCGACACGCTTGCCTTTTGATGCCGCATCTAAAGCGGCTCGGCAGCGGGCTTCTTCGTCGCCCAGTTTGAAATCAAGTCGTTGGCGAGCTTCGCCAGCAAATTGCTCAGCTTGGTCAAGGTAGAGTGAGTAGCCTACCCACTTAGTAGATTGTATAAGGGCTGACCACGCTTGTTCGCTGCATAAATCTTCTGATCCAGGCCCTAGACCGACGATTGAAAGATGAGACCGCCCCCGTCCTGGAAAATCAGATGACATCGGAGATTTTGACTTTGCTACAGCTAATGTTGCCCTTTGATTCTTGATCTTGGGAAGAATTAGCGTTGCATCTTTGCCAGCTAGCGCAAGAGCACTTGCTTCGGCAACAGAGGGGGTCCCAACTTCTTTGAGTACAATATCTGAAGGATTAGGTACTTTTTTCTGAGCTAATTCTTCGGCTGTGAAAAATCTCATTTCTGGAGCTATTTCTACTAACGCACCCTCATCTTGCTTGATGTCAATTGAACCGAAGATAGCATCATCAAGAGATAACTTCAAAGCTTGCTCCGCCTCAACTAGAAGCGCGTAAATATCCGAGGCTGAACATCCTCTTTCACAACCTATCCCAACTGCAAGTCGGGAGGTTTGGACAAAAGTAAGGTTGTTATCAGTGCTGCGCTCATCAACGGAGATTTTTAGTTTAGCCGCCTCGTTATGAGGGATTGAGCTGTCCTTTACCCATTGAGGAGCCTCGTTAAGATTTGCTCTACCCTCCTCCAAGAGAGCCTGCATAAAGTTAGAGAACTGCCGGGGGTCTGCGACCATGGCCCACCCGTCAGGAGGGTCATCTAATGCGATATCAAAGCTTTGATCACTAGCGGTTGTCACTATCGCTTGTCCATCAGTCGAGGCTGCAACTATTTGGGCTAATCGATTTGCGCCATTGTGGCCCCCCAATACTGGGATTGCAAATTTACCATTTTCTGTAATGCAAATGATGGGTGTCTGAGCTGTTTTCGCGGGTAATTTTGCGTCAGACAGGACCCTAACAATAATACCAAGTGCACAAACTGCCACTACCGATTGCCCCCTATTTAGGGCTGTAAGCAGGCCTTGCCGTATAGAATTTGGGCGTTCCCACTTTTCGAAATCCAGGCCTGAAAGGAGGAGTTTATCTGCTATAAAAACGCTGGTTGGGGTTGGGCAAATGAGCCGAAATTTTTTCATCCAATTGGTTCCTTACGTACCAAGATCATGGAAAAGTATGGAGCTTTTCCATCTGCCCTAGCAAGAGGAAGAACTATTTCATTATCGAGACTGGCACGCTCGACGTAAATAGAGTGTTTTAGAAGCCCCATCTTTTCGAGAAGGGCTTTTAGGCGCATAAAATGTCGACCTACTTTGAATATTGCAACTGCATCTGCAAGCTCAAGATTTTTGATTAACGTTTCATCATCAAGGACTCCGCTCACGACACTTAGAGTCTCATTCCGACTGACTATAGGGTAGGAAGCTGAAGCGGAGACTGCAAAAATAGATGAAACTCCGGGTACAATTTCGACCTCTACATGGCGGAGACGCTCTAGCAGATACATAAATGAGCCATAGAGCATGCTATCGCCCTCGCAAAG
>CAXQZM010000057.1:0-4229 GCA_964228455.1 Alphaproteobacteria bacterium | reverse complement strand
GTAAGATATCCGCTGCTTTATCAACTTCGATGTTGGCTAATGACTTACTCATACCAGAAACTCGAAGCGGGAAGGCCATATTTTCCCGAACCGATTTATGTGGGTAGAGAGCGTAGGATTGAAATACCATCGCAAGTCCTCTTTCAGACGCGCTCAGGTCAGTGACTTCCTTGTCGTCCAGCAGAATTGATCCAGAGGTTGCCTCCTCTAGTCCAGCTATTAGTCGAAGCATTGTAGATTTCCCGCATCCTGATGGCCCTACAAATACAACGAACTCTTTATCTTTTATCGTTAGATCAACACCCTTGATAACGGGCACATTTCCGAAGGCTTTCTTAATATTAGAAATAGCTATGCTTGACATTTCTCAATTCCTCCCCGCCCAATCAAGATAAACAGATGCTGTCCATGTGAATGATTTTCCGCCAAGCCCTCTGCCGGTAATTGGATTGAAATATTCATAAAATCCGGAAGATTCAGCAAGTTTTGCGGTATCGATCTTAATGCGCGCTGCCCTGCTGCTTTCACCAATCTTTTCAAAGCCTTTACCTACCATATTGTTTATGATGAACCAGACCGGGCCCCGCCAATAACGTTCAGGGTCAAAACCTTCACAATCGGGATCGAAACTGGGAAGCATGAAGCGAACTTTCCCACTAATACGATCAAAATGGTCCATCATCGACCCTAAATTGTCTGTCATTCCAGCATATGCCCCCAAGAAAGCTGAGGCAGTAACTGCATTTGAAGTCCAAGATGTTTCTAGATCTCGGTTTACGTAGGATTTTACTTTTGGATTCCACAGTGACCGCCATCCATCTTCCAAGCGCGATATTCGTCGCTTGGTATTGGCGGTTGGCATCTCTAGTTCGCTCATGATCAGTAATAGATCTCTCTCCGCCGCAAGCAAAATGGCTGTCATTCCAGCACAAACCATCCGAAAAGGGCTGGAGCGCCCCATTTCCTTTTGATCCCAACCGATTTTTCGGCCGTGGTGCACTATCGTAAGATACCTATCGTATTCCTCTTTTGTTGGACGTTGGACTGCATTGACATGTTCGAGGTCTCTGCGAATATATTCTCCAAGTCCGGTATCAGGCTGGACTCGGTTCATGCCAACATCCCAGTCTGTCAGATTATCTCGCCCAGACTCCCAAGGATGAACAATAAAGATTGCACCCTGGTCATCCTGACGCGAATTTGCAAACCACCTGTGCCATCGCTCCAAGCGCTTTGCTGCCTGCCGCATACGTGCCCTATCAACTTTGGCGCTATCATCCCAAAGTCGCCATAAAACGCTAGCTGCAACCGGTGGCTGGGTAATGCCACTAGTCGGAATTTTTTGACCCGTTGACCAAACGTCAGGTCCCGGGAAATATCCATCATAGTCCCCGCGAAACACGATATGAGGGACCATGCCATCCGACCATTGGGCAGATAAGAGAAGGATAATTTCAGACAGGGCTCGCTCCGGATTCCGATGTCGATAGCCCAGCGCAGCAAAGCAAGAGTCCCAGTTGAATTGAACTGGATATAGACCGTGAGTAGGAACTGAATATGTTCCGCGGTCATTGTAAGTTAAAATGTCGTTCGCACGGGCAGTATGACTTCTAAACCATGACATGCTGATATTCTATCCTTTTACCCCACCTGATGTGAGACCCTTTATCATATATCTCTCTGCCCATAGGAATAGCACAACGATTGGGAGGGTAGCTACCACCGCCGCCGCCATAAGGTCTTGTTCCGCTACTTCAGAGGAGTTCATTGAATTAATACCAATTGGTAATGTGAAGCTGGATTGGTCAGATAGCAGCATGAAAGCAATCAAGAACTCATTCCACGCAATCATAAATACATAGAGAGCCACTGACGCTATTGCAGGCAGAGAAAGAGGGATTGTAATAGCCCATATTACCCTGAGCCGTGAACATCCATCCATGAGTCCTGCCTCTTCGAGCTCTGCAGGAAGTCCTCGAAAGTAACCTTGCAACATGTACAATGCTACGGGAAGAGTTGTCGCGGGATAAACAAGAAGAAGTCCCCAGGAGCTTCTTAATCCAAGGGCTGTTAGCATCACGAACAGTGGAATTACTAACACAATAAATGGGATTAAGTATATGGCAAGAATTGATCTTGAAAGTAATTGTTGACCTGGAAAGGCAAGTCTTGAGATTGAATACCCCCCAGGTATTGCGAGCGCTAGGGTAATCAACACCGTTAAGAGGCTAACCCAAACAGAATTGAAGAAATAGCGACCAAAAAAATTTGATGCCAAGGACGTCGGGTCATTTGCGAAAAGGTTGTAATATGCTCTGAAAGGATCAATGACCGTCCTAATACCTCCAGTCAAGTTAGTAAAATCATGTCCTACACTTGACGGAGTGGTGTAAAGGCTTCCCGAAATCATAAGCATTAAAGGGACTGCGACAATAATACCAAAAAATAGCATGCCCACGATCCGTAAAGTGCGGATTATGCTGTGCTCAACCGCATACCGGTTCGGAGATGAGTTTTTGGTTGGCGCCAGTGCATAGTTCGCGGATGCTGCGGCTAGAAAGCTAGTTATGAGTAGGGCTGCTGTTGACTGAATTGGCCTGTTGCTGATTGACTCACCAAACGGCTGAGCAAATGTCAATATGACAGCGAAGAAGGTAATTAACCCTACAAAAAGCCCGGTATTGAAAATCCCTCGGCCCGGTGCAAAGCATATGCCAAGCCCGGAGAGAATGCCGGCTAATAGCCATGATAGATAAAAGGGTCTGTATCCTTCTTCGGTAACTATGGAAGCAATAAGGCCAACGGCAAGCGCAAATATAAGCGCCAAAAGCCCTGTTATTAACCCGGAAAGGGTAGCTCTTTGCAAGATCATAATCCCTCCTGCCGAGGTGCTAGCCGGAAGAAAATAATGGCAAAAATACATAAAATTGCAAAGATTATAACTGCAACTGCGGAAGAGGCACCAAAATTTTCTAGAGAGAACCAGCGATAAACTTCTATGGTCAGAGTTTGTGTTCCAGATCCTCCACCGGTGAGCAGAAAAATATCTTCAAACTTGTTAAATGTCCAAATAAATCGAAGAAGGAATAGAACTGACATAATTCCAATCAGCATTGGCATTGAAAGAGCAAAGAATTGCTGAAAGGGCGAGGCGCCATCCATTGTCGCTGCTTCATACATGTCCTCTGGGACAGATTGCATTCGGGCTAGAATAAAAATAAATGCTAAGGGGAAATATCTCCAGGCCTCGAAAACAATTACTGACGTTAGGGCCACCGGGAATGTCATCTTAAGGCCCATTAATTCAAAATCTTGGGTCGATTTGCCAAGAAAATTATATGGTCGTTCAAGCGCACCCATCTGAACTAATAGTTCGTTCAACGAACCGCTCGTTGGGTTCAGAAGCGCAACCCAAGTTATTGCAACTGCTACAACTGGCGCAACATAGGGAAACAGCAAGAAACCCCGAAATAAACTGCGCCCTCTGAATGGTTGGTTTAATAGGAGAGCTGCAAACAGCCCAATGATGATAGCACCCGCAGTTGAGAAGAATGTGTACGCAAAGGTCGTTGTTAATATTTGCCAAATGTTGCGCGTATTCGCGGCTCGCGAAAAGTTCTCTCCTGTAAAAGGCTTTATGATCATCGGATTTGGGACGGTCCCAAGTATTCGAACTTCTGGCTTATGCTCCGCTAATCGATTTGCATCAAAATCATCGCGCGCGGTAACCAAAAGCTCTAGTCGCTCGGAATAGCGCTCCCCAAGGTTGATATCACCAAATTCACAGTGGAGGCGATTTTCAATTAGTGAGCAGCGATTATCAAGTTTGAGAATATTAAGATCTTGAGGCCACTGTGAGATAAAACCAAAATTCGAATACACCAAACCTTCATTGGCTGGGATACGCACAGTGATTCTATAGGTGGCCTGATCTCCACTAACATTAAGCTCCCCCCGCAACCGATCGGATACTTGGGCTCGTGGTGGGCTTAAATCTCTAAGCTCAATGTTTTTTAGCGAGATCCAAAATGTTGCGATTAGGGGTAATAAGACTACCGCCAAAACGACTAGTATACCAGGCAAAGTCAGCGCTAATGCAAGCCGACTGGTGCGGCGCGACATGCGCCCGGGTACGTGACGAAAGGCTTCTTCAGAAGCTTCTTGCATAGTTTTCGATCTCACAAAGCTTGGAAGGCCTCAAGAGAAAGGCCTTCCAAGATGTTTTAGGA
>CAXQZM010000056.1:0-8114 GCA_964228455.1 Alphaproteobacteria bacterium | reverse complement strand
TGTAAAAAAGTTGCTTTGGTGGGATCGGGGCTCATTGGGAGTTCAATCGCTCACAACATGAGCGCTCGCCAACTTGCTGAAGTGATCGCAGTGATTGAGTTAAGTGAAGATCGCTGTGATGAGGTTTTAAGGCTGGGTCTGGCAGATATTGCAACGACCGATCTCTCGATAGGTGTAAAAGACGCAGATTTGGTAATATTGTGCACTCCAGTTGGGACATACGCTGAGCTAGCACGAAATATGAGCGAACACTTGATGGATGGAGCAATTCTCAGTGACGTGGGGTCGGTGAAAGCCCAAGTTATTTCTGATGTTGCTCCTCATGTACCATTTGGAACTCAATTTATTCCTGGTCACCCAATCGCGGGAACAGAGAAGTCCGGGCCTAACGCTGGTTTTCGAGAGCTTTTCGAGAACCGTTGGGTGATTTTAACTCCCACACAGGGAACAGAGCCTACAGCGATAGACAGGTTGTGCAGGTTTTGGGAGGCCTGTGGAGCAAAGGTCGAGACCATGGATGCGGATGATCATGACATGGTGCTGGCTATGACTTCTCATCTCCCGCACCTCATAGCTTACTCAATCGTTGATACTGCAAATAAACTAGAGAGTAGCCTTAAATCCGAAGTCATTAAATACTCGGCCTCGGGTTTCAGAGATTTTACAAGGATTGCTGGATCAAATCCCACTATGTGGCGGGATATTTTTCTTACGAATAAATCTGCTGTGCTGGACACTCTATCGAGATTTAATGAAGACCTAACGGTTCTGCAGAAAGCGATTCAAGATAGCGATGGAACCGCGCTTTTCGAGACTTTTACTGAGACGAGAAAGATACGACACGAGGTTGTTGAGCAGGGCCAGGCAGGAACATTTGACCCACGTGAACCGGATGAAGTGGACTCTGATCCACAGGTGCTAACGCCATATGGCGGGGCTTAAAGTGCTTTAACCGCGTTAGCTATTAAGAGCTGCTATTGCACTGGCGAACGTATTGATCTCAAATGCATCACATTTCTCATAGTTACCTGCATCTAGAGTTGAGCCATCGGTTAGCGTTTTGATCCAAGAAAACTTGTCACCAATGAACTCTAGCTGGTGGTTAGGTGCGCCGTCTCTTACTTCAATATCAATATATGAGTTCTCATTTGGTGCTAGCGGTGCAAAAGGCGCGCGGTAAAGCTCCCCAGCGAGAGTATTATCTTCTGCATAGTAGGCGAATCCAACCGTTGGATCATAAAAGGGTAACGAAACCCCCCAGCCATCTTTGGCGATAATAAATAGTTCTGAATCTCTGGCGCATTGGCCTTTAAATCCGTAGATTCCGATCTTTCCATCAACCAAGCTGGCATGTTGTTCACTCGCCTTCAGACCATTAAAACAACGACGATAAGTTGAGCTTTTGTCTTGCCGCGTTCGGGTAATTTGATCGGGGTCAAATGTCCAAGTCCCAATTATCGAGGAGAAGCTCTTTGCAAGAGTTACATCTTCAGACATCAGAGTCATTACAACAGTGTCACCGCGGTCTTCTATGTTTATGCTCGCATTAATTGCGCTGGGTATATCTTCACCAAGTATACTTTCCATAATTGGAGCAAGGAGGGGGAAGGATAGATCTGGAAAATTGAAAGTCATAATTGCGCCTGATGGCGTGCGCTCAATAATGCCATCATAAAGGACTGAGACAAAAAAATTGCCAGCTAGGCTAATTTGGTCACCAGAATTCTGTCGCTGATCTGGATATGAAATTCTAATATCGAGTGCAGGATCAGCAATCAAAATGTCTGTGGGTGTAATAATCAAGCGCCGAGAGTTTTGAGCGCAGCTGTCATCCAACGCGTAAATTCCATACATTAAATCTGGAAAGATGGACTGTCCCAGCACTGGTGTGGCGAGCGTGAGGTTTAAACAAAAGGTAGCAATAAATTTCTGCATGGGATCTCATTCTAATGGTCCGAGTGTGCTCAATCAACTTTACGGCTATTTTCGGTCAAATTTTCGTATTAATTTGGAAAGATCCGTATCAACTCGACCTCGCGTATACGGGATTTACCTAGCG
Organism: Alphaproteobacteria bacterium; assembly: GCA_964228455.1. GTDB lineage: Bacteria > Pseudomonadota > Alphaproteobacteria > UBA7985 > UBA7985 > CAXQZM01. The sequence continues at coordinate 6,055 of CAXQZM010000056.1, read as the reverse complement.
GTCACACTAGATTTTTTTTTGGAAGTCCATGAGTCAAAAAGGGGCCATTTAGGCCCCTTTGAAATTGAGGACGCTATGGACTAACCTTCAAACTGCTCGGAGACCCAAGACCAGTTAATCAACTTATCAAGAACATCCTTGATATGGTCAGGGCGGCGGTTTTGATAGTCCAGATAATACGCATGTTCCCAAACATCGATCCCAATTAGCGCTGATTTCCCATGCATTAGCGGGTTCTCACCACCCGGTGTTCCCATAAGAGACAAAGTTCCATTATCGCTCGATAACCAAGCCCAGCCAGAACCAAATACACCGGCGCCGGTTAAGACCATTTGTTCCTTCATTGCATCGAAGCCTCCAAAGGCCTCATCGATTGCTTGAGATAGCTTTCCAACCGGCGCATTCGCGCCCCCAGGCGTAAATTGGTTCCAATACAGAATGTGGTTCCAGGCCTGACCAGCATTATTGACGAGCGCTTGTTCTGATTTTTTATAAGCGGAAACCATGACATCTTCTAGAGACATTTCTGCATATTCTGTCCCATCAACGATAGGATTCATTTTGTCAAAATACGTTTTGTGATGTTTACCGTGGTGAAGGCCCACCGTTTGAGCGCCAATTACAGGAGCCAATGCATCTTCTGCATATGGAAGGTCGGGTAGGGTGAAAGCATCAGCCATAAGTTTTCTCCTCGGAGGTTGTTGTTTAAGATCTAGTTAGGACGCCTGAGTGGGGTGTTCAAGCCACGCCTGAAGGCTTGTTCTTGCTTTATTAGTTAGCCAAAGTTTGCGGTCTCTTCCCTTGAGTTTCCTTCGTTTACCATTTTCTGTAGTTTGCAGTGGTGGCGGAGGAAAAAGACCAAAATTCACGTTCATTGGTTGGTATGTCTCAGGGTTTGCTCCGCCCGTAACATGTGTGAGAAGAGCCCCAATAGCTGTATCGTCCGGCGGAAGACGAAAATCTTTTTTGAGAATTTCAGCAGCCGCGAGTCTTCCGGCAATTAAGCCCAATGCTGCGCTTTCAACATATCCTTCAACACCGGTAATTTGCCCTGCAAATCTTATATTTCGTTGGTTAATTAATCTCAACTGCTTATCTAGTAGTTTGGGTGAATTTATAAAGGTATTACGATGGATCCCTCCCAAGCGTGCGAATTTCGCGGATTCAAGTCCCGGTATCATTCGCAGTACATCAGCTTGCGCTCCATATTTCAGTTTTGTCTGGAAACCTACCAGGTTATATAATGTGCCTAATTTATTGTCTTGGCGAAGCTGGACCACCGCGTGGGGTTTAATTCCATTTGGAGGGGTGAGCCCTACAGGTTTCATCGGCCCCCATCTCAGCGTTTCGCGTCCGCGGTCCGCCATCACTTCAATTGGAAGACACCCTTCAAAATATGGTGTGTCTTTTTCCCATTCTTTAAACTCAGTTTTTTCACCTTCCACTAGCGCATCTATGAATGCTTCGTATTGGTTCTCGTCTAAGGGGCAATTCAGATAATCTTTTCCTGTTCCGCCAGGCCCGGGTTTATCGTAACGGGATTGAAACCATGCTTTGTCCATGTCCACGGAGTCTAGGTGGACGATTGGAGCAATCGCGTCAAAAAAAGCAAGAGACTCCTCCCCAGTAGCTGCCAAAATTGCCTCACTTAGGCTGGGAGAGGTAAGCGGACCAGTTGCTATAATAGTCGGGACATTTTCTGGTAGTGCTTTAATTTCTTCACTTCTGGTCTCTATCAGTGGGTGATTGTCTAACTTTTCTTTGACGCCTTGGCTGAAGACATCGCGGTCGACTGCTAAGGCAGCACCTGCAGGAACTTGAGACCGATCGGCTTCATTAATGATTAATCCCTCAAGAGTTCTCATTTCCTGATGCAATAGCCCAACAGCATTGGCTTCCGCATCGTCAGATCGAAAGGAATTCGAGCAGACTAGCTCAGCGGGCATGCCAGTTTGATGAGCATAGGTCTCAACCTTAGGTCTCATTTCGTGTAAAATTACAGATACACCCTCGTTAGCTGCTTGCCATGCTGCCTCTGAGCCAGCTAATCCGGCTCCGATTATGTGGAGTTTTTGCATTAGGCGCGCCTAAGGATGCCACGTAACAAACGCAAGTCTTGACGAACAAGCATGCAGCGCACAAGCGATATTCATGTTCGACGTTCTCGTCTTTATTGGCCGGTTTCAGCCTGTGCACTCTGGACATGTGAAAGTATTCCAGGAGGGTCTGTCGCGAGCTCATCAACTTTATGTGCTTGTTGGTTCGACACAACAACCTCGCAACCTTAGAAATCCATTTAGGTTTGAAGAGAGGTCAGCGATGATAAAGGGAGCAGTTGCGCAGCCTGAGAGGGTCTCTGTTCTGGCGTTGCCTGATGTAGCTTACAATGATCAGGCTTGGATAAGTAGCGTTCTTGTTACGGTTGAGCAGCAGTTAATTAATGATGGCTTGGACCCGAAAACAGCCCGCGTGGGACTTATCGGACACAAAAAAGATGCGAGTTCATATTACTTGTCGTTATTTCCCCAATGGGAGTCTATGGGGGTCGCACCATTAGGTAGTTTAAGCGCAACTGGTTTGCGCGATGATTTTCTTCGCGATGGGTCAATTGATTCCGATTATCTGCCTGTCAGCTCTCAGAGATTTCTAGAGGAGTTCCGAAATACTCCTGAGCATAGGCATCTTATGGAAGAGCGGGCATTCATTGATGACTATCAGCGATCTTGGTCCGATAGTCCTTATCCGCCTACTTTTGTCACAACAGATGCGGTGGTTGTGCAATCTGGTCACGTCCTATTAGTTAGGCGGGGCGATTTTCCTGGTCGAGGTCAATCCGCACTTCCAGGGGGATTTATTTCAGCAGAAGAAAATTTGGTCGATGGGATGTTGCGTGAGCTGAAGGAAGAGACCCAGATAGAGGTTGCCGATATAGTTTTGAGGGGCTCAATAAAGCATAGTAGAGTTTTTGATGAACCTCATCGAAGCGCGCGGGGTAGAACAATCGCTCACGCATACTTAATCCAGCTAGAACCTGATCCCGCAGGTTTGCCTCGAGTGCGGGGCGCTGATGATGCAGAAAAAGCATACTGGCTGCCATTAGCGAGATTAGATCAGCGGCTAATGTTTGAAGACCACTACCATATTATTCAAGCATTAGTATCACAGGCTGATTGAGGTTTCTCAAAGTTAGCTAAAATTAACCAGGCCGGCATTTTGAACAAAGCTGGTAAACATGCATATCCAATTGCGATTGCCCAAACCGCACTCTGTGGCTGGACGTTAGCACTCTCTCCGACACTAGCTCCAGGTATAAATCCAGCCCATCCAATAAGTGATAGCGCAAGGCCAGCTCCGAGTGCGGTGGTAATATTAATGCTTACCGACCAAAAAGCATAGTGAGTAGCCGCACGGTCTTTTCCTGACGAGGCTGTATCCTCATCAGCTAGATCAGCTTGCATAGCTTGTGGGAGCGTAAACTCCGCACTGAGGCAAGCACCCGTAATTAGCGCTGATATGTAGAATAGGTTAGTTGTTTCTGGCCCCAGAAGAAACACGGGAAATTGCGCAAGCGTTGATATGAGTATTGCGCGCTGCCAAGCCACGCCGCGGCCTATTTTATTTCCAAGGTACGTCCAGATTGGAATGAACGCCATTGCCGCTAAAAAGTAAAGTAGTAAGGGCGCGCTAGGATCTTCGTCTAAAACGTGATCAAAATAAAAAAGCGTCAATGTTAGAGGAAGTGTATTACCTAATGCATTAAGGCCATAGGCGATCGCAAAGCGACGCAAACGAGGTTGGTTGAATGGAAGGAGCAGGGCATCGAACGGTCCCCCAGATGGCGGGGTGACTGCTTTTTGTTCTCTTACCAGAAATACTGCTGGCCCTATCGTCACGGGGATGGCTACGAGTGCAATGATTGCTAGAATGTACAGCTGCTGTTCCACACCCTCGACAGCCTGTGGTGCTCCCAAAGCAATTACGGTACCGAGCAGCAGTGCTAATTGGCCATAGCCAGATAATCGGGTTCGAGTTGCATAGTCCTTTGTCAAGTCGGCTGTCCACGCAGCGTAAGGCACTTGAATTAAGGCTGCCCCAAAATAAAAAATTGATATCCATGTGAAGAGATATGCAGCGGTTACGTCGTTGTTTGGCTGCAAAAGGGGCCAAAGGCTAATGGCACAGAGTGCGCCGCCTAAAAGCATATATGGCTTCCGTCTTCCTAGTCGGCCTGAAGTTCTATCGGACATCCACCCGATTAATGGGTCGGTAAAAGCGTCTAAAATTCTTGAAAGAGCTAGGACTAGGCCTACAGTAGCCGCGGCAATTCCAATTTCATCAACATAAAACTTCTGGAGGGTAATATAGGTTGGTATCGCTGTCAGGGCCATGAAAAAACCTGGTGCTGCGAACCCAAGGTAGGTTAGGGGTGAGAGACGCACCTGCTTAATATCCTATTGCGAGGCCATCTTTTCGGGGGTCTGTGCCCCCAATCATGAATCCATTTTCCATTTTTATTATTTGGCTTCCGCCCAGGGGTTCCTCTGTAATGTGCACACTACCTAAACGATGCTCTAACTCTTTAACTAATTGAGCTGGAACGGTTGATTCAACCTCCACATAGCCATCTGGGTTTGCAAACCAGCGCGGTAATTCCTGGGCAGCCTGCGGGCTTAGGCCACAATCTTGCATTGCTGTCATTACGTGCACCTGGCCCTGCGGTTGGTAGTGAGCGCCCATAACCCCAAAAATAGTCTCTACTTTTCCGTCACGGATGGCTAGCGATGGCATAATTGTATGCATAGGCCTTTTTGAGGGTCCGTAGGCATTAGGGTGGGCTTGGTCGGTCGAGAAGGATGATCCTCTTGAATGCAACAATATCCCCGTATCTGGGACTACATGTGTGGAACCAAACGAGTTAAATATAGAATTAATAATCGAAACACTTAAGCCGGATTTGTCTCTTGCGGCAACGTAGACGGTATCACGATGAGGCGTTGTGAGAGGGCTTTTGTAAAGTGGCGTTCTCTTCTTTTTTTGTTCCATCAATTCCTTTGCTAAATTTGATATATGCGGTTTTGCCAGGCACGCCTCGACTAACCCTATTGTCTCCGAGGGATCAGAAATCAATTTATCCCGCACCTCGTATCCTGCACTTAACGCCCGTAACTGCCACTCCACACGATCTGGGTCCAATGGATCAGACGAGCCAAGCCACCCATATCCACGAGCTTCCTCGAGCACTGCAAATGCAATCAGCGCTACTAGACCTTGGCCATTTGGCGGGCATTCAAAAATATCCAGTCCACTGTACGAGGTATAAATCGGAGAGACCCATTCCCCAGTATGTTCAGAAAAATCTGAAAGCTGGTGTTTCCCACCTATTTTGGCGCAATAAGATACCATCGCGCGCGCTAATTCTCCCCTATAAAATGGTTCGATTCCTTGATTTGCAATAGAAGTTAGTGAGCGCGATAGCTTTGGCAGTCTCCAGCGCTGACCGGCCGTCGGGCTTTTAAGTTTACGATTTAAGAATTGGTCTCTTGCTGTTTCGCTATTGGCAAGGTTCGCGGTTTCTTGCCCCCAGTCGTGAGCTACCCGTTCGTGAACGGGAAATCCCTCCGATGCTAATTTAATTGCATCTTCAAATAATTGGCTCCACTCAAGCTTACCATATTCTTTGTGCAATTTTGCCCATGCCTCTACGGCGCCGGGAACAGTTATGGCTGCAGGTTCTTGAGCAGAAATTATCTCACCGCCTAGATCACTGATACTTGCCTTTGCCGGGGTTCGTCCAGAGCCATTAAATGCTCGCACTTGCTCTCTATCTTGCCCAATTAGACAAAAACAATCACCGCCGATGCCTGTCATGCCTGGATCTACGACGCCCTGAACGATAACTGCGGTTAGAGCAGCATCCAAGGCGTTGCCACCGATATTGAAAGCTCTTAATGCTGCGGCGCTCGAAAGGGGGTGTGATGAGCATGCAAGCCCATTCTCTGCAATGGTGTGCGATCTTTGTGTGTTTAAGAATTTTGTGCGCATGATTTATCAAATG
>CAXQZM010000055.1:0-4707 GCA_964228455.1 Alphaproteobacteria bacterium | reverse complement strand
CCATTCTCCTGTAGTGCGGTGCCAGTTCATGTTAACATTTCCACCCGCTTTGATGCTCAACTGATCGATGACCTCTGGGACCGGTGTCCAAGGCGCAATGCGCCGCAGGTCAAAATCATCAAAATTAGAACTAACATTTAGCATACCACTTTGGAGGTCAGCTTTTACCTCCACAACAGTTACGAGTTGCGCATCACTATCCTGCACTTCTAACAACTCGAAACCAAAAGAATGTTGTTCTCGCAATTTATCAAGCTGTAGGTTGACGCCGATCTTGAGAGGCATCCTAACACTTTCATAGCTATCAAAATCAAAAAACCTAAGCAATTCACCGTAATTTGCTGGAATAAATGATCCTGTCCGACCGTTAAGAGATAGGCGCTCACCCGGAGTATATGCAGCATCAAGGAAAAATTCTGTAGTTGCGCCATCAGGAGCAAATATCCCTCCTTGAACTAAGGCACGGCTATCCTGAATCTGATCAGGCGTCTGCAATTTGATCTCATCTAAATGAACCTGGAGCAAAGCCTCATCAACATCTGTGACCATGACTCTCAACCTAACATCTCTAAAAATAACTGCCTGAGGCGCTCCAGGCAGAGCAAAGGAGGCCAAGCGGTCAATCAATCCTCGGTTAAAAATATTTTCTATCAACTCCGAACCATAAGTTTTTTGACCTGGCTCAGGTATGATTTCACTAAAATTTGGATCAACCCTGATCGGTAAATCCATTCCCTGAACAGCAACTCTATGTGGTCTAAAAGAACCTGTTAAAATCGAAGGAATAGATATCTTGAGTGATATTTCCTCAACTCTTAAGTCCTCTGCAAAAATGGGCTCATACTCTAAATATAAGTCTTCAAGTCTAAACCTAACCTCGCCTCTCCATGGAACTACCTTGACATAGATTTCTCCTGCTCTGGTCTTCACTTCTGGAGATAGAATTCCGAGAGAGTGCTCAAGGCGATCCTGCAAATAGGGCGTCCGAAACTCAAGGTTTCCTAGAATAGCCACAAGAGCACCAGTTATCGCAATTAGGGTTGAGTACCAGCCGACACGCATCCGGCGAATTGTTTCAACTGAAGACTGGTTATTTGATTGCTTGGCTTCGCTCACGCGTATTTTAACTCTTCTGGGGTCACAACACTTGACGGTCCCTTCCTAAACGCCACATCCTAGGAAAACAAAGGATACTTATGAAAAAAGCACCAAACTTTAGGCTTGATACTGCTAGCGGACTGAAAACATTGGAGGATTTTGCTGGCAGGGCACTCGTCCTATACTTTTACCCTAAAGACATGACTTCTGGCTGTACGGTGCAAGCTCAGAATTTTCGCGACCTTCAAGGAGAATTTCATAAGGCAGGTGTTGATATTGTCGGGGTATCGAAGGATAGTTTAAAAAGACACGATAAGTTCTCTGAGAAAGAGGACCTGAACTTTCTTTTGGGCTCAGATGAAAACGGCCACGTTTGCGAAGACTTTGGAGTTTGGAAAGAAAAGTCCATGTATGGCAAAAAATATATGGGTATCGAGCGCTCTACCTTCTTAATTGATCCTAACGGGTTCATTGTTAATGAATGGCGAAAAGTGAAAGTTGCAGGACACGTATCTAGAGTTTTAGAGGTCGCTCGTTCGCTCTAAATCAAATGAGTCTTGCGCAAGACATAGTTAGTGCTTTGGCTGAGCGAGGCCCGGTCGAAAAATGCCAACAAGTCCGTTCAATCTTTACTAATCTAGTGGAACCAAACCTTGGACCCATCCCTTTGTTGTCGGATACACCGGGAAGAGAGGAGCAACCGAAGCTTGTTCCCCCAAGTCAAGTTCCTAAGCGAAAAATCAGTCGTGGAATAAAGGGGCGCTTCGCGCTCCTTCATGCACTAGCGCATATTGAATTAAATGCAGTTAACCTAGCTTTGGATATAGCGGTGCGTTTTGGCACCAAATTTGGCTCAGAGTTCGTGAGAGATTGGCTGTCAGTTGCTGATGACGAAGCAAAGCATTTCCTACTTCTTCACGATCGACTGTCCTCATTTGGCGGAAAGTATGGAGATCTGCCAGCGCATGACGGGCTTTGGATGTCCGCGGTGGCCACAAAAGATGAACCTCTTGCTAGATTAGCGGTTGTGCCAATGGTTTTAGAAGCGCGGGGATTAGATGTCACACCCGGGATGATAAAGAAACTAGAGCTTGTTGGCGACATAGATAGTGTTTCTGCGCTTAAGGTCATATACGCTGATGAAGTTAATCATGTAGCGTTAGGCAGAAAATGGTTTGAACACGCATGTAAATTAGAAAATTTAGAGCCCGTCGCTACATGGCAGAGCCAGGTTAAGCTTTTCTTTAATGGGATCCTTAAACGGCCTTTTAACGAACCTGCGAGAACCTCAGCTGGAATGACACCGGCTTACTACGAGCCGCTTGCAGATTGGTATGAGGCAATGGGATTCTAAATTATCTCCTTTAGGCCGTTGAAGAAGATTGATCCGTTTACGCTGCGACTAAAGCGGGTCGCTTACCGCCGTACAAATTAGTAATATCAGCGCAGACTTCAGCCACTAGCATCCCAAGTTGAGAAAGCCGCTCCGAAGGAATTCTGACGGTAGGGCCGTTAACACTCAACGCTGCAACTGCTTCCATATTTTCACCAAAGATACACGCTGCAGCGCCACGAAGCCCAACTAGATACTCTTCGTCCTGCACCGCATATCCTCTAGATCTAACAACCATCAAGTCACTCCACAGAGATTCAAAAGTAACTAATGTTTTGGCCGTCTGGGCTGTCAGCCGATCATCAACAAGTTCGAAAGCCTCCTGGTGACTCCGTGTTGCTAGAAGAGCTTTACCCAGACTTGTACAGTGAAGAGGCAAGCTCGCGCCAGTTTCGGCAAACGCGCGCATCGGCTGACTGCATTCAATCTGAGTTAAAATAACAATTCGGTCACCAGACATTAATCCCATCTTCACGGTCTCTTGGGTTTCCTCCATAAGACGGATCATTGGCTCTCTTGCTACTTCAACTAGGTCCCGATTATTTAAAAAGCTTTGGCCTACTGAGAAAGCCTGAACACCAATAGACCATCGTTGGCCAGTCGTGCTCATCTTAACATAGCCTGATTCACTTAGTGTTGAAAGCAACCGGTGAGCTGTGGATGGCGGCAAGCTTACCTTCGCCGCTAACTCCTTCAACGATAGACCGCCCGATGTTTGGGAAAGGGTGTCCATAAGAGACAATGCCCGCTGTAGGGACTGGACGGTGGAAGATTTGGAAGATGAAGCCAAGAGAATTTCTCTCATTTTGGTGTGCGGAATAGCACAGATGAGAAGCATATACTTGAATTTTGAACTTCTTTCTAATTATGCGACAGCCTGTCGCGGAACTAGTTATGCTAGAAACTTCCCAGTTTTCCAGGATTGAACAGGTTATTGGGATCAAGTGCCCTCTTAATACTTCTCATCACAGCCAAACCCTCAACCCCTGCTTCTGCCTCAAGGTATTTGCCTTTTCCAAGACCCACTCCATGTTCACCACTGCAAGTACCACCGGCATCCTGCGCACGATATGCTAATCGAGTGGTAAATCCATCCGCACGTTGGATCTCATCAGGATCGTTTGGGTCCAGAAGCAAAAGGCAATGAAAATTGCCATCGCCAACGTGGCCAACAATTGGAGCAATAAAATTATTATTAGTGGCGTCATTAATCGTCTCAGAAATAACGTCGGCTAGTGCAGAAATTGGTACGCAAACATCGGTAGTGATGGCTTTAGCACCCGGTTTTAAGTTAAGCATTGCGTAATAAGCGTTATGACGTGCGCTCCACAATTTGGACCGCTCTTCTGGTAACCGAGACCAACTAAAGGCTCCACCACCATTTTCTTCAACTATCTGACCTACAGCTTCCGCTTGCTCTGCAACGCTGGTTTCGGAACCATGGAACTCAAAGAACATCGTAGGTTTCTCTTCGAGATAGAGCCCTGAGTATGCGTTTACAGCACAAATTGCTAATCGATCTAGCAGTTCCATACGAGCAATTGGTATGCCATTTTGCTTCACGGCAATTGCCGTGCGTGCCGCTGAAATTTCAGATGGCAAAGTGCAAACTGCGGCTGATATTGCCTCAGGTATTCCAAATAGCTTTAGTTGTAACTCAGTAATTATACCAAGGGTGCCCTCAGAGCCAACTAACAAACGTGTTAAATCATAGCCTGCTGATGACTTTGGTGCCCTGGTACCATACCTTAGCACCTCCCCGCTTGGTAAAACCGCTGACACCCCAAGAACAACATCTTTCATAGTGCCATAACGGACCGCATTAGTTCCAGACGCTCGGGTCGCAGCCATCCCACCTAAGCTTGCATTGGCTCCCGGATCTATTGGAAAGAAAAGCCCATGATCTCTTAGCGAATGATTTAAAGATTCACGGGTCACCCCTGCCTCTACTCGGCAATCTAAGTCGGCGTCATTTATATCCAAAATTTTATTTAAATGACTGGTGTCAATTGATAACGCACCATTATTGCCTGGAATAACATGGCCTTCTAGCGAAGATCCAGTTCCGAACGGAATAATTGGTAGTTCGTGCTCGCCACATATTACGACGGCTCTTTGCACATCTTCAGTTGAGCTGGCAAACAGAACAGCGTCAACGGGCCGGCCCTGGTGGGCACTCTCATCACTGCCATGACTCAAGAAGACCGAGGCAGTAG
>CAXQZM010000054.1:0-4095 GCA_964228455.1 Alphaproteobacteria bacterium | reverse complement strand
GTCAATTTTTTCTAAGCCAGCGATATAACTTCGAAGGGTAGCCTTTTCGTTTATTGCACTGCGATAGTCGAAGCGGTTGATGTTATCATTAGAAGAAGTCTCCAAATAAGAATCTAGTATTTTTTGGAACGAACTATGGTCGACTTGGAGCAAGTTATCTGACCTTGTCACAAATTTCTCGAACTCAAAAGATGAAAGATAAAAACGAAATCCTAGCGCCCCGATAGCAGCGCCTAATAGCAAGATAAATACGGTCGAGATTAATATGCGATAATCCATAGCGAATAGGTAGCTCGCGCGAGTTGAATTTTAAAATCACCTCACGTCACATTAGCGCCATTTGGCAGGCAAATCTAAAGACAAAGCCTTCTGGAGGAGGTCATTATCAATATTGCCGCCAGACAATACTATCAAAGTGCTCTTTCCAGCTAAATCAATCTTATTGGTGAGAGCAGCCGCCAGCGCGACAGCACCTCCTGGCTCCGTTATTAACCGTAGCTTCTGCGCTGCATAGGCAACTGCATGCAGCGCCTCGTCGTCACTAACTGCCAAACCTTGCATTTTAAGTTTCATAGCCAAAGGAAAAGTAATGGCTCCAGGCGTAGGTGTAATTATAGCATCACATATAGAACCGGTTAGTTTGCTATTTCTAATCCTGTCGCCCAAAACCAGTGACCGGCCAAAATCGTCGAAGTCCTCAGGTTCAACAAGATATGATAAAACATCTGGGTATGCATGCCGTAATGCCGCGGTGACTCCTGTGGCAAGCCCCCCACCGCCGCAGCAAATTAACGTCTGATCGAGCTGCGCGCCGTCGAGTTGTTCTGTGACTTCAAGCCCGAGAGTGCCCTGTCCTGCTATTGTCAAATTGTTGTCGAATGGCGGTATCAAATAAGATTTCTCCGCATTTTCCAGATTTGCAGCGACTTCTTCTCTAATCTGATTAACGCGGTCGTATAAGACTACCTTTGCGCCAAATGCCCGCGTGCGATTAATTTTCACTTTGGGTGCATCACTCGGCATAACAATTGTAGCTTGAAGGTTGGCTTCTGATGCCGCTCTTGCAACGCCTTGAGCATGATTGCCGCTAGAATACGCAATTATTGTAGGTCGCTTCCCAGCTTCTGCGAGAGACCTTATGTGATTCATTGCTCCGCGATACTTAAATGAACCTGTGTGTTGAAGGTTTTCGGGTTTTAGGTAAATTGTTCCACCCAAGAATTCATTGAGGGCAGGAAAGGTTAATAGTGGAGTCCTAACTCCTCGCTTGTTGATGCGATTATATGCCGACTTAATTTCCTCAATCATACCCAATCATTGCCCTCTGTAGATCGATCTCGATGGACTTATCTTTACTAAGTGCGATTCGATACAGGTATAAGTTAGTCAATACACGCTGGACGTAAATGCGTGTCTCCGCAATTGTTAAGGCGTCTATCCAGTCCTCTGGAGCTATTTCTCCACTGCTCGGATCGCCAAAGTCTTCGATCCACCTGTCAGCGTTACCTGGGCCTGCGTTGTAGGCTGCTAGCGCAACAAGGTGGGAGAAATCATATCGTTCTAACAAGTTTCTCATATATGCCTGGCCTAGTTCTAAATTGAATTGAGGATCAACTAACTTACCCTTGTCCCAATCTAAGCCCAACTTAATGGCAATCTCTTGGCCTGTCTCAGGCATGATTTGCATCAAGCCCTGTGCTCCTGCGGAGGAGGTGACACTTGTTCGAAACTGGCTTTCTTGCGCAACGATTGCATGCGTCAGCGCTGGTTCTATCTGTGACTCTGCTAAGGTCTTAAATGGTTGGGGCATCGCACTTGCATGAAAGTATTGTGTGCCGCTAGAGTTCATTACGCCCTTAGTACGAGTGAAAATCAAATCTTCGCGATCGGTCAGCGCCGCTGATGCGGCAATAAGATCATTTTGATGGCTGGCGTGTGTGAATATTAAACGGGCAAATGGCAGAATATCTTGTTCTGGCCTCTCTGCCAAAATTAAGAATTCAGTTACTGCTAAAAACTGTTCAAAATTTTCACTAAGATTACCTTCTGTCGCGTTTTCAGCACGCAGAGGCATATCTAAATCCTCCAAACAAAGAAGAGCATAAAAAGTTGTTTTGTAGGAGGCACACTCTCTAAAGACTCTCTCCGACTCATTTAAGCGGTCAAGATCAGCGAGGGCGCGACCTTTCCCCCGTAGAGCTTTTGATGTGATCCATGGGCCTGAGGCGTTTTCAGCAGTATAATTATAATGCTGAAGTGCTAGTTCCGGCGCGTTCAAGTACTTCAGGGCAATCCAACCTGCCAACAATTCACCAACAAAACCCTCGGTGGTGTTTCCAAGCCCATGGTTTATTGCAAGCTCATATCCCTCGGCATAAGCACCCTCTCGGACTGAATTTCTTATAAGAACCCGCCTAAGCCGCCAAAGGCTTTTTGGGTCAGCAGTGTCCGGATTGATGCTTAAGAAAAGCTTGATTGCATCAAGTGGTTTATTATTTTGCAGTGCCCATGCATCTTGCGCGATTATTGCTGCGTGAGAAGACCAGCTCTCATTTATGTTTGCTCTATCTTCCTCGGATCCACTAGCCCAAGCTCGCAGAAGGCTCATGACCTCAATGGAGATAAAATTTGTCAAGTATTCTGCTGACGAGATCATGTCTAGGCTTGGGCCTTGGTGGCTAGTTCCTGTCTTGCCAAGAATAGCGTGGAAGCGCTCTAAGTGATCATGCTCTGAAAGTTGGTCTCCGTAATCACTGATAAATTTTGTCTGAGCGTCGTGAGAAAGAATAGCTCCTGCTCTCCAAAATTGCGAGACTTCTTGGCGAAGCGTGTTTGCCAATTGAAGTTCCTTAATCGCTTCAAACTTTGCCAGCTGAAGTGAGATAGATCCGTCGTCGAGTTGTGAAAAACGATTAAGTCGCTCTTGTGCATTAAGGGCAACCTTGCCCTGGAGGATACTCTGAAGCGCTATGTCCCTCATACCTGGCCAACTAAGATGTGTCAGTGCGTAGTTATAGCGCTCGTAGTTGGTGCCTTCGCCATAAAATATTTTCCGCCACTGGAAATAGTTTGAGGCAGTTTTATTTCCGCTTTCCTCAGCAGCTCGGATAGCTAAATCTGCTCCTTCGAGCTGATATGTCTCCCAAATACGTCCAATTATTCTTTGCTCAGATTTTTCTCGAAAATTAGCAGTTCCATTTATAACTAACAGAATAGTTGCAGCCAAGGCAAAGGCTATGGGCAGTGACAAGACCCACTTACGTGTTAACGCATCAAATTTGTTCTTGTTTAGAAGCTCTATAATTTTCATGATAGCTTGCCTGCCATTTCAGTTAAGCTTAAAGACGCGCATAATGCTTTTGGAATCTAGCAGAAAGTTATTTATTTCAGGTATTTGTTTAAAGTGAGGTTCGTCTTATGTCCTTGAATTCTTTGCGCGGCTCGATGACTGCTCTGGTCACGCCCATGAGAGGTGGAGCTGTGGATCTGAGATCTTTTCAAGCCTTAGTCGAATGGCAGGTTACAGAAGGAACCCACGCTCTGGTTCCCGTAGGGACTACTGGGGAAAGCCCCACTTTAACGCATACCGAACATGATGCCGTTGTTGCGGCGTGTATAGAGGCTGCAGGTAGCATTCCTGTTATCGCTGGATGCGGTTCAAACTCAACCGCCGAAGCTGTGAGGCTTGCGAAATCTGCACAGGCTGCAGGTGCAGATGCTGCTCTTGTGGTCACTCCGTATTATAATAAACCTAATCAAGAGGGGCTTTTCCAGCACTTTAAGGCGATCCATGAAGCTTGTGAGCTACCAATTATAATTTACAATATACCAGGCCGGAGTGTTGTAGATATGGGGCTTGAGACGTTTCAACGGCTTTACGAACTACCCCGGATCGTAGGGGTTAAAGATGCGACTGGTGATGTAACCAGAGTTCAAGTTTATCGTCAAACTCTGGGGGATGACTTTATTCAGTTGTCTGGAGAGGATGCTACAATACTGCCATATTTAGCTCAAGGTGGGCACGGTTGTATTTCGGTAACCTCTAACGTAGCCCCTGGAAAATCTTCCCAAATCCATGCGGTTTGGGGAGTAGGT
>CAXQZM010000053.1:0-8363 GCA_964228455.1 Alphaproteobacteria bacterium | reverse complement strand
AGGGAATGAGAGCAATTTCACAACAAAAAAAAGAGAGGCAAGCCCCTCTTTTTCTACTACTGTATGTAAGTTAGCCTTTAGCTACAAACCTCAACAACGCCAGTTTTCGTGACTTGTGTTGTGCAAGTAGTAGTTGTTTCTGTAGTCGCAGATGATGACAAAGTCTCATCAACAGCCTCGCAGCCTACAAGAATTAAGGAAACAGCTGCAATAGCAAGAATAGCACGCATGGTATTACTCCGGGATTAAATTAGGAACCACCAGTATCAATAATCACTCAGCATGTTTCTTCAATCACACAGCGCCAAGCAACTTTAGGCTGTGACTTATTAGACACCGTAACCCGTTGATTTGATTAGAAAATTGAAGTTCTAAATTGGCTCAGATCACCTGGATCACTTGAAGTCCGCTGGGTTATCCCCATTCTTTCGCGCAGACCATCGTTTATTCCATAAATATCCGGAACCACCCTCAAGCCGCCTTTAAACGATGGCCAAGCCTCAAGATAAACCGTCCTAACCGGTACTGGATTTTCTAAGACCTCAAACGAAAAATTTGGCTGCTGCATTGCCTCTCGGACTCGCTCCATCGTCCAAGTCGGATCTTGATCCCTAAGCAACCAAAAAGCTAACTCCGCAGATTTCTCCAAACGCATGCAGCCTGAAGAGTATATTCGGTTCACTTTATTAAACAAAACCCGATCGGGGCTATCGTGCATATATATAGCTTCTGAATTACTAAGTGTGAATCTAGCACCTCCAAGAACATTGAGCGGACCAGGAGGCTGGATGAAGTCGTAATTCGCAACTTGGTTTTCATTCCAAGAGACGGTTCTAGGATCAATCACCTCACCTCCTCGGCGCACTTCGATTCCCATATCTTCAAATATTTGAGGCGCTTTTTTTATCAGATCTTTTTTTACTATCGAGCGCGGCGCGGTCCAATCAGGCGAAAACTTAATAGAAATGATCGTATCGTCTGCCACGGGCGTGGCTCTTGTGGGGCGCCCCACAACCATAGTCATACCAAGTTCCATGCGACCATCTCTCATGGCAAACACTTCTTGCGCAGCAATATTAGAAATTAAATATTTCCCATTGCCACCTAAGCTGACAGGCTCAGCACGCAAAGATTCCATTGTGACACGGTAAGCATCAAATCTTGCACCATCCAAAAACTGAGCCTCTCGCCTCGCCTCACTACGCAACAGTTGATAGACTTGGCCCTGATTCACGGCTTCACCTAGAGCATCATCAATTGATAGCGAAGCAATAACTGACTGTGCTAATGGTACAATATCTACATCTGGTTGGCTAGTATAGCGACCCTGACGGGCGTCTCTGATATAGCGCAAGAGACCTGCAGTAAGCTCTAAGTCAACCTGCGCCAACGCCGCACTGCCAACCTCTAGCTTACTAGCAAGAGAGCGCTCTCCTGGAAGATAATCACCCGGCAGCAAACCATCAACTGGCGCGTTAACCTGTGCAGAAAAAAGCTCAAACGCCCCCTGAGTCCTTACCCCATTATTAAACCAAATAGGACTGTAACCCCTTTGAGCGTAAAGCCGGTCAAGTTCAGAGCGTTTAACATCTGGTGTAGTAATTGGAAGTGAAACGGATCCATTTAGATAATCAACAATTTGCCCAGACCCAGCTCGAAGTATCTCACGAGGAATCACCTGGGCCCCCTGCGCGCCCACCGTGTCAGCTTCCAGTCCAGCTCGGACGTCCTCTGCCCTCAGAATACCGTCTGCCGCTCGACTACGGGCAAGTGCCATAGTTGTTGGGTCAATGGTCTCCGCACTGAGCAGCGCCTGTGGCTCTACACACCCAGCGAAGACTGTCGCACCAGAAAGACTAAGAAAAGTTCGACGTTTCAACGTATGATCTCCGGCAGCGCGTTAATTATTGGCGATACATAACACATAAAATAACACAAGGTCGAACTATTATGGATCCAGGGTTAGTATTGTTGCGCCAATTGTTGCTCTTGCCTCAAGCAGCTCATGGGCTTTGCGCACTTGTGATAATTTAATCCGCTGACCAATGTATGGTTTGAGTATTTTTTGGCCAACAAGAGAAAACAACTCATCAGCTGCAGCATTCAATGACTTTGGATTGTCAATATATGGAAATAGCGATGGTCGCTGTAGGTAAATTGCACCTTTTTTATTTAATATACCTATGTCTATTGGGGGTACTGCACCGGAAGCATTTCCGAAAGAAATCATATATCCAAATGGCTTAATAAGATTTAAAGATCCTTCCCAAGTATCTTTTCCGACAGAGTCATAAACAACGGGCAGTTTATCTCCGCCTGTTATTTTTAGGGTCTCCTGAACAAAATCTGCGGTGCGATAGTTGATCATATGCGAGGCTCCATATGACATAGCTAAATCACATTTCTGCTCAGAACTAGCAGTTCCAATTAGATTAACGCCGAGATGCGCCGCCCACTGGCAAGCAAGCAAGCCAACGCCACCAGCCGCCGCATGCCATAAAACTTGATCTCCAGTATCCACCGCATACGATCTTTTTAGAAGATACCACACCGTTAACCCTTGCAACATTAAAGCCGCAGCATCATCAAAACCAACTGAGTTGGGAAGCTTAACTACCTGGCTTGCGTTATGTAAACGCTCAGAGGCGTATGCTCCTACCCCTTGGCAGTATGCGACTCTATCTCCCGCAACCAGGTGATCAACACCTTCCCCTACGGCAACAACAACGCCTGCTCCTTCAACACCAAGAATTGCAGGTAACTCTCCTGGGTATAGCCCTGAGCGCATGTAGGTATCTATATAATTCAACCCGATGGCGTGCTGAGCAATTCTTATCTCACCGGGCCCAGGATCGCCCGGATCAAAATCAACTATCTGCAGCACCTCAGGACCACCATTACGCAAAATTTGTATAGCATAGGTCATGGGCGGTACTCCATCGTCCAATTACATGGATTTTGGTGGTCAGCCTGAATTGCGTCGATTGCGTCAATAGTCTCGCCATCAAGCTTTATATACGCGGCGTTCGAATGCTCTCTTATCTGTGATGGGTGCGAGGCACCTGTAATTATAGAGCCTACATAAGGGAGGGTTAACATCCACGAGAGCGCCAATTCAGTTCCTGTTATGCCTATACTCTCAGCTAAATCTATGTATCGAGCAATTGCCGGTTGAGCTAACGGGTGGTTATAGCGCGGTTGAAAATTTGGATATTCAGTGTGCCGTCCCGGTGCATACTTGTCCTTTAGATATTTGCCCGACAAGGCCCCACCGGCCAACCCACCGTATACCAGCAAACTAATATCTAAATTTCTTGGACTGCATGCTTCCGCCAACTCAGGCTCAAACGTTCGGTTCATAAGACTAAAGTCGTTTTGGATGGAAACAGGCGAGGAAAGTTCGTTTGAGCGACAAACTTCATCATACCTAGCGAGCCCAAAGGCATTTTCATTTGAGACGCCCCAATGCCGAACCTTACCGCAACCAATGAGATCGTTCATCGCTGCTGCAACTTCTGAAAAATCAGCACTAGGTTCTCGCTCATTTTCTGGGCGATAACGCATGTCACCAAAAAGGCCTCCAACATACCTAGCTGGCCAATGGACTTGAAACAAATCGATATAGTCCGTGTTAAGTCTTCTAAGGCATCCTTCGGCTGCCGATATAATTTCCTTGTATCTTAATGAAGTGTTCCCTTCAGGTGCAGGTGGCACCCGCCTTGTTGGAATATAGGTCATGCCACTTGGACCCGTTACTTTAGTTGCAACAACAACCTTTTCTCGTGGCTTGGTTTTCAACCACTCACCCAGCCACTCCTCAGGTTTACCCTGAATATCCTTATTTCTCGTAGTTGGAACAGGATACATCTCGGCGGTATCAAAAAAATCATAACCAAAATCAAACGCATGATCTAAAATTTCAAATGTAGTTGATTTATCCACCTGGGTGGAAAAATTCATGGTCCCCATGCACAATCGAGACACCTTTAAATCAGAATATCCTAAAGTATTGTACTGCATACTTTATGCCTCACTTTGCTTCACTACTTTTGCAGCTAAACTAGCCTCCAAAAACATATCAATATCTCCATCTAAAACTGCAGAGGTTTGACTTGTTTCAACCCCAGTTCTTAAGTCTTTAACAAGCTGATAAGGCTGAAGTACATAAGACCTGATCTGACTGCCCCAACCATTATCTGATTTTTCATTGGATCCTTCTTGAGCCACTTGCTCGCGCCTTCGCAGCTCCTCCTCATAAAGCCGCGCTTTCAGCATCTGCATTGCCGTCGCCTTATTGCGATGCTGACTTCTGTCGCTTTGGCACTGCACCGCAACACCTGTTGGGAGATGTGTAATGCGAACAGCAGAATCGGTAGTATTAACATGCTGACCGCCGGCACCTGATGCTCGATAGGTATCGATGCGCAAATCTGATTCCGCCACATCAATTTCAATGCTATCATCAATAACAGGAGTAACGGCTACAGATGCGAAAGAGGTATGCCTTCTTGCTGAGCTATCAAATGGAGAGATTCTTACTAACCGGTGCACACCACTCTCTGATTTAAGCCATCCATATGCGTTTAGACCACTTACCTGAATTGATGCCGATTTAAGACCAGCTTCCTCTCCATCGTGTTCATCTAAAACTTGAACCTTGTAACCCTTCTCGTCCGCCCATCGACTATACAGCCTATAGAGCATAGCAGCCCAGTCGCAGGCCTCAGTTCCGCCCGCCCCTGAATTTATCGAGAGATAGCAGTCATTTGAATCCGCTTCGCCAGATAATAAACTTTCAAGCTCACGCTTTTCAACTAACTCTCTCAAGCGATATATATCTTGCTCAGCCGTATTAAGTACATCTTGATCGCCCTCTAACTCTGCCAGCTCTATAAGTTCTTTAGAATCGGACAGGCTTGCTTGAAGTTCGAAGTAACCGGTTATTTGAGCATCTAGGTGGTTACGATCCTTGAGAACTTTACGCGCCAGCTCGGGGCTGGACCATAAGTTTGGATCCTCAGCTTGTGCGTTTAATTTTGCGAGTTTATCTTTAGCAAAGTCAACGTCAAAGATGCCTCCTTAGCAGTGTAAGAGACTTCTCAATCTCTCTTACCACCGCCTGCACTTCAGCTTTCATAATCTAACCTTTTTACAATTCACCATTGATAAACCGATCTAAAACATCCCCAAAATTTAACAAGACTAAGCCGAGCATTATTAAAGTAGTTACAACTGTCACCCATAGCGATTTAAGCGCCAACCGCGGAGCGCGCGGCGCCCCTACTTTATTAACCTCAAAATCTGTTTTTCTTCCAATAGGCAAAGCCATGAAGAATAAAATCCACCAAATACAAATAAAGAAAACACCGAAACCTACCGGATCCATTATTTAACCTCTTCCAGCTCAACAAGTGCCCCGTTCATATCCTTAGGATGTAAAAAAATGACCGGCAAACCATGCGCTCCAATTTTTGGCGTTCCATCTCCCAAGATGGTCATACCTGCCGCAGTCAGCGTCTTAACTGTCTCGTCAATTGAACTTACCTCATAGCAAATATGGTGGATCCCACCATCTTCGTTTTTTTTCAGAAATTTTCTAATTGGAGACTTCTCCCCAAGTGGCTCAAGTAACTCAATCTTTGTATTAGGCAGTTCAATAAAGACTACCCTGACCCCATGCTCTGCCAGAGACACAGGCGAAGACACCTGTGCACCCATGATCTCTTCATAAAGGCGCGATGCGGCCTCGAGATCGTGTACCGCAATCGCTACGTGATTTAGTTTTCCAATCATCTCTCTCTTATAACCGAATAATATGAGCTAGCACCATTGGCTTTTTTCCGGTTTCTAAACCGAAAACGCGTTTAGCAGCAGCCACGATTGCTTTTTCCACTAAACCGTTATCTTTTGTTTGGCGCGTATCAAGGCACTCTAACCGCTCTTCGACCTCCAACTTGACTGCATTAAGCACGTCACCATCAACCTCTCGATCCAGGCAACCGTAAGATTCGGCAGTAACTTGCCCCGCAATTCGACCTTTAGCATTTATGGCAACAGCTACACTGACTACCCCGGCCCTTGCTAACCTGCGACGCTGCGGAAGAACTGGTCCTTGAGGATCAATCAACCGCTCCCCATCAAGAGCGAGTTTGCCGGAGTAAACGCGATCAATAATTTGAGCACTAGAGGAATTGATGCGAATGACAGCACCGTTCCCGCCAACTACTGCGTCCTCAACCTGATGCTCCCTACCAAGACTGGCATGCGCCGCCATGTGGCGCCACTCACCGTGAACTGGTATC
The DNA here is from genome assembly GCA_964228455.1 of Alphaproteobacteria bacterium. Classification (GTDB taxonomy): domain Bacteria; phylum Pseudomonadota; class Alphaproteobacteria; order UBA7985; family UBA7985; genus CAXQZM01. Next base: position 2,061 of record CAXQZM010000053.1, on the reverse strand, counting down.
AAAAATTTTGGTCTTGTCCAATTAAGTAGTTCCGACAGCTCACCTTGCATTGGATGCCCAGTTACATGAACTGTCTCATCAACATCACTTTCACTAATTACTTGGATGCCACGTTTGGTTAGTTTATTCTGAATCTCCCCGACCTCTGTTTCATTGCCTGGAATAACCCTAGACGAAAAGATAACCGTATCTCCCTGCTCTAAAAAAACTGAGGGGTGTGTATCACTTGCAATTCGTGAGAGTGCTGCTCTTCCCTCGCCCTGGCTGCCTGTAACAATCATTAGAACCTTGTCAGCCGGTAAATCTCGCATGTTTTCTTCCGGCACAATCTCTGGGAGCCCCTGAAGGTATCCAGCCTGTTTAGCTGCTGCAGTTACGCGATGTAGCGATCGTCCGGCAAGGACTAGTGACCTTCCTGTGGTCTTTGCTGCTTCTCCAATTGATTGAACGCGAGCAACGTTAGTTGCAAAACATCCAATCGCTACCCGACCAGGTTGCCGAGTTATGACTTCCGCCAGACCTTTTTTTGCAATTGCTTCCGAAGGGGAATACCCTGCCTCCATTGCATTAGTGCTATCGCCAACCACGGCTAGCAAACCCTCAACACCCAGTGATCGCAGCTTTTCTTCGTCAATGGGTTGTCCGATTTGGGGCGCACGGTCAATCTTCCAGTCCCCGGTATGAAGTAGGTTTCCAATCTTTGTCTTAATTAATACGGACTGTGGCTCAGGGATTGAATGAGACATGTTGATCAGCTCGATACTAAACGGCCCGATCTGTGCCTTGCCAGACCCTGCTTGAAGTACGTGCACAGGCACGTCATTTGAGAAATCTGTTTCTCTTAGCTTTCCCTTGAGTATCTCGGCCGCAAATGGCGTTACATAGACTGGACAGCGAAGAAACGGCCAAAGGTGCGCAACACCTCCTATGTGATCCTCGTGTGCATGCGTAATTATAAGTCCAGCAAGATTGGTTTCTTCCTCATCCAGAAAACTTGGATCAGCCGTAAAAACGTCAATGCCTGGAAGATTTGGGTCACCAAAACTAACTCCGCAATCTACTGCTAACCAGGCCCCTGCGTGCCCATACGCGTACATATTCATGCCAATTTCGCCTGCTCCACCAAGCGCGGTGAACAGGACTTCATCCTTTTTTGGGATCATATCTAGCTTTCTACTGATTCTTTGAAAATAATGCTTAAACCAATCAAGGTTAAGTCTAAGCAAACCTCGTTAATGCCCGCCACGGCTGGAGCTAAAATTTTCATCAGACCACCGGTCCCAATCACAGTAATCGAACCTAAATCTGACGAGTGCCCATCTTTAATCATTGTAGTTTTAAGGCGGGCAATCATTCCATCTAACATCGCCACATAACCCCAAAATAAGCCGGATTGCATGGCGCTGCGCGTATCAGTACCTATTGGTGAAGTGGGTTGATCCAACGCTACAAGTGGAAGCTGGGCGGCCGCATCGGAGAGAGCTTGAGCTGAGACATGCACACCTGGAGCGATCACCCCGCCTACGTACGCGCCCTCACTATCAAGAATATCAAACGTAGTAGCCGTGCCTGTGTCAATTAAGATTGCTGGGCTTCCAAACTTAGTTTTTCCCGCTAGGGCGTTCACAAGTCTATCTGCCCCAACTTGGCTGGGTCTTGTTAGCTTTACGTCCACCCCAGCAGTGCAGTTTTTTCCAACCACCAATGGCTGGCAACCTAAGTGCTCACTTGCAAGCCGCTCTAAGGCAAACCCACTTGCCGGTCTCACATTCGCAATTATCACACCAGAAATTTGCTGAAGCTTTATGTTTTTCGCTGCAGCTAGTTGACTCAACCAAACAAAATATTCGTCAGCAGTCCGACGGTCGTTCGTTTCAATCCGCCATTTACCAACCACGTTATTTGAACTCATCACAGCAAATACGATGTTCGTGTTTCCAGAATCTATTGTTAGCAGCATCAGAAGAATACCTCCCCCGCGTGAATAACTACTATTTCTTGTTCAACTTCAAGCTTCAACCCACCATCTGAGCTCAACCCTCTAAAATATCCACTTTGATC
>CAXQZM010000052.1:0-16366 GCA_964228455.1 Alphaproteobacteria bacterium | reverse complement strand
GTCCAAGAAAGGATCTTGATCCGCACCTTGGAACATAGTGGTACTCGTTGCTGTGAGATTTGCCTCAGAAATTTTTTTACAATCACTGGCCTGTGAGGGTTTACCATTAAAATTTGCACCCTTTCCTCTTGCCGCTTTTATGGAAGAACCCATTGCTGGGAAATCAGCAACTGCCTGGGTAACTTGCCCAGACTCAACCAATGCAATCAGTATAGAGAAAACCGGCACACCCATTACAAACGCCTGGGTACCATCAATTGGGTCGATAACCCACAGCCTCTCGGCATCAACTCTCTCAATGCCATGTTCCTCACCAAGTATACCATCATTGGGATAAGTCGCCGAGATGCGATCTCTAATCATTCGCTCAATTGCAATGTCTGCCTCAGTAACGAGACTTCGATCAGGTTTCTTATCGACCTCAAAACCTTTATCCCAATACTCAAGCGCTAATTTGCTAGCATCATTCGTGAGGATATCTAAGAACGCGTCAATCATGTACTTGCCTTCCCATGATTTGCTACCCAAGTGAAGAGTATGTCTCTACTTACCGTAATTTCTCCAGCCAAAAAAATGGATTTCAATCCAAAACGATCAGCATTGACACTCACAACGCCTGAGTTTGCAGTTCAAGCTAATGAACTAATTCAACAGGCACAACGATGGAGCGCTGAGGATATTTCAAGAGTAATGAAGCTCTCTGATGCACTCGCTAAACTAAACTATGAGAGGTACCAATCTTTTAATTTTACTGAAGGCGGTGAAAATGAAAAAGCGGCCTTACTAGCATTTCAAGGTGATGTTTATAAGGGACTTGATGGACAATCACTAACTGACGAGCAAATATTCGAAGCGAATGATCGGCTGCGAATTATATCTGGTTTGTATGGTCTACTTCGCCCGTTAGACCGGATTCAACCATACCGATTAGAAATGGGCACTCGCATTGACACAAATGCGGGTACCACACTCTACCAGTATTGGGGGAATAGTATAAGCGACGCGCTTAATGCGCAGGCAGATAAAATTGGTGCAAGCCATTTGATCAATTTAGCAAGTCAAGAATACTTCAAAGCAGTGCCAATCAATGCACTCGTAGTACCCGTAATTACGTGTCATTTTAAGGAAATCCGCAATGGAAAGCCTACCATTGTATCCTTTAATGCCAAGCGTGCGAGAGGTTTGATGGTGCGTTTCATTCTGACCGAAGGAATTTCAAACACAGAGTATTTGAAAAACTTTGATGCTGAGGGCTACCTATTTACGCCAGATTTGTCCGACGAAAACAATATGACATTTCTAAAGTAGGGTTGAAGCATCATACCATATTTCATATCTACCTTTCATACCCCGGGGCGTAGCTCAGCCTGGTAGAGCGCTGCCTTCGGGAGGCAGAGGCCGGAGGTTCGAATCCTCTCGCCCCGACCAGGTTCATATCTGCAAGTTATTCCATCATTCTGTAATCCGATAGGAGACGTATTTCCGACAAACCTAGAAAAAGAGCTGCGCTAAATATACGCCTACCTCCTTTTCTCAGAGATATGCGTATACTTTCACACAACTTTGTGGAAATGTTCACTTTATATAAGTGAACATATGCAGTAAGGGGGAAGCATGTCTGATCCTACCCGCGCAATCTTAGATAACTATAAAGCAGAAAACCCTGGAGTGCTTGCAAAATTACACGCGCTTCTCCATCATGGCAGGCTTGGTGGCACCGGCAAGATTATGATCCTTCCTGTTGACCAGGGATTTGAGCATGGCCCAGCGAGATCATTCCAACCGAACGCGGCGGGCTATGACCCACACTATCATTGGGAATTAGCGATTGATTCTGGACTATCCGCATTTGCCGCGCCGCTGGGGCTTCTGCAAGCAGGCGCCGCTCATTATGCAGGTAAAATTCCCACGATATTGAAAGTTAACAACGCAAATTCACATTCAACAGTTGTGGATCAAGCAATTACCGGATCCGTTCAAGATGCCTTGCGACTGGGGTGCGTAGGAATTGGTTATACCCTTTACCCCGGCGCTGAACTTCAATTTGAAATGATGGAAGAGCTCCGAAAATTGAGCGAAGAAGCTAGAACAGCAGGGCTTATAGTAGTAGTTTGGTCTTATGCTAGAGGTGGAGCTCTTAGCAAAAGCGGCGAAACTGCTCTCGATGTTATCGCCTACGCCGCTCATATGGCAGCGTTGATGAATGCTCATATTATTAAAGTGAAACCTCCTACAGCCCATATTGAGCAACCCGAAGCCAAACCACATTATGAGCACAAAGATTGGTCAAAACTGGAGGACCGTATTTCACATGTTGTTCAGTCGGCGTTCAACGGTCGAAGAATGGTGATTTTCTCTGGAGGAGCCGCCAAATCAGATGCCGAACTTAAATCCGAAATCAGGTCGATCGCGTCTGGTGGTGGTTTTGGTTCAATTATTGGCCGAAACGCTTTTCAGCGGCCAAAAAATGAAGCCATGAAGCTGCTTAATGAGTTGATGGATATATACGCCAACCGACCATACATCATGGCCGCCTAGCTTTGATGATCAAATTAGGCATTGAAACGGCAGTGGCAGCTGCGGCGTGCGCATGCGTTCCATGGATTGGTAAAGGCGATAAAGTTTCTGCGGACCAAGCCGCGGTAAAAGCGATGCGAGAGGTACTCAACACAATACCAATGGATGGACGAATTGTTATTGGTGAGGGCGAGCGAGATAAAGCCCCAATGTTGCACATAGGTGAATTAGTTGGCACCGGAGGCCCAAAAATTGACATAGCAGTTGACCCGTTAGAAGGCACCGAGCTCTGTGCTAGAGGTCAACCTGGAGCCATCTGCGTTCTCTCTTATGCTCCTCGAGGGGAATTATTGCACGCCCCTGACATCTATATGGACAAGATTGCGGCAGGGCCTGGTATCTTGCTGAATCCAAGTGATATCGATGAACCGTTAGAGCTAATCATAGACAGAATTGAACGAGCCCGAGGGAGGTCAGCACGGGTAGTCATACTAGACCGAAACCGCCATGAGTCCCTGATTCAAGTGGTAAACAGAACCGGAGCAGAACTTACCCTAATTTCAGATGGCGATGTAATGGCTAGCTTGCAAACCGCGATTGACTTTGCTGAGATCGAGCCAGAATTTGATCTTTATATTGGCACTGGCGGCGCGCCGGAAGGAGTGCTTGCTGCCAGCGGCCTTCAGCATCTTGGAGGCAGCTTCATAGGGCGCCTAAACGCCACCTCGAAAGCGCAGAAATCACGAGCAGAAAAACTTGAGCTAAAAAACCTGGAAAAAATTTATGAGACATCAGATTTAGCGAGTGCGAATACTACGCTAGTAATTGCTGGTGTAACTCGACATATCTTGCGTCAAGCTTCTGTAGATGAGGCCGATATCTTGATAATATCTGAGAAGGGCATGGAGAGAAAAACACTATCTACCACTTTTTCTTAAGATCAAGATCTGGAGATACTAGCAAAAGCCCAATGTATTTTTAGCTGCTAACAGCCCTCCAGAGGCAAATAGAGGAACATAACTCTCCATTTTAGCTGCTCCCTCCGGATCTGCAGCATTGCCGTCAAGTCCCCGCCTTACTACCCCTTGCAAAATTGCCGCCATCCTAAAAAATGCAAATGGCAGGGAAAACCTTAGGTCGCTCAAATCAGCCCCTCCCCTTGCAGCAGTATAAAAGTTAGCAAACTCTTGATCACTCGGAATACCCAGGGAGGCACGATCAACACCCTGCAGGCCTCGACCTTCAAACCCTGGGGGAAGTGACCACTGCATAAATACTGCACCCAAGTCAGACATTGGATGGCCTGTAGTGGAAAGCTCCCAGTCTACGATAGCATTAATTCTGCCACTTTGAGGATCAATTAGGAGATTATCTAAGCGATAGTCACCATGCACTAAAGTTATCTCAGATTGCGAAGAAGGCACATTAGCATGAAGCCACTGAAGAAGTTCTTCAATTTGTGGCTGATATTTTGTCTCTGAAGCGCGATATTGCTTTGTCCACCGAGCAAGGTTGCGCTCAAAGTACAGCCCTTGAGCACCATAGTCTTGAAGCCCCACAGAGGCTATATTCACCGAATGAAGGGAGGCTAGAGACTCTGCCATATTGACGAAAACATCTCGTCTCTGATCACTTCCAAAGTCCTTTAATCTAGGATCCATGTAGGCCTGTCCCTTAACATGGCACATAAGGAAAAACTCAGATCCAATAAGATCTGCATCATGACAATAAGAAAGCATAGCTGGCACTGGCACTGTAGTTTTCGCAAGTGCTTTCATTACCCGAAATTCACGGTCAATGGCATGCGCAGAAGGCAAAAGTTTACCAAAAGGTTTTCGTCTCAAAACCAACTCCGAACCCATTTTTGTTCTTAAAATATAGGTTGGATTAGACTGGCCTGAGCCTGCTGGCCTGAGATCAGAAACCTCCCCATAACCAGGCAATTCCCGTTCTAAATAAAAATTCAGAGCTTTCAGATCAAAATCACGCGGACTCATAGTTTATGTATAAGTGGCAACAGAGCTACTGTCATCGAAATTCGCAGGTGTAAACTTTTGATTGGCCATAAACTATGGCACACGCCTGTTGTCATAGACGGAGAAATAAATGCCAATTGCTTGGTGCAACATGATATTTTTTTTGCTTATGTTACTAGCGGCTTGTGGTGGAAAAAATGAAGCCCTCCCATCGCCAAACGCTGATAATATTTTAAGTCTAGCGAGAGTGACTTTAGATAGTATTCAGTCCACTTCTTTCGAGGAAAACCGGGAATATTGTGGGTTCATAGGGGTTGCCCCAAATGGCGAAATTAGCGTCACCGTTCCCAAACCAGGCCAAACGAACCACTGCAACTTTGGAATCATGCCCAGAAACTGGCAGCATGTTAGTGCCTATCACACACATGGCCGACATACCTCATCCTATAATTCAGAAAAACCATCAGCCGCAGACTTGCAAGGACATCATGAGTTTGGGATAACGGGGTTCCTTGCAACTCCAGGTGGTCGACTCTGGTACATTGACGGACCCAATTTAAGTGCGGAACTAATTTGTGGTCCAAGTTGCCTAACTCAAGATGAAACTTATAGGCCCGTGCATAGTATAGATACCAGCTACACAATCCATACCTTACTAGATGGTTAAGTTTCTACCTAAGGCATAGCTCCCGAGAAAATTTTCTAGCTGTAGTTATACTCCCGCAAAGCAGCTTTTGCGACTTGAGCTCGATGAACAGCATCAGGCCCATCTGCGAAGCGAAGTGTTCGCAACGCTGTCCACATCTTCGCCAGGGGTGAGTCCTGGCTAATCCCCATTGCGCCATGCATTTGAATAGCTTCATCAACAACCTTAAGCGCCACTTGTGGGGCTACAACTTTAATTTGAGATATGGCAGCTTGTGATGCAGGTACTCCAGCAGTGTCCATGAGGTGACTTGTTCTCAAACACAATAAGCGCGCCATATCTATCTCGGTTCGGCAGTTAGCGATAATATCAGGGTTAGCACCTAATTTTGCCAAAGGCCGACCAAATGCCTCGCGTCCAACAGCGCGACGACACATCATTTCAAACGCACGCTCAGCCTGGCCAATAGCACGCATGCAGTGATGAATTCTTCCAGGGCCAAGCCGACCTTGAGCAACTTCAAACCCTCGCCCTTCACCAAGTATAACGGAATCGGCAGGGATTTTGACATCATTAAATCGCACATGCATATGGCCGTGCGGCGCATCATCTTGCCCAAAAACTTCCATCGGTCGCAGAATCTCAATGCCGGGCGTGTTAGAATCCATAATAAACATAGAGTGCCGTTCGTGGCGAGGTTTGTCCGTATTACCAGTGCGAGCCATAACAATGTACACCTCACACCGAGGGTCGCCAGCCCCGCTTGCCCACCACTTCTCACCATTTAATAGCCAACCACTTTTGGTACGTGTTGCTGAGAGCGCAATATTAGTTGCGTCTGAGCTGGCAACTGCTGGCTCAGTCATCAAGTAAGCGCTTCGAATTTTGCCATTTAGAAGATCCGGCAACCATTTATCACGGTGCGCCTGGCTGGCGAACCGCTCTAGCACTTCCATATTTCCGGTATCCGGAGCTGAGCAATTAAAAATTTCCGGCGCCAAAAAAGACCAGCCCATTTCTTCCGCTAAATGAGCGTATTCTAATGTTGTAAGGCCAAAGCCACTATCGCTGTCGGTAAGCCAAAAATTCCAGAGGCCTCGCTGCTTTGCGAGTGACTTTAACCCCTCTCTGATTTCGACCTGACGATGTGTAAATGCAAAACGATTTCCATCTTTTGCTTTACCAATTTCCGCTTCGTACTCATGTTCGGCAGGCATTATTTCATTCTGAACCATTGAACGCACTTGTTGACGCAACTTCTCTACACGCGGGCTGAGTCCTAAATCCACTATTTGCTTTCCCTCAATTTTGGTACATGCAACTCTGGCCACTGTCTCTTTACGACAGAGGAGCTCGGTGCATAGGCATGACAAGTCCCAATTAAGGCTTGCGCAGGATTTTTCCCAACTACTTTTTCTACGGTCTTATCATCCTGCAAATCATCGATCTTAGCTCTCTCGCGTCGTCGACGAGCAAGCACCGACCAGAGCGCTTGAAAAGCGGTAGTCCCAACTACTTTCAAAATATCATTGTGATGAGTACATCCAGCGGTTCGGCCGGTGATTTCCTGAACCTGCTTAGTAAAGCCCCCCGCAATCCTAACACCAACCAACTTCTTATATTGAGGAGTTACGTCGCTACAGATGTTAAACGGGCTTGCCAGGGTTCGAGCTTCGACGTCTACAATTTCCATTTGCTCATTGATAGTTACCCGCATCTTCATATGATGAAGCGGCTCTCCTGCAGCCACATAATCCCGATCGGTGTTATCGAAAGAATATGGCTTTACGTCACTCATATCCACCTCAACGTCAAACAGACCGTCGTCTCTCTCATACGCCTCAGCCACATATTTGCGGGTGTGGATGTGCTTCCGGCGTGCCGGCCTTGGTAATTCTTTTGTAGTTTGCATGAAAATGCCAATCGCCTTGTCTGAGTTAAGGAGCAAGTTTTTATTTTAAAAGATATCCTAACCACACCCAAGCAACGGAGGCAAAAACCATGGTCGCGGACAACTTCCCAACATGCGGCCAGTCCTTAAAGCGGGAGAGAGCCGTCGATGCAAGCAATCCCCAGCTTCCAGCAACTAGAATGGACAAAGTCACGAAGGTTAATGTCAAAATTAAGCTAATACTTAAATCTAACCCGCCACCTTCAGGGATATATGAAGGGAATACTCCGAGAACAAAAACCACTCCTTTGGGATTAGTTATAGTCGTAAAATATGCATGCTGAGTCAGAGCAAAGCCTGACTTATCCGGACCTTTAATATTTTCCGGACGTTGAATCGACAGATTATCACTCCTCCATAAGCTATAAACTAAATAGCAAACATAGATCAGCGAAAAACTACGAAAAAGGGGCAATGCTAGGGGAAACATCTCAACAAGAAGAGCCATTCCGCCGAGACCCAAAGCAATGAAACAGAGGTCTGCTAAGTTAATTCCAAACAAAAGATAAGGTACGCCTGAGCGACCAAATTTCATTGTCAAACCGATTACCATCAGGACTGTTGGCCCAGGAACCAAGAACAGAGCACTAACAATAAATACAAAAGAAACCCATGTCGAAAAATCCATATCTAAGCTTACCTAGAGTGACCTTAGTCGAGGTCCCTGGCTAGCTTTCGCAGTTCAAATTTTTGTATTTTCCCGGTAGCCGTCTTCGGTAATGTTAAAAACTCAAAGCGCTTAGGCGTCTTAAATCCCGCCATTCGCTCTCTGCACCAAAGACGCAATCCATCAATGTCCGGAGTCTTCACACCCTGCTTTAACTCAATAAATGCGCATGGTACCTCTCCCCACTTTTCGTTAGGCATCGCCACAACTGCAGCAGCAGCCACGGATTCATGAGTATATAAAATGCTCTCAACTTCGACTGAGGAAATATTTTCCCCTCCCGAAATAATTACGTCTTTTAATCGATCACGCACTTCAACGTATCCGTTCGGGTGACGAACTGCCACATCGCCAGAGCGGAATGCACCGTCAGCAAATGCTTCCAATGTTGCTTGCTCGTCTTTGTAATACCCTTTCATGACGGTATTACCACGCACAAGGATTTCTCCCTCAGTCTCGCCGTCTGCTGGTACATCTTTACGGGTATTGACGTTAACCACGCGAACTTGTTCGGTAATTGGGAACGCTACGCCTTGACGAGCCTTCAGAGTTGCGAGCTCCTCTGGCTTCTTGCTCAACCAGTCTTCTTGTGGTTGGCAAGCGACCGTGTGACCATACGTTTCAGTAAGCCCATAAACTTGTATCACATTCATGCCAAGGCTCGCACACGCCTCGAGTATAGCTGCCGGCGGCGGCGCCCCAGCAGTCATTACTTCTATGGAACGTTCAAGTGGATAAACTTCCTTTGAAGATGCATTAACTAGATTACCCAGAATAATGGGAGCAGCTCCAAAATGCGTGATCTGATGTCTTTCAATTTCCGACCATACGTTCCCAGGGGAAAGATCCCGAATACAATGGATAGTGCCTGCAAGAATGGTCATCGTCCAAACATGGTTCCATCCGTTGCAATGGAACAAAGGAACACAATAAAGATAATTAGGATGCTGTCCTATATTCCAGCCAGGGATAGTGCCCATAGCCATTAAATAGGCCCCGCGATGATGATAAAGCACACCTTTAGGCCGTCCGCTCGTGCCTGAGGTATAATTAAGCGCAAGAGTTTGCCACTCATTTTCTGGTCCTACAAATTCTGCCAACACAGCATTGCTCAAAAAACTCTCATAATTCTGAGACCCAATTTGATCACCTTCAGCAGCCGGATCACATATATCAATCACCAAAATATCTTTATTTTCAGTGAGTTCTAACGCTTTCTTCACAGACTGCGAAAAGGCGGAATCTGATATTAATACTTTAGTCTCTGCGTGATCCAAAATATAAGCAAGCGTTTCTGGCTCCAATCGAACATTTATCGCGTTCAAAACGCCACCCGCTAATGGAACACCATAATGAGCCTCGATCATCTCCGGTGTATTCGCCGAAATGACAGAAACTACATCACCAAGACCAATTCCCGCCGCATTTAAAGCACCTGCAAGCTGTTGAGACCGAGTTTGAACCTCGGCCCAGGTATAACTCCGCTCACCATATACAACAGCGGTTCTATCTGGAAAAATAGTAGCCGTGCGCGATAAAAAAGAAAGCGGGCTGAGTGGCACAAAATTAGCAGCCGATGGTGCATATTCCTTCATAATTATCTCCCTTTTAAAGCCTTAGCGCGAGGCGCGAGAGAATGCTAGAATTTGGAGGTGCGAAGAGCCCAATAGTGCATTATTGTGAACACGCACGTTACAAAAAGAGCCACGGCTGGGGTTAAATTTACTATCCACTGCGGTGTTGCAACCCACACATAAAAAAGCTGCGCGGATTGCACCCCAACAAGATAGACAGTTGGGAGAAGCGCTAAATGCCAAGCCCAGCGCCAAATTTTTAGCGTTATCGGCCTAGGTCTCAAACGTATAAGTAGCGCGCGAGCAACTAACCATACAAGCCAACCCGACATCATTAACGTGTAGTTACCTGGCATCGAGACCCCAGATCTTATAAGTGGTGTAACCACTTCAGAAGACGGCATTCTACTTAAAAAAATAAGCCAGAAGCATCCGACTATTGCTAAAAAAAGCGACGAAATAATGGGCTCAAAAGGCCAGCGATGAAATGCCCACTGGAAGACAAATGCTATAAGCATTGGCGGGCCTAGTGTCACTAAAGCGCTTATATATGTCGCATACCACCTCATTATCCCTAAAATCTCAGGACCCATTGCGACCTGCAAACCAACAAAAAGCGTGGCAAGAGAAACCATGAACGCCGCAACTGCGAAAAACGGTGTAATGTCGTCCGCAAACTGCCGAAGAGGTTTCAGGCTCTTTAGCTGAGGGACCGCATGTTGAATATAAACTGCTGGCGTCACATTTTCCACTTACTCGAAGTGCAATGTTCTTTCACCGCGACATAGGAGCGCGCAATTAACGAAACGGAAGATCAGTTACAGTTGCAGTACGCAAGCCTTCTGGAGTTTCAACTGAAACAAAAGTGCCGGACTGCCAATGACTTTTTTCAATGGTCCCCATCCCAATATGAGTTCCTACGTGCGGTGACGGAGAAGCAGCAGACAATAGGCCTATTTTTTTTCCAGTACTATCAAGAATTGACCAATCCTTCAGCACGCTAGGTACGAAATCATCAGAATCAAAAATCACTCCTCTAACCATTCGCGCAGGACCTTCATCTGCTTCCTTCGATAACGCTTCACTAGCTAAGCAAGTATCAATTCCATTGCAGTACTTTCCTAGACCAGCTTCAAAAGGAGTATGCCCAGCATCAATTGTATTACCGTAACTTAGTAGTCCTGCTTCCATAAAGTCAATCCAGTTGGGGCAGCCAGGTGCAACACTCAAATCTTCACCCCGATCAAACAGCTCGTCCCAAAGGTTGATTGCAAGAACTGGATAGGCTCCGTTTTCATAGCTTGGACCCGGTACGTATATCTCGAAACCACCCCGACCGGAGAAACCAGTGCGAGCGACAAGCAAGTCTACACCCTGATATGCTAACCATTTGAACCGGAAAAATTTAATGGAACGAACTTCTTCCCCAAAAACACGAACCATCAGCTCATCAGATTTGGGCCCCTGAATAGCCAAAGGGTTGATATCAGGCTCTGTTATCTCCACCCGCATGTCTCGACCGGCAACAAGCCCTTTAGCATATAATGCTACATCTGAACTGGCGATAGAAACCCAATAGATATCCTCACCAACCTTCATCACTACTGGATCATTTAACAAATGACCGGTTCCATCCACTAACGGGATATAAAAACAACGATCATCAGCCATTTGGGCCATGTCACGAGGCGTCATTAGCTGCAATAAATCCAATGCGTCTGGTCCTTTTAACTGAACCTGACGTTCACATGCGACATCCCAAACCTGCACATGCTCAGAGAGATGGTCATAATCTTCGCGTGCACCAAAAAACTGTGTCGGGAGGAGCATGTGATTATAAACCGTGAAGGCTTTTGCCCCTGCTGCCATAACCTGGTTGTACCAAGGGGTTATCCGCACACGTCTAGAAGGAGTAATAAATGCCTGCGTCAAAAAACCAGCTCCCGCTGTTAACTTTAACGCTGATTATCCCCGCCAATTAATCTGACAGATCTCCGCGCTACGACCATCAAAGTCCCAAACACGCCCAAATGCTCGAACGCGGCCTTTAGATGCGCTAGCCACAGTTATATCGGGGCCCATCCAATATTCTGTGTTGCTTACTACTACTTCTTTTCCAGGCTCTTTGCCCCCGATTGGGGCAACTTCACCGATAATCTTTTTACCAACCGTTAAGCGCCGGTTTTCCCCACTTGTTGCATAGGAAATTGGCTGTCTTTCGGAGCCTAAAAAAGTACCGACAAGTAGCCGGAAAAGCCCAGTCGTACCCTTAGCTTGACCCGAAAATATTTTCTCCAGCGATACGTAAGCATCATCATTAGCTCTATCATCAACAAACAAACCAGCTGTCCAGTTACCACGCGCCATTTTTCCAGGAATATCCATTATCATTGCGATGTTTAGACCGCTAAGTGAAATTCCCTCATATGAGCCTTCATCTATTCGAACGCCCAACCATGCTTGGCAGTACCCTTCCGTTGGCGGATGATCCCCCAATGAAACCACACATGGACAAAAAACTGTGCAGTTGCAGTTAAGGATTAATTCACCTTTAATTTGCCAAGCCATAACGGCCTCCTATAATTTTATTTAAAGCACTAAAAAATAAGCTCCATAGGACATCCCTAGCGCTATTAAGCCCAGACCAATCAAAGGCCGCATCAGAGCTCCCACAGCCGGCCATTTTTCCACTACCATAAGCACTGTAGCTATCCCCATCCAGACCAAATTCATCAACCCACCGACAAAACCTAGCAACATGAGCGCCCAACAGCAACCAACACAAATGGCCCCATGGCGCAAGCCCATTAGTGCAGCCCCTCCAATACCATCACGCCAATTTGACATGAAAAAGAACATGGGCACCTGACACGACTTCAGACACGCCTGTTTGAGATTACTAAACTGATAGAGGCCCGACAATAGGAGCAAAAAAACTGATGCAATAGGTGACAAAAGGGCGCCGCCTGGATCTACAAGGCTTAACTCTGTTAAACCTCTTTGCACCCCGCTGAGTGCAAATGAAAAAAACAGCCATACAATCACATATCCGCCGATAAAGCTGGAAAGCACGAAGCTCGCGCGAGGTTTATTCAATACGATATCCCCTAAAGCTCTTAACATCGGCAACAAGGTAGGCAGCATCATTGCAAGAACCATCAGAGCCCACATTGCTGCAAGATCGGGCCAACTAATTGAGGTATGGAGAGCTGCCGCAAAGTTCGAACTTAAAGCACTTGTCGAGATGGCAACACTCCCCTCATTACGGATGAAGAGCCAAGCCCAAGAAAGCAGTATAAAAGTGAAAAATAAAATCCAAAAACTCAGTCGTACAAATGAGGATAAGTCAAAGCGATTGGCAGGTTTCTTACGAATCATACTGGACACCCTAATTTATCCTCGTGTTCTAAGTAGGTGATCAGATTACACACGTATATGACTTCACCCAGCGCGACAAATATAAACTAGTTTCACTCCGTATTGCTGAAACACCTCAATCTGATAAGTTAAATAAATGATAACAAGAGCAGTCGTCGCGTTAGCGGCCATTACAATCTTTTTCGGATTTAGTTTGTTTGCCAACGCCCAAAAAAAATCCCCGAAGACTTTGAACCCGACTGCTAATGACCAACGAGAAGCATTTTCGGACATTGACTTGGACACATATGTTATTGGCAACACGATACTGATGCTTTACCATGAGCTAGCTCATGCTCTAATTGCAGACAGTGGTCTCCCTTCTTTAGGGGGAGAAGAAAATGCTGCAGATGATTTTGCTTTGGTAGAGCTGATTGTCCAAATTCATGCAGCGGATCAAGATTTAGAGGAACAAAAGCGCCTAAAATCGTACGGCTTTGCCTTCATTGATTTTTGGCTCAAATCATCAGTTGAGCGCGGCGCCCCAGTCTCCGATGATTATTTTGGAGAGCATGCTCTAGACTTGCAAAGGCACTTTAATGCAGCGTGCTTGCTATACGGGGGTAGCGCAGAAATATTTCACGAAATTGCCGAGGTATTTTCGATTGAAACGGAGATTCTTCAGCGTTGTAAGTTGCTATACTTCTCTGCATACGATGGATGGTCATACACTTTGGGGCAATTTGGTCTGCTTGCTGATGAAGCATCCGGTGTAGAAAATATATTAATATTTGAATTTTCCACTCCTGAACGTGAACAGCACCAGCGGTGGTGGTCGCTAGCTCAAGAATCAGACGCATTAGCTATGCTTGCTGAGCAATTTTCGCGTACGTTTGACATTTCGGCGCCAATCAAAGTTCGGTTCGAAGCATGTGAAGAAGAAAACGCGTATTTTGATCCAACTAGCGGTAATGTCATTATGTGTTATGAATTCATGAACGCTTTCTCTCGCTACTATGGTCAAGATACGTCAAAGGCCGTAATGCAGCGTCCATAACCCATGCATTACGCGTCTAACTCGGCGCTTTATATTTGAGAAATCCGAGTATAATTTACCAAAGCACTTAGAAAAGTTAGGGACCAGACATGAGATATAGACATACAATGATACGGGTTGATAACCTGACCTCTTCACTCGAGTTTTGGACTGGCGCAATGGGGCTGATTGAAACCCGAAGAGTCGAGTCCCAAGCAGGAAAATTTACACTTGTTTTTTTAGCGGCTCCACTTGACCTAAACTCAGCAAAGGCGTCCAACGCACCCGAACTAGAGCTTACCTTCAACTGGGACACCGGAGAAGAGCCCAGAGTTGAGGGCCGTGCCTGGGGACATTTGGCATACAACGTTGAGGACATATATGGGTTTTGCCAAAAACTGCTCAACCACGGAATCACGATAAACCGCCCACCCCGCGATGGGAGAATGGCATTCCTAAAATCTCCAGAAGGCATCTCAATTGAGTTAATTCAAGAAGGCGACGCTTTACCTGCTCAAGAGCCCTGGACAAACATGGAGAACATTGGGTTTTGGTAATGAAAATTATAATTGTCCCCTATCGAGATGACAACTACGGCTTTCTAATCGAGCAGCCCGACGGTAAAAGCTGCATCGCAGTAGATGCTGGTGACGATAGGGCGTACTTTGAGACCGCAAAAGCCCATGCACTGGATATTAGTGCTGTGCTAATTACCCATCATCATCAAGATCATGTATCACATCTCCATTCACTAGCTTCAGGATTAGGCGAAGTCTACGGCCCAGAGGGCATTCCAGGCACAACACAGACAGTAAAAGATGGGGATATGCTTGAAATCGGAGGCACCAACATCAGTGTGATTGGGACACCCGGGCACACAATCGATATGGTAAACTTTTACATACCCTCGTCAGAGGTCGTATTTACCGGCGATACATTGTTTACGTTGGGTTGTGGCCGAATATTTGAGGGCACTCCGGGCATGATGTTCAAAAGTCTACAAAAACTCTCAGCACTTCCAAATGAAACTTTAGTATACGGCGCTCATGAATACGCCTTGGCAAACCTAGATTTTGCTTTGTCAGAAGAACCAAATAACGATACAATAGAAAACCGGGGGGAGATTATTCGTCAACTTCGCTTGGAAGGTAAGCCAACGGTACCAAGCACCATTGGCTTGGAGCTGGCCACGAACCCGTTCCTTCGTGCACAAACGGCAGAAGAGTTTACTCGCTTAAGGGCTGCCAAAGACGCCTTTTGACGCATATTAGTCCCACCTAAATATTCGTATGGTAATTAAATCTCCATACACGCCGAAAAATTTAGGAGCCCTTGGATGTCAGACTTACGTCAGTTTTTTACTCAGGATTTAATATCTCGCGACCCCGCAGTAGCTGCGGCGATGGATCAAGAGCTTGGCCGCCAACGTGACGAAATTGAACTTATTGCCTCGGAGAATATTGTTTCTCGCGCGGTAATGCAGGCCCAAGGATCAGTAATGACCAATAAGTATGCCGAAGGCTACTCGGGTAAGCGATACTATGGTGGCTGTCAGTTCGTAGATATTGCCGAGAACCTTGCAATAGAAAGAGCATGCAAACTTTTTGGATGCAATTATGCAAATGTCCAACCTAACTCCGGGAGCCAAGCAAACCAGGGGGTTTTTACGGCACTAATTAAACCCGGCGACACAATCTTAGGAATGTCCCTCGATGCAGGGGGGCATCTAACACACGGCGCTAGACCAAACCAGTCAGGAAAATGGTTCAACGCCGTTCAGTATGGTGTGCGCCAAGACACCTTAGAGGTGGACTACGAGCAGGTTGAAGCTCTAGCGATAGAGCACCAGCCAGCGCTTATCATAGCGGGAGGGTCTGCAATTCCTCGGCAGATCGATTTTGCCAAATTCCGTGCTATTGCTGATAAAGTTGGAGCATATCTCCACGTTGATATGGCCCATTTTTCAGGTCTTGTCGCGGGCGGAGAGCATCCAAGTCCGTTCCCACACGCACACGTCGCCACTTCCACAACCCACAAGACCTTAAGAGGGCCACGCGGTGGAATTATTCTTACCAATGATGAAGATATCGCCAAAAAAGTGAACTCAGCTATCTTCCCAGGGATACAGGGCGGGCCTCTGATGCACGTGATAGCAGCAAAGGCAGTTGCTTTTGGAGAGGACCTTCAGCCAGAATTTAAACAATACTGTAGACAGGTAATCGCTAATGCGAAGGCGATGGGCGATCAGTTAATGAAGGGTGGACTTGCCCTGGTAACCGGTGGAACAGACACGCATGTGCTTCTCGTTGATCTGCGGCCAAAAGGGGTGAAAGGCAATGCGACAGAGAAAGCCCTAGGCAGAGCTCACATAACATGTAACAAGAACGGGATCCCATTTGATACTGAGAAACCAATGATAACGAGCGGTATTCGCCTTGGATCTCCAGCAGGAACAACACGCGGCTTTAAAGAGGTAGAATTCCGTCAAATTGCTGACTGGATTGTTGAAGTTGTTGACGGACTCGCCTCAAATGGCCCGGAAGCCAATACCCATGTAGAGAACAAAGTTAGAGCTGAAGTCTTGGAGTTATGCTCGAACTTCCCGATATACCCAGAGCTCTAATTTAAAACTAATCTGGCTG